>DATEJU010000619.1:0-5967 GCA_035277805.1 Paraburkholderia sp. | reverse complement strand
CTGCCGACGATGGCCATCCTCTCGCTGATCGGCAGCAAGCAGTTCGGCGGCCACGACCTCATTCCCTACGGCTGGGACATGCTGGTGGTCGCGATCATCTCGCTCGGTTTCTACTACTGGGGCGTGAATTCGGGTTATCGCACGCCGTATCTGAAAGAGCGTGACGAGCACGACGAAGTGCTCGAAGGCATCGGCGCGCACTAAGCCGCGCACCGTGCCCGATTGCGTGGCCTGCTGATTGCGGGCCCGCCCAAAACACAAGGCCCGCCTGAAGCGATTCAGGCGGGCCTTGCTGCATCTGCGGCGGCGTTATTGGGCGGTCGAGCCGAACACATAGTTCGTCATCGCCAGCGCGCGCTGGTAGGTGCCGAGCGACTGGACGCCGAGCGTGTAGTCGTCGTCGGCGGCGCCGAGCGCGGCGAAGACCGGCAGCAGATGCTCATCGGTCGGGTGCATGAGCACCGCGTGCGGCGCCTCGCGGCGGTAATCGAGCAGGGCGTCGATGTCGCGCGCGGCGAGACGCGCTTCGAACCAGTCGGTGAACTCGGCCACGCGCGGATCGGCGTCTTCCCGGCGCGCCGAGAAGTCCGCGGCGCGCAGGTTGTGCGTGATCTGGCCCGAACCGATCACCATCACGCCTTCCTCGCGCAGTTCGCGCAGCGCGCGGCCAATCGCGAAGTGATGGGCGGCGTCGGCGCGTGGCTGAATCGAAAGTTGTGCGACGGGCACGTCGGCTTCCGGGAACATCAGCAGCATCGGCACCCAGGCGCCGTGGTCGAGGCCGTGGGCCTCCTCGTCCACCGGCACGCCTTGCGCGCGCAGGAGCGCCGCCGCGCGCCGTGCGGTCTCGGGCGCGCCGGGCGCGGGGTACTGGATCTCGTAGAGCGCGCGCGGGAAGCCATAGAAGTCGTGAATGGTCTCGGGCTGCTCCGCCGTGCTCACGGTGGGCTTGAGCGTGTTCCAGTGCGCCGAGAGCATCAGCACGGACTTCGGACGCGGCAGGTGCTGCGCGAGCGTCGTAAAGCCGCCGGACGGCAGCGATGGGTCGATGGGCAGCGTGGGCGCGCCGTGAGAGAGGAACAGGGTGGGCGTACGGGGGGGCATGATCGCGGGCCGCGCGAGGCGGCTGGAAAGTGTCGTATTGCGATCAATATAAGACCCAACCCTCGCGAATTAAACAGGGCGTGGCGGAATTGATTGCGTCGCCAATATTGATAATCGGCTGGAATCCACGCCGCTGTTCGGGCGTTGAGGGAAAGTCAGTCCGCGGCGCCGCGCAAGCCCGGCCAGGCAGGCGAAAGCGCAGGGCCGAGCGCGAACAGATCGAGCACGCGCGCGACCGTGTGATCGACCATCTCGTCGATGCTGGCGGGCTGGTTGTAGAACGCCGGCAGCGGCGGAAAGATCACGCCGCCCATCTCGGTCACGGCGGTCATGTTGCGCAGATGCGCGAGATTGAGCGGCGTCTCGCGCACGAGCAGCACGAGGCGGCGGCGCTCCTTGAGCGTGACGTCGGCCGCGCGGGCGATCAGGTTGTCGGACAGGCCGTGCGCGATGCTCGCGAGCGTCTTCATTGAGCAGGGCGCGACGATCATGCCGTCGGTCGCGAACGAGCCCGAGGCGATCGTGGCGCCGACGTCGCGCACCGAATGCACGACATCGGCGCGCGCCTGGAGATCGTCTTTCGTGAGTTGCAGCTCGTGCTGGATGTTGAGCCAGCCCGCCGACGAGATCAGCAGATGCGTTTCCATGCCGCCCAGGCGCCGCAGCGTGTCGAGGATGCGCACGCCGTAGATGGCGCCCGTGGCGCCCGTGATCGCGACGATCAGGCGCCGTGGGGCCGTCTGCGGTTGGGAGGGCGGGGCAGGAGGCGTGGCGTTCACGAAGGGCGAGGCGCGAGAAGATCGCGAAAGATGGCGCCTTTTACAACCGTAAACGCGCCAGATGAGCCAGGCGAAGCAATGGAAAACGAAAGCGGCGGGCTTGCGCCACGCCGCTTCGAATGATTTTACGCAGCGGCGAACAACTGCTGCAGTTCGCCGTTCTGGTACATCTCCATCATGATGTCCGAACCGCCGATGAATTCGCCCTTCACGTAGAGCTGGGGAATGGTCGGCCAGTTCGAGAATTCCTTGATGCCCTGGCGGACCGCATCGTCCTCGAGCACGTTGACGGTCTTGAACTGATCGACGCCGCAGGCTTTCAGGATCTGCACTGCGCGGCCGGAAAAACCGCACATCGGAAACTGCGCGTTGCCCTTCATGAAAAGGACGACGGCGTTTTCGTCGACGATCTGCTTGATGCGCTGTTGGGTGTCCATGTGTCTGACCTTGGGATTGAGGGATGCAAAAAACGATGAATACAGAGTGAAATGATAGCGGATTTCGCCTGCGCGGGCGGGGCGCGCCCTGGTGGCGGCACGACCGCTTCGTCACCGAGCTTCGCACCGATTGCCGGCCCTCGCGGCTAGCCCGCCCGGCGTCCGCCGCTGATGCGCTCGATGCCGGCCAGATCCTCTTTGGAGCCGACATCCACGAAACCTTGCGCTTCGAGCAGCGCACGCACGGCCGCCGCCTGATCGTAGCCGTGCTCCATCCAGAGCACGCCGTCCGGCACGAGGCGCGCCGGCGCGCCGGCGACGATCGCGCGCAGCGCCGTGAGGCCGTCGGCTTCGTCGGTGAGCGCGCCGCGCGGCTCGAAGCGCAGGTCGCCTTGCGCCAGATGCGGGTCGCCGCTCGCGATATACGGCGGATTGCTCACGATGACATCGAAGCGCAGCGCGGCATCGAGCGTGTCGTACCAACTGGCGGCCACGAAGGTGAGCGCGCCGCCGGGGCGCCGCGCGTCGAGCAGCTTCGCGGCGTTGCGTGCGGCCACATCGAGCGCGGCCTGCGATCGGTCGACGGCCCACACGCGCGCATCGGGCCGTGCCGAGGCGATGGCCACGGCGATGGCGCCGCTGCCCGTGCCGAGGTCGAGCACGCGCGGCTGCGCGAGGCCTTCCATCGCGACCAGCGCCGTCTCCACGAGGAGCTCGGTGTCAGGACGTGGAATCAGCACGTCAGGCGTGACTTCGACATCGAGCCCGTAGAACTCGCGCGTGCCCACGAGTTGCGCGATCGGCTCGCCCTGCGCGCGACGCGCTTCGAGCGTGCGATACGCGTCGATCTGCGCGGCTTCGAGTGGGCGCTCGCCGCGCGTGATCAGCTCGGTGCGGCGCCAGCCCAGCACATGCATGAGCAGCACGCGCGCCTCGAGTGCGGGCAGCGGCGAGGCGCGCAGCAGGATATCGGCGGTCAGGGCGGGTTCGCTCACGATGCGCTCGCGTTCAGCCACGTTCAATCGGCGTCGCCGAGCGAGGCCAGTTGCTCGGCCTGATGCTCGGAAACCAGCGCGCCGATCAGCTCGCCGAGATCGCCGTCCATGATCGCTTCGAGGCGATAGAGCGTCAGGTTGATGCGGTGATCGGTGAGCCGCCCTTGCGGGAAGTTGTAGGTGCGGATGCGCTCCGAGCGGTCGCCCGAGCCCACGAGGCTCTTGCGCGTGGCCGCTTCCTTTGCGTGCTGCTCCTGATACTGCTTGTCCTTGATGCGGGCGGCGAGCACCTTGAGCGCGCGGTCCTTGTTCTTGTGCTGCGAGCGGTCGTCCTGGCACTCGACCACGATGCCGGTCGGCAAGTGCGTCACGCGCACGGCCGAGTCGGTCTTGTTGATGTGCTGGCCGCCCGCGCCCGAGGCGCGGAACGTGTCGATACGCAGGTCGGAGGGATTGATCTCGACTTCGCCGATTTCATCGGCTTCAGGCATCACCGCCACCGTGCACGCGGACGTGTGGATGCGGCCCTGCGTTTCGGTGGCCGGCACGCGCTGCACGCGGTGGCCGCCCGATTCGAACTTGAGTTTCGAATACGCGGCCTCGCCCGCGATGCGCACGATCACTTCCTTGTAGCCGCCGAGGTCCGACTCGCTCGCCGACATCATCTCGATCTGCCAGCGGTTGCGCTCCGCATAGCGCAGATACATGCGCAGCAGGTCGCCCGCGAACAGCGCCGATTCGTCGCCGCCGGTGCCCGCGCGAATTTCGAGGAACACGTTGCGCTCGTCGTTGGGGTCCTTCGGCAGCAGCATCATCTGCAGCTCGTGCTGCAACCGTGCCATGCGTTCGCGCGCCGCCTTCACCTCGTCTTCGGCGAAATCGCGCATCGACGCATCGGCGAGCAGTTCCTTGGCTGCCGCTTCGTCGGCGAGCGCACCCCGCCACTGCGCGTAGTGCTCGACCACCGGCCCCAATTCCGCGTGCTCGCGCGTGAGCTTGCGGTACTGGTCGCGGTTGGACGTCACGTCGGGACGGCTCAACAGGTCGTTCAGCTCGGCCAGACGGGTAGTCAGCTGGTCGAGCTTCGATTGCATGCTCGTTTTCATCGGGCGGTGCGGAGCGGGCTCCGGAAAGGACTGAGGGAAAGGGGCGGCGGGCTGGGAACCCTGACTTGCGGATGCATGCCGCAGGTGCGCGGCGGGTGCGGGCGGCGAGTGCCGCTAACGGTCGGCGGAGTCTTCGGAGGCGTCCGACGCGCGGGATTCGGCGCCTTCGGACGATGCGCCGGATGCCGCATCGCCGCCCTTGGCGGGCTGGCCATGACGGTAGAAGCCGCTCATCAGCTCAATGAGCGAATCGCGGTGCTCGCCGCTCGAGGTGTTGAGCGCGTGCGTCGGACCGTGAATCAGCTTGTTGGTGAGCGACTGCGACAGCGCTTCGAGCACCGCCGCGGGGTCGTCGCCGCGCGCGAGCAACTTGCGCGCGCGTTCGAGCTCGGCGCGGCGCAGGGCGTCGGCCTGGGTGTGCATGTGGCGGATGACCGGCACGATGCTGCGCGAGTCGAGCCACTGCATGAAGTTCGCCACGCGCGTTTCGATGATGGTCTCGGCCTGCGCCACGGCGGCCTGGCGCGAGGCGTTGCCTTCGCGCACGATCGTGCCGAGATCGTCGACGGTGTAGAGGAACACGTCTTCGAGCTGGCCGACTTCGGCTTCGATGTCGCGCGGCACCGCGAGGTCGACCATGAAGATCGGGCGGTGGCGGCGCGCCTTCACCGCGCGCTCGACGGCGCCAAGCCCGATGATCGGCAGCGTGGACGCCGTGCACGAGACGATGATGTCGAACTCGTGCATGCGAGTGGGCAGGTCGGAGAGCGGAATGGCATGGCCGCCGAAACGTTCGGCAACGTATTTGCCGCGCTCGGCGGTGCGGTTTGCCACCACGAGCTCGCGCGGCTGCTGCGCTGCGAAGTGCGCGGCGCACAGCTCGATCATCTCGCCCGCGCCGATAAAGAGCACGCGCTGGTTGGCGATCTTGTCGAAGATGCGCTGCGCGAGGCGCACGGCGGCGGCGGCCATCGACACCGACTGCGCGCCGATTTCGGTCGAGCTGCGCACTTCCTTGGCCACGGCGAAGGTGCGCTGGAACAGCTGGTTCAAATAGGTTCCGAGCGCGCCGGCCTCGGTCGCGGTGCGGACCGCGGTCTTCATCTGGCCGACGATCTGCGTCTCGCCGAGCACCATCGAGTCGAGCCCCGACGCCACGCGGAACGCATGGCGCACGGCCTCGGACTGCGGCAGCGTGTAGACGTGGGGCGCGAGTTCTTCGGTGCGGATGCCGTGGTAGTGCGAGAGCCATTCCACGGCGGAATCGCGCGAGCCGTGCGCGTCGGTCGCGCAGTAGAGCTCGGTGCGGTTGCAGGTGGAGAGGATGGCGGCTTCGGGAGCGTTCAGGCTGCGCCGCCCGCCGGACCAGGCGTCCTTGAACAGCGCGAGGGCGGGCTTGATCTGTTCGAGCGGAAACGCCACGCGTTCGCGCAAGGCGACGGGCGCGGTGTGGTGATTGATTCCGATCGTTAGAAGCTGCATACCGTGGGGCGATGATTTAGGCGGATATTATAACTTTTCCGCGCTTCTGACATTCGCGCCGGCA
>DATEJU010000618.1:0-4536 GCA_035277805.1 Paraburkholderia sp. | reverse complement strand
CGAGCCCGGCTCCTTGAGTTCGGCGAGCGCCTGCTGGGCCGCCTCGCGCACGCCCGCGTCGGCGTCGAGCAGCGCTGCGCACAGCGCTTCCACCACGTCTTCCTGTTCCCACGACGCCAGCACGAGCGCCGCCTCGCGGCGCACCTCGGGCGCGGGGTCGTCGCGCAGCGCCGCGACGAGTGGAACAACGAGTGCGCCGTCTTCGAAATCGGCGAGGTCCAGCACGGCGATGCGGCGCACGGCGGCGTCGGCGGCGGCGAGACGGGCGAGCGCGGCGGCCGCTCCGGGTGGCGTCGGGTTCAGATGAGCGGAATCAGTCATGGCCATGTATCGATAGGGAATCCGAAATGATGGGGCGTGCTGGCGTGCCGGATTGCGTCATTCCGAGGCTAGCGCAGCAGATACGGAATCTCGACCTTCACGGCGCCGGTTGGGCAATCGCGCTCGCAGGGCATGCAATACCAGCATTCGTCGAATTGCATGTACGCCTTGCCCTTCGTCACGTCGATCGCCAGCAGATCCAGCGGGCAGACATCGACGCACACCGTGCAGCCTTTGTCGGCAATGCAGCGCGCTTCGTCGATGGTGACCGGTGCGCTGCTGCGCTGGAAGATTTCGTGGGGCGTGTAAGACATGATGTTTTCCTCGTTGCGTTCTTCGTCCAGGGATTCGCTCAGGAATGCGCTCATAGCGCGGCAACCGGCTCGAGTGCGCGCCCGTGCGGGATGCGCATGCGGTCGTAGGCACCGAGATCCGACGCGCTTACTGGCACGACGTAAGGCGCGACGGCGCGTTTCTCGCAGCTCATGCGACCGCTGGCGTCCTTGCGCAGGTCCGTGTGGCAGAACCAGTTGGCATCGTCGCGCTGCGGATAGTCCACACGATGGTGGTAGAGCCCCCAGCGGCTCTCGGTGCGAAAGAGCGAAGCGCGCGCGGCCATTTCCGCGCAATCGCGAATCGCGCGCACTTCCGCCGCGCGCATGAGCTCGTGCGGGTTGTTGGCCTTGATCGCGCCGATGTCCTCGGCGATCTCGTCGAAGCGCTGCAGGCCGATCTCCATCTTGCGCGTGACTTTCGGCGGCTGAAGATAATCGTTCACCATGCGCCGCAGCTTATATTCGACCTGAGTGGGCGCGAGGCCGTGCGCGCGTTCGAGCGGCGCGTAAATGCGCCTGCGCTCGGCATTGATTTGCGCATGGTCGAGCGGCGCGTGCTCGCGGCTCGCCACATAGTCCGCGGCATCGTGCCCCGCGAACCAGCCGTAGGTGAACGCGCCGAGCATGTAGTTGTGCGGCACGGCAGCCATGTCGCCCGCGGCGTAGAGGCCGCGCACCGTGGTTTGCGCACGCGCATCGACATACACGCCCGACGCGCTGTGCCCGCT
Organism: Paraburkholderia sp.; assembly: GCA_035277805.1. Taxonomy (GTDB): domain Bacteria; phylum Pseudomonadota; class Gammaproteobacteria; order Burkholderiales; family Burkholderiaceae; genus Paraburkholderia. The sequence continues at coordinate 3,152 of DATEJU010000618.1, read as the reverse complement.
GCAAAAGCCGATTTCGGAAATGTGCATCTCGACCATCTGCGTGCGGTAGTCGGTGCCGCGTCCCGCATGGAAGCGTCCACGGCTCGGGCGCTCGTTGGTGTGCAGAATCTGCTCGATGGTCTGGATGGTTTCCTCGGCGAGGTGGTCGAGCTTCAGGAACACGGGGCCGTTGCCGCTTTGCAGCTCCTGATGGAACTCCCACATCATCTGGCCGCTCCAGTAATCGCATTCGATGAAGCGCTCGCCCTTGCCATTCGCCGTGAAGCCGCCGAGCGGGCCGGTCACGTAGGCGCAGGCGGGACCGTTATAGTCCTTGATGAGCGGGTTGATCTGGAAGCATTCCAGATTCGTGAGCGCGGCGCCCGCGTGATACGCCATCGCGTAGCCGTCGCCCGCGTTGGTGGGGTTCTCGTAGGTGCCCATCAGATAGCCCGATGCGGGCAGGCCCAGGCGCCCGGCTGCGCCGCAGCACAGAATCACGGCCTTGGCGCGCACCACCACGTATTGCGCGGTGCGGCAGTCGAAGCCCATGACACCGCACGCGGCGCCTTGCGCATCGGTGAGGATGCGCGTGGTCACGACGCGGTTGGTGATGTCGATGCGCGCCCGCTTGAGCTGGCGGTAGAGCACTTTCTTGATGTCGTGGCCTTCGGGCATGGGCAGCACGTAGGCGCCCATGTGATGGACCTTCTTCACCGCGTAGTCGCCGTTGCCGTCCTTTTCGAACTTCACGCCCCAGCGGTCGAGCTGCTCGATGGTCGTGAAGCTGTGCCGAGCGTAGGCGTGCACGGCCTCCTGATCGACGATGCCATCGTTCGCGATGGTAATCTCGCGCGTGTATTGCTCGGGGGTGGCGTGGCCGGGAATCACGGCGTTGTTCAGGCCGTCCATGCCCATCGAAATCGCGCCGCTGCGCTTGACGTTCGCCTTTTCGAGCAGCAGCACCTTCAGCGCGGGATTGCGCTCCTTCGCCTTGATGGCCGCCATGGGTCCGGCCGTGCCGCCGCCCACCACGACGATGTCGTATTCGAGTACCTCATTGTTCATTTCGTCATCCTGATGGAATGTTCGTCGATGGATCTTCGTCTGGTTTTTTGTCCGCGTTTTAGTCTATTGCCGGGCTCTCTCGCGATCGACGCGCAGGCGGTACTGGAACGCGTCGCCGCGAAAGTAGAGGTATTCGTAGTCGATCGGCACGCCGTAGGTGTCGTGCGTGGTGCGTTCGATGCGCAGCACCGGGCTGCCTTCCTGCACGCGCAGTGCGTGAGCGATTTCGTCGTCGGCGAGCATGGCGTCGATCGACACGTCGGCGTGGCCGAGCGGCACGCCGCAGTCGTTCTCCAGAATCAGGAAGATGTCGCGCGAGGCCAGATCGGCGCCGGCCAGGCGCTTGCCAGGCGTCTCCGGCACCCAGGTCAGTTCGAGCGAGACGGGCTCGCGATCGAGCAGGCGCACGCGACGGATCTCGGCCACGCTGGCGCCTTCGGGCAGATCGAGCTTGTGCGCAACATGCCGGCTGGCCTTGACGATGCGAAAGGCCAGCAGCCGGTTGACGATCTCATGGCCCATCGACGACATGGCTTCCGCGAAACCCTGCAGCGAAGTCACGTTCTGAAATGCTTTGGGCTTCGAAACGAAGGTGCCCTTGCCATGCAGCCGGAACACGAGCCCTTCTTTCTGCAGGTCGCCGAGCGCCTGGCGCACGGTGATGCGGCTCACGTCGAACATGGCGCACAGCGCGTGCTCGGAGGGCATCTGGCTGTGCGGCGCATAGGTGCCGTCGAGAATGCGCGCGCGCAGCGTGTCCTTGATCTGCGCGTAGAGCGGCTGCGGCGCGAGTGCTACGAGATTTGGTTGGGGCATGATCCACTTGTCATGACAAGATGGATCGCAGTGTAATCAGCCCTCACGCGTGGGCCAACGAAGCATTTCTGCTATCTATTTTCCACGGCGTTACCCTGCGTTACCCGGCGTTCCGGAGCATTGAATGGCGCGTGATCCGTGCGGTGCCGCATGATGGTGGCGCTTCAGGCGGCGCGCTTCTCGAAGACGTCCTTGAAGACCCCCATCGCCGAGAAGGCGTTGGGCCAGCCCGCATAGAACGCGAGTTGCGTGAGCGCCTCGGCGGCTTCTGCCTGCGTGAGCCCGTTGTCCATGGCGCGGTTGAGGTGATAGACGATCTGGGCAGCTTGTCCGTTTGCCACGAGCGCGCTGACCGTCACGAGGCTGCGATCACGCGGGGCGAGCCCGGGGCGTAGCCAGAGATCGCGAAAGAGCGTATCGGTGGTGTACTGGACGACGCCAGGCGAGACCGCGCCGAACAACTGTTCGACGGCGCTTGCGCGCTGCGCTTCCGCTGCTTCGTCGAGCGGCAGCAGGTCGACTTGCGCAGGCGGAATCCGATCCACGCTAATGCCACGTTCGTCGAAGATGGACTTTGCAACGGCCACCGCGGCCGTCGCATTCGCCCAGCCCGAATAGAACGCGAGATGGGTGACGATCTCCGAGGCCTCGGCGGGCGTGACGCCATTGTCGAGCGCAAGCCGCAGATGAAACGGCAATTCGATGGCCTGGTTGCGCGCGATCAGCACGGCAACAGTGATCATGCTGCGATCGCGCGGCGCGAGTTGGGGGCGCGTCCACAAGCCGTTCATGACGGTGTCCGTCGTGTAGCGCGCGAGCGCGGGCGCTACGGCGTGAATATCGGCGAGCGTGGGGAGGGAGGACTGAGGCCAGCGGTTCATGCGATCTCCTCGTGAGTCAAAGTGCACGGTGCATGCGGGCAAGCACCGGCATCGGCTTTGACTCTAGCACCGCTGCATCCGGAGAATAAGGCGCTCCGGATGCATGGGCTTATCGATCGCATTCATGAATCGATGAAAGCGGCTGACGGCCAGGGCGCGCGTGTCGTGCGCGCCCTGGCCGCCGGAAGAGAAGGATTATCAGGCTTCGGAGACCGAAGGCAGTGCTTCGAGCTCGGCGAGTTTCTCGCGTTCGTCGAGGTATTGCGAGCGATAACCCGAATTCACGCCCCAGTAGTAGAAACCGAGCGAGATGATCGCGACCACCAGCATGTCCCAGCCGTAGGGAATGAGGTCGTGGCCGCCGAACTGCTTGCTGCCGATCAGCGAGAGGATGGCCATCGTCGGCAG
>DATEJU010000617.1:0-2330 GCA_035277805.1 Paraburkholderia sp. | reverse complement strand
TCGCGATGGTGCGCGGGCGCGTCGGCGGCACCGGCGACGCCTTCAATCTCGGCGAAGCCACCGTCACGCGCGCGACGCTGCGGCTGCGCGCGCCGGGCGGCGCCGGCGCCACCGTGGGTGTGGCGTGCCATCTGGGCCGCGACAAGCGCCGCGCCGAACTGGCTGCACTCGCCGACGCGCTGCTACAGCAGCCCGAGCGGCACGCCCGGCTCCATGCGCAGTTGATCGAGCCGCTCGCGGCACGCCTTGCGGCACAACGCGCGGCCCGGCGCGACGAGACCGCCAGCACGAAAGTCGAGTTCTTCACGATGGTTCGAGGCGACGCATGAACGAACACCCAAACAGCCCCAACACGCGGATGGCCCTTCACGAGGCGCTCGATACACTCGCGCCCGGCTTCGCCGATCCGGTCCACGACACGCAGGCCGTGTTCCGCACGCTGCTCGGCGCACTCTCGCGCCCGGGCACGATCGCCACGATCGAGACGCCGCTGCCCGCCGCGACGGGCGAGCCCAGCGCATCATCGGGCGCACCGCGCGCGGGTCTCGCGGTCTTTGCCGCGCTGCTCACGCTCTGCGACTACGCCACGCCCGTGTGGCTCGCACAGCCTGATGCCGCGCTTGCGGCCGCGCTGCGCTTTCACGCTGACGCCCCGCTCGCGGGCTCGCCGCGCGACGCCGCCTTTGCCTACGTGCACGACGCCGCCGCGCTGCCGCCGCTCGACACGTTCGCATGCGGCACGCCCGAATCGCCGGAGCAATCGGCCACGGTGTTCGTGCGCATCGCTTCGTTGACCGATGGTCCGTCGATCACACTGCGCGGTCCCGGCATCGAGTCGACGCACACCGTCGCGCCCGCTGGCCTGCTTGCGCGCTTCTGGGAGGAACGCGCGCAACTCGCGCCGCTCTTTCCCTGCGGCATCGACTTCTACTTCGTCTGCGGCGCCCGGATCATGGGCTTGCCGCGCACGACTCGCGTGGAGGTGAACTGATGTACGTCGCCGTCAAAGGAGGAGAGCGCGCGATCGAAGCGTCGTGGCGCCTGCTCGACCAGGCCCGCCGTGGCGATACGCGCGTGCCCGAACTATCCGTCGCACAGATCCGCGAACAGATGCGCCTTGCCGTGGCGCGCGTGATGGCCGAAGGCTCGGTCTACGACGAGGAGCTCGCCGCGCTCGCGATCAAGCAGGCCGCGGGCGATCTCGTGGAAGCGATCTTTTTGCTGCGCGCTTATCGCACGACGTTGCCGCGCTTCGGCTACACGCTGCCCGTGGAAACGGAGAAGATGGCCGTGCAGCGCCGCATCTCCGCGACGTTCAAGGACGTGCCCGGCGGTCAGGTGCTGGGCGCGACCTACGACTACACGCAACGCCTGCTCGATTTCGCGCTGCTCGCGGAAGGCGATGATGGTTCGGATATCGAATCAACCGTTATGTCTCGCACGCAGTGCAACGTGTCAAGCGAAGAAGAACCGATGCCCCGCGTAGTCACGCTGCTCGACAAGGAAGGCCTGATCGAGCAGGAAACGCCATCGAGCGAGGCATGCGAGCCCGGCGACCTCTCTCGCGAACCGCTGTCGTTTCCCGCCGATCGCACCGTGCGCCTGCAGAATCTCGCGCGCGGCGACGAAGGCTTCCTGCTGGCAATGGGCTACGCCACGCAGCGCGGCTATGCGCATTCGCACCCGTTCGCGGGCGAGATCCGCTTTGGTTCGGTATCCGTGGAAATGGTGCTCGACGAATTGGGCGAAGCGGTCGAGATCGGCGAAATCGAATTGACCGAGTGCCAGATGATCAACCAGTTCGCCGGCAGCAAGGATGTTCCGCCCGCCTTCACGCAAGGCTACGGCCTGGCATTCGGCCACGCGGAACGCAAGGCGATGGCGATGGCGCTCGTCGAGCGCGCGCTGCGCGCCGAGGAACTGGGCGAAAGGCTGGCCTCGCCCACCCAGGACATCGAATTCATGCTCTCGCATAGCGACAACGTGGAAGCCTCGGGCTTCGTGCAACACCTGAAGCTGCCGCATTACGTGGATTTCCAGGCCGAGCTCGAACTCGTGCGCCGCCTGCGCGCGCAGCAAGCGCGCGGCGACATGCCATCCGGGGAGGCTGCATGAACGCGCCCGATACCTTCGACACCACGCTCGCCTCGCGCGAAACCCAGGCCGCCGAGGGCTACAACTTCGCGTATCTCGACGAGCAGACCAAGCGCATGATCCGCCGCGCGCTGCTCAAGGCGGTGGCCGTGCCCGGCTACCAGGTGCCGTTCGCCTCGCGCGAAATGCCGCTGCCGTATGGCTGGGGCACGGGCGGCATCCAGGTGACGGCGGCC
>DATEJU010000616.1:0-4146 GCA_035277805.1 Paraburkholderia sp. | reverse complement strand
CCTGCCGCGCTCAGCCGCCGCGCAGGGTCGGGTCGGCCGACGCGCGCCAGGACAGCGCCTGGGCGCGCTGCTCGTTGAGATACGTCACCCATTCGTTGCGTGCCTGGGCGTTTCCGCCCACGCCGTGCGTGGCGTATTGCTGCGCGAGATCGGCCTGGAAGCTGCAGAACTGCGCCTGCGGCAGCTTGCCGTGACGGTTCGCCACCCAGGCGTCGTAGACCGCCGAATAGACGGCCTGCGTGTCGGCGCCGTAATCGGCCTGCTTGACCCCGCACATCTGCTGCAACTGAGCGAACGGCGGCACGCTCCAGCCGCCCACGAGCCCCGACGTATTGGCACATCCGGCACACCCGACGGCCAGTACCGCTGCGCCGATCATCGCAAATCCACGCATAGCGTTCCCCCTTGTCCTTGTTCCCCTTGTCCCGCTGGTTTCCATTGATTTCGACCGGTTCAGATCGCACAGAGTATTGTCGCATCGCACGGCGCGCGTCACACCCTCGCCGTACGGCCGAGGCGCAACGGCGCCCCGAGGCCGCCCGCGCCGCCTCCCCGTCGCAAGCCCTGACGAGAAGGTCGCCACGCCGGCAAAAGCACGTATCATGGCGTTTTCAACCTTCCCGCCTTGCCGGTTCACGCTGACTCGCCGCCTGGCCCGGCCGCCCTGCCTTCCGCTTTCTCGTCTTGCGCATGATCGACCATCTCATCTGCGACTGCGACGGCGTACTCGTCGACAGTGAAGTCATTGCCGACCACGTCCTCTTCGATACGCTCAGCCGCACCTTTCCCGGCGTCGACTTCCGCGCCGCCGTGGCTACGGCGTTCGGCCAGCAGACCTCGCGCTTTCTGGCCGACCTCGCCACACGCTTCAATCTCACGCTGCCCGAGCATTTTCTCGAGACGATCGATCACAACTGCGAAGTCGCCATCGCCGAATCGGTGAGCCCGATCAACGGCGTGCGCGATGCGCTGCGCCAGGTCACGCTGCCCGCCGCCGTGGTCTCGAACAGCCGGCTCACGCGTGTGCATGCTTCGGTGCGGCGCGCCGGGCTCGACGCGATCTTCGGCGAGCGCATCTTCAGCGCCGAGCAGGTCGCGCGGCCCAAGCCTTATCCGGACATCTATCTGCACGCGGCCGCGGCGCTCGGCGTGGAGCCGGAGCGCTGCCTCGTCGTCGAGGACAGCCTTTCGGGCCTGAACGCCGCGCGCGCGGCCGGCATGAAGACGATCGCGTTCGTCGGCGCGAGCCATATCCCGTCGGGCTATGCCGACGTGCTGCGCGAGATGGGCATCACGCGCATCATGAAGCACATGGATGAGCTGCCGGAACTCGTCGCGGCAGGCGTGCGCGGCGAATTCGGCGATCAGCAGTCGTAACGGCGCGTGAGCCGCAAGCCCACACGCCGTTTTCGTGACTGTGATGGCAACGTGTCCGGGCCGAAGCCACGAAGCGCCCAAGCGCTTTGCGGCCCGGCTCCAGGCGCGTCAGGCGGGCTCGGCGCAGCGCTCGCGTGCCAGCGCGAGCGACTCGCGAAACGCCACCAGCTCGGCGATCGTCAGCATCGGCAGGTTGTGCAGCCTCGCAAAGTCGTCGACCTGCTGGCCGCGCGCCATCGTGCCGTCCGGGTTCATCAATTCGCAGAGGACGCCGGCCGGCGCGAGACCCGCGAGCACGGCCAGATCGACGGTGCCTTCGGTATGGCCGCGGCGCGCCAGCACACCGCCCGGCTGTGCGCGCAGCGGAAACACGTGGCCAGGACGCACGATGTCGGCGGGCTGCGCGTTCGGGGCGATGGCGGCACGGATCGTCGTCACGCGGTCGGCGGCGGACACACCCGTGCTCACGCCGTCGCGCGCCTCGATCGACACCGTGAACGCGGTGCGGTTGCGGCTCTCGTTGTGCGCGACCATGGGCGGCAGTTCGAGCGCACGCACCTTCTCGTCGGACAGACACAGGCAAACGATACCACTGCATTCGCGGATGAAAAGCGCCATCGTCTCGGGCGTGAGGCGCTCGGCGGCAAGCACGAGATCGGCTTCGTCTTCGCGGTCGTGGTCGTCCTGCAGCACGACCGGACGGCCTTCGCGCATGGCTTTCAGCGCGGCGGCGATGCGCGGCGGCACCGGTTCGGTGTCGAGCAGGGGAAGATCGTCGGTGGCGTCGAGCGGCGGCTCGACAGATACGGCATTGCGGGTAAAGGACATGTGAAACGCTCCTCGCAAGAGTTGGGCGAAAAACGTTTCAGGGCATTGCAAACAGACAGGAATCCCCGACGCGCAGCATCGGCCACTCGCCGCCAGAGCACGACGCCGGGACGTCGCGCGAGAGGCCGGCGCAGGTCGAAAAGCCGCGGCGGATGGGCAAACATGACCATCTGCACATCTTCTTCCATCCGGACTATGACCGTCGGCTCTGGCTTCGCACCAGATCTGCTGACCCTGCGCACGATACTGCGCGCAGGCGCTCGCGGGCTCGTCGGCTTTGCCTTGCGGCGCGGCCGGCATACCGCCGGTGGGGAATTTCACCCCGCCCTGAAGACGCACTGATTACCGGTTGAACCGGCGGACAAAGGATACAACAGAGCGCACGGTCGTGCAGCGCGGAAAAAAGCGTGTAGACAGCCGCTCTGCGCCCAGGCTCGTGTATGGCGGGATGCCGAAGCGCGCCGTTGGCGGGCGCGTGCGCACGTCCGCAGCGAAGCGGATGACACGTGCCGCGCTGCGCAATATCCCACTCATGCAGGCTGCGCGGGCGCAACCGCAGCCGGCCGGGTATCGCGCGTATCGCCCGGCAGCGGCGCATCCCAGCGCGGCGGCGTTTCGGCGTTGAGCGTCACGCGAAAGACGCGCGCCTCGGTGTCGCCGGGATTGCGCAGGCTGTGCGGCTGGTCCGCGTCGAAGACGATCGCATCGCCCGTCGCGAGCAACTGGCGCCGGTCGTGCACGCTCACCTCGAGCGTGCCTTCGCTCACCACGAGGTTCACGGTCGTGCCCGGCACGCGGCGCGTGCCCGGCTCCGTATGCAGCGGCGCGATACGCAACTCGTGGAATTCGGCGACGGCGGGACCATCCTCGGGATAAAGCGCGCGTGCAGAGTAGCGGCCATCGGCGCTCACACGGCGCGACGCGCGTTCGGCGGGCAGATGCTCGAAGCCGCTCACCGCATGCCGCCGCAGGAACGCCGACACGGACACCTTGAGCGCCGCTGCCACTTTGCAGAGCACCTTGATCGACGGCACGCTGCGCGCGGACTCCACCTGCGCGAGCATCGCACGCGAGACGCCCGATGCGCGGGCGAGCGCATCGAGCGAGAACTGGCGCTCGGCGCGCAACCGCGCGAGGTTCACGCCGACGAGATATTCGAGCGCATCGAAGGAACCGTCGGTGCACGAGGCAGCATTGGATTGCCCGGATGAGTGCGCGGATGAATCCCGGGCATCCCGTTCGTCAGTTGACCGATCAGCGTGAGAGTCGGCGACTCGATGATCGCCAGCAAGATGATTCGCACTCCGATGCGTGACCGGACGATCGGCCTGCGCGTCCCTCATGAGCGCGAGCGTTGAATGCATGGCAGCCTCCCAGACGCGCCGCCAAATGGCGCAAAAGCTTGAATGGGGGCAAGACTAGCATCGCGTCCGGCCACGTCCAACGAAGTTATCTTCACACTGTTATCAGCATTGCAGAGCCCGTTGCGGCTGACGAACGAAGGCCGTTTCCATCTGACCTGCGGCGAGCACGCGCTGCGCTCGATCAGCAATAGGGTCAGACCGCAGCCGAGCGACGGCGCAACGCTAGATGGGCAGCGCGCCGCCCCAACCCCGTGGGCGCATAAGGCTATAATGCCAGATTGCGCTGAACGACGATTCGCACCGCAAACTGGCGGCAAAAACACCCAGAAGCGGACTCAGAAGCAACCCGCAAAAGCAACCGGCAGCAACCGGCAGCACGCGAATCGCCTCTGCCGTGCGCCATGGCCCACGCGGCCTGGCCACCTGTTTCAGCCCTCTTTATCACCGTAGTCCCGAAGTGCATGAGTGCATCAACCGGACGACGCCCCCAGGTAAACCACTGCGAACGGCGACCCCGATGACCAAGAAAGTTTATGTAAAGACCTTTGGCTGCCAGATGAACGAGTACGACTCCGAC
>DATEJU010000615.1:0-38374 GCA_035277805.1 Paraburkholderia sp. | reverse complement strand
TTCGGTGTCACGGCCGTTGTTCAGGTTGAAGCCGTTTTCCAACTTGAAGATGGCATGCAGACCGCCGCCCAGGTCTTCGCTGCCCTTCAGGCCGAAGTACGTGTCGGACAGGGCGCCGCTGCCCTGGTTCCATGCTGCGTGGCCGCCCGCGTTGTTCGCGTAGACGATACCCGCATCCAGCGAACCGTACAGAGTGACGCTGCTTTGTGCGTGAGCCGAAACTGCGAACGTGCTCAGGACGCCCGCGATGATCAAAGTGTTCTTCATGACTTTCCTTTGTGACATTCAGACCGCGCTGAAGTGGCCCGGGTACTGGAACCACCCCGGCAATCTCGGAGCGAAGTTTAAGTGCCAATGCAGTGCGAACGGCATGTTCACGCCACGGAACAGACAATTGCAGAATATGGAAATATCGCGATTTCCGGACTTAAAACCTTGTGTGGAAAGGAAATTTCAGAACTGGCCCCGTCATCGGAATGTCATGGACGTGTGGCAATCACGCTACGCTCTTGTCAAGTCAGTGAATTTGATTATTGCCAGATTCAATTCAATTCAGACCCAATCTGCGTGCTAGCATTTCGCCGTCTGAAGAAACTCCGGAACAGTTAAATGCAGACAGTTTGGGGTGACCGTGTCTGCGGCCACCCCTTTTTCCTTGGTGCCCTTTCATGTTGTTCCGGCAATGCGGGCATTGCGCAAATGTGGCATAAGCGCGGCATTCATATTTCTATTTGCCGATTGCCGCCAGACTCGTCAATCCAATAAGCTTGCCAATCAGTCCGCCGTGAAATGCACCGTGCGCCTCGCCCGCTCGTCCACCGCGAGCGAGAACACATCGGGCCGTGCATAGTGCCCTACCACATCGAAGTCGTAGCGGGCGCGCACGAGATCGTCGATGTCGATCTGCGCGACCACGAGGCCCGTTTCCCCATGCAGCGGTCCGGCGAGAATCTCGCCGAGCGGTCCCACGATCACGCTCCCGCCGTTGATGAGCGGACGCGCGGGATCCCAGCCCGGCACGTCGATGCCCAGTGCGGCGGGTGAAGGCTGCACCTGGCACGCGCTGACCACAAAACAACGCCCCTCATGCGCGATGTGGCGCATCGAGCACTGCCAGATCTCACGTTCGTCCACGGTGGGCGCGCACCAGATCTGCACGCCCTTCGCATACATCGCAGTGCGTAGCAATGGCATATGGTTCTCCCAGCAGATGGCCGCGCCGGCAGCGCCCGCAGCGGTCGCCACCACGGGCAGCGTCGAGCCGTCGCCCTGCCCCCAGATCAGCCGCTCGGTGCCGGTGGGCATCAGCTTGCGATGCTTCGCAACCAGCCCTTGCTGCGGATCGAAGAAAAGTGCCGTGCAATAGAGCGTGGTGCCCGCGCGCTCGATCACGCCGATCACGATCGAGGCATCGCATCTCGCGGACCATTCGGCGAGCGCCTCGGTTTCGGGGCCAGGCACATCGATGGCGTTCGCGTGGTATTGCGCGAACGCCTCACGCCCCTCGGGCAAACGGTAGCCGAGCCGCGTGCCGAATATCTCGCCCTTCGGATAGCCGCCCAGCAGGGCCTCGGGCATGACCACGAGCTGCGCACCCGCGGCGCGGATTTGCGCTTCGAACGACAGGATATGGTCCAGCGTGGCCGTCTTGCCTTGTGGCAAGGCGCCGATCTGCAGCGCGGCGACAGTCGATTTCGACATCATGTTCCTCCGTGTGTAAGACGCGTTTGTCCGTATCATGACGGGGTCGCAACCCTGCGCACATGCGTGCGGCCACTTTCTGCTATGCATGCCAGTGATATCTCCGGCGTCGATCTCAATCTGCTCAAGATTTTCGAGGCCCTCTTCGAAGAAGGCGGCGCGAGCCGTGCCGCAATCCGCCTCGACATGACGCAATCCGCCGTGAGCGCGGCGCTCAAGCGGCTGCGCGAACTCTACGCGGACCGGCTCTTCACGCCGACCGGGCGCGGTCTCGCGCCCACGGCGCGCGCGCGGGAGCTCAAGCCGCTGATCAGCGAGGCGCTGGACCGCTGCCGGCAGAGCCTCGCCATCGCGTCGCCGCACGCCACGAGCTTTCACGGCCGCGCCGTGGCCATCGGCCTCTCCGACGACTTCGAGCTGGCTCTCGGCCAGCCCATCATGCAGCATCTCGCGCAGCACGCGCCCGGTCTGCGCGTGATCTTTCGCCAGACTTACAGCCAGATCGTGAGCGACAGCCTCGCCAGTCAGGACATCGACCTTGCCATTGCGGCGGGCGGGTTCGCCACGCGCGGCCTCAGTCATCAAGTGCTCGGGCAAGGCGACTACACCTGTCTGCTCGACCCGGCAACGCTGCGCCAGTCGACGCGCGCCGCGCTCACGCTCGAGGCTTTCGTCGCGCGCGGCCATATCCTCGTTTCTTCGGGCGGCGTGGTGGGCATCGTCGACGAAGCGCTCGCGGCGCTCGGCATGCGGCGCACCGTGATCGCCTCGACGACGCATTTCGCGGCGTTGCCGCATCTGCTCAAGGGCACGCAGGCGGTCGCGACGATTCCGCGCCACGCCGCAAGCGCGATCGCATCGCTGAGCGGCTTGCTGCAGCTCGAGTGCCCGCTCACGCTGCCCCGTTATCCAATCGAACTCGGCTGGCGCGCGAACGCGCTGCGCGATGCCGCCGTGGCGCGGGTGCGCGAAGCCATTGCCGCGTGCGCCCCGGCGCTGGGAATGCCGCACGATTGACGCGCCGGCGCATCACGCACCGGACGCCGCATCAAAAAAATTTCGCCTCCCGCGACGGATTGGCGGCGCTGTCCCGTTCAACGTGCATGAGGGCCACGCGCCCACCATCGACAACGGGAGAGTTTCCATGCCTCGCAAGCCGCTTCAGTCGCTGCTCGCCGCCGCCGTGCTGACACTCGCCAGCACGTGTGCATTCGCACAGACCGTCATCATCGCACCACACGCGCCGCCGCCGCCGCGCGTGGAAGTCGTGCCGCCGCCGCGCGCCGGCTACGCGTGGGACCCCGGCCACTGGCGCTGGGAGCGCGGCGCCTATCGGTGGGCGCCGGGCCATTGGCAGCCGATGCGCCGGGGCTACGGCTGGGTGCCGGGGCACTGGGCCGCGCACGGTCCGAACTGGCGCTGGGTGCCGGGCCATTGGGCCTGAGCCCGCGCTGTTGCGCACAAGGTCCGCACGATGCATGGCGCGCCTATGAACGCATTCGACCGGAACACAGCACGATCATGAAGACACTCGTTTTACTCATGCTTGCCGCAGCCGTCCTCGCCAGCTGCGTCGTGGAGCCCGTGCGGCCGGCGTACTACCGGCCCGCGGTCGTCGTATATTGAACGCTCGCGAACCGGCGCACGCCGCTGGAGGAAACGACGATGAGACTCGCGCGGCACGACCCGCTGCGTTCGCACATACCGGCTGCGCGCTCGACGAGCGGGCAAAAACCGCGGCCGGCACGGCACAAAGCACCGGCTCAAGCGCAACCGCAAGCCCCGCTGCGGACGCACGCGACGCGAATGCGCCCACACGGTGTGGCGTTTTGAGCGAGCGCGACCCCGACGCGGAGCTCGTCGCGCGCGTGGGCGCACGCGACGCCGGCGCGGTGCGCATGCTCGTCCTGAACAAGCTGCCGCGCCTGGTCGCGCTCGCCACGCGCATGCTCGGCGACCGCATGGAAGCCGAAGACGTGGCCCAGGAGGCGTTCGTGCGCATCTGGAAGCAGGCACCGCACTGGCGCAGCGGCGAGGCAAAGTTCGACACGTGGCTGCACCGCGTCGCGCTCAACCTCTGCTACGACCGCCTGCGCGGCCGCCGCGAAGCACCCGCCGAAACGCTGCCGGACGAGCCCGATCCCGCGGCGGCGCCCGAGCAGCGGCTCGAGGCGCGCACGCGCGACGAACGCGTGCGCGCCGCGCTGGCCGCCTTGCCCGTGCGGCAGCGCGAAGCGCTCGTGCTCACTTATTACCAGGAGCTTTCGAACCTGGAGGCGGCCGGTCTGATGGGCATTTCTGTCGACGCGCTCGAAAGCCTGCTGGCGCGCGCCCGCCGCACCTTGCGCGCACAACTGGCCGGCGAAGGGGCCGGTAAGGACTCCGTATGACACCTGAACGATTCCACACGCTCGTCGAAGCCTATGGCGCCGACCCGCGCCGCTGGCCCGAGCACGAACGCACCGACGCGCTGGCCTGGGCGCGCGCGCACCGCGTCGAAGCCAACGCCGTGCTCGAAGCCGCGCTCGCACTCGATGCCTGGCTCGCGCGCGACATGATCGCGCCGCCTTCGCGCGCGCTCGTCGAACAGATCGTAGCGGGCGCCTCCCTTCCGGTGCCGGTGCACAAGACGCCTTCGAAACGACGCATGTTCTGGTGGTCCGGCGCGGCATTCGCGGGCGCGGGACTCGCGGGCGCGCTCGCCGGTGTGCTGACCATGTCGCTCGTGGTGCTCGGCAATCCGCCTTCGGCGAGCGATGCGAGCCATGGCTCGGCGCACGAGAGCCCCGCGTGGATGAGCACGAGCTTCGACGGCTCCATCGACGATTGGGGTGACGAATGAACGGACGCTCCTGGAAAGCGCTGATCGTGGGCTCGGTGCTGCTCAATGTGTTCCTGCTCGGCGCGATTGCGGGCGGCGCCTGGCGCTGGTTCGCGGTGCACGGCACGGGGCAGGCGCCGCATGCGCAACGCCTCGCGCTGCGCTTCGCCACCGACGAACTCCCGCCCGAACGGCAGCAGCAGTTCCTCGACGCGCTCAAATCGGCGCGCCGCGAAGGCCGCGAGTATGCGCGCGCGGGCCGCGAAGACCGCCGCCAGGTGCTCGCACTGCTCGCCGCGCCACAACTCGACCGGTCCGCGCTCGACGCCGCGCTCGCGCGCACACGCGAAGCCGACAGCGCATTGCGTGCGCAAGTGGAAAGCGCAGTCGCCGACTATGCCGCCACGCTCACGCCCGAGGAACGCGTGAAATTCGCCGCAGGGCTCGAACACAGCGGTCAATGGCGCCTGCCGGTGCGGCAGCGCAAAGCCGCGTCGCAAGCGAGCGAAGCGCAATAAGCGCAATAAGCGCAATAAGTGCGACAAGCGCGACAAGCGCGGCGATCGTGAAAGCCTGCGAAGCCGGCGAAAAGAAATTTCGCGCGGCAGCGACGGATCGATGCGCGATGTGCGTTTAAGAAAAGTACGCAACGCAACAAGGACAGCGCATGGAAAGCCTGCCAACCGCTCGCGCCGGCGCAATCGCAATGAATCGCTTCGGCCTTGGCGCGCGCCCCGACGAGACGCCGCCCGGCAACCCGCAGCGCTGGCTGCTCGACCAGTTCGCCCGCTACGAGCCACTGCCCGCGGCATGGCGCGGCGAGCCCGGCGCGGTCGCCATTACGACGCGCTTTGGTGAAGAGCGCCAGCAACGCATGGCGGACGGCATGGCGGACCAAGCGGCGTCCCGCGGCACCGGCGGCATGAATGTCGCCAGCAACGCCGGTGCGAGCGACATGCCGCCCAATGCCATCTCGCCGCAAGCGGCACGGCAGGCCGCCCGCCAGGCCACGAACCGCGCGATTCGCCGCGAGGGTATCGAGATCTATCGCAATGCGGTGAACGCGCGCCTTACCAGTGCTTTGGATACCGAAACACCTTTCGTCGAGCGCCTCGTGCACTTCTGGTCGAATCACTTCGCGGTGTCGGTCGACAAGCCGGCGCTCGCCGGCCTCGCGGGATCGTTCGAGATGGAGGCAATCCGCCCGCACGTGCTTGGCCGCTTCGAAGACATGCTGATCGCCGTCGAGCAGCACGCCGCGATGCAGATATTTCTCGATCAGGTGCGCTCGGTCGGCCCCGACAGCCGCGCCGCGCTGCGCGCCGACCAGCGCGATCCCGCGCACAAGCGCGGCCTCAACGAGAACCTCGCGCGCGAGATCATGGAGCTGCACACGCTCGGTGTGCGCACTGGCTACACCCAGGACGACGTCACCGAATTCGCGCGCGCGCTCACGGGCTGGAGCATGGCCGGCGTGCGCGGACCGCAACCGGGCAACGCACAGCCCGGCGCCTTCGTGTTCAGGCCCGCGCTGCACGAGCCCAGCGCACGCACGGTGATGGGCCGCCGCTACGATGAAGCGGGCGAACAACAGGCGCTCGCGGTCCTGCACGACCTCGCCCATGCGCCGGCCACGAGCCGCCATATCGCGTTCCAGCTTGCGCGCCACTTCGTCGCCGACAATCCGCCACCCGCACTCACCGCGCGGCTTGCTCAGGTCTACGAACAAAGCGGCGGCGACTTGCCCGCGGTCTATCGCGCGCTGGTGGAATCGCCGCAAGCATGGGACGCCGCCGCTACGAAGTTCAAGACGCCATGGGAATGGACCGTTTCGTCGATGCGCGCGCTCGGCTGGCGCGAGCGCGGCGACCTGAACGCCGCGCCGCTGCTCACGCAGCTGGGCCAGCCGATCTGGCGCCCGGGCTCGCCCGCGGGCTACGACGACATTGCCGCGAGCTGGGCCGCGCCCGATGCGCTGGTGCGGCGCGTGGAAGTCGCGCAACGCCTGGCCGCCCGCGTGGGCGACCGGCTCGATCCGCGCACGCTCGGGCCTGCCGTGCTGCCGGGCACGCTCAGCACGGTAACGGCCACGGCGGTCTCGCACGCCGAAAGCGCGCCAACGGGCATCGCGCTCCTGCTCGTCTCGCCCGATTTCCTGAGGAGGTAACCCGCATGCTCTCCCGCCGCCAATTCTTGCGCGTCGCCGCCGCGGGTGCGGGCGCGATGCTCGTTGCACCGCAAATCGTGTTCGCGAGCGCGGCCACCGACCGCCGCTTCATCTTCGTGATCCAGCGCGGCGCCGCCGATGGCCTGAACATTGTCGTCCCCTATGCGGAGCCCGCTTACGCGAGCCTGCGCGGACCGCTCGCCATCGACACCGCGAACGCCGCGAAATTGAATGGCACCTTTGCGCTGCACCCATCGCTCGTACAAATGGCGCAGATGTACCGCGCCGGCCAGGCACTCTTCGTGCATGCGGTTGCCTCCCCGTATCGCGACCGCTCGCACTTCGACGGCCAGAACGTGCTCGAGACGGGCGGCAGCGCACCCTATCAGGTGAAGGACGGCTGGCTCAACCGGCTCGTCGGGCTCGTGGGCGCCACCCGCGAGAACGCCATCGCGCTCGCGCCCACGGTGCCGCTCGCGCTACGTGGCACGGAACGTGCGACATCGTATGCACCCTCCGCGCTGCCCGCCGCGTCCGACGATCTGCTCACGCGCGTTTCCGCGCTCTACGAAGGCGATGCGCAATTGCGTGGCCTGTGGGCTTCGGCGATGAATGCGCGTGGACTGGCTGGCGATGTGGGCGCGCACCAGGACCCGGCGAGCCTCGGCAAGCTCGCGGCGCAATTTCTCGCGCGTGCGGACGGCCCGCGCATCGCGATGATCGAGACCGGTGGCTGGGACACGCACAGCGCGCAGAACGCGCGGCTTGCGAATCAGCTCAAGGCGCTCGACACCATGCTGGCCGCGCTGCGCGACGGACTCGGCTCCGCGTGGGACAAGACCACCGTGCTGGTGGCGACCGAGTTCGGCCGCACCGCCGCCGCCAACGGCACGGGCGGCACCGACCACGGCCAGGCGTCGGTGGCGATGCTCGCGGGCGGCGCGGTCGCGGGAGGACGCGTGCTCGCCGACTGGCCGGGTCTGCGCCCCGCCGATCTCTACGAGCAGCGCGACCTCCAGCCCACGGCCTCGCTGGACGCGCTGATTGCAGGCGCCGCGGCTGAAAGCCTGCAACTCGACCCGCAGCGCACCACCGTGGTGCTGTTCGCGCAAGCGGGCGCGCAACGGCCGGTTACGGGTCTGATTCGAGCATGAGCAAATAATCAGGATAACGGACGATCCGGCGCGAGAAGGCCAATACGCCAGCCAATGAACGATAAATCCGCAAATCAAGGAGGAACTGTATCGTGAAGACGAATCTAAAACTTCTCGCTGTCCTGCTCACCGGCACCGCCCTGCTCACGGCGTGCGTGGTCGAGCCCGCGCGGCCTCCCGAGCCGCCGCCACGCGCCGAAGTCGTACCGCCCCCGCCGCAGCCGAACTATCGCTGGGTGAAGGGACACTACCGCTGGGAAGGCAACCGATGGGTCTGGATTCCCGGCCACTGGGCCGGCTGGTAAATACTCAGGCATGAAGCACGCGCGGCGCGAGCGCGCCGCGCATGGAGCGCCGGAAAGCGCCATCAGAAACGCCGTCAAAAAACGATCGTGGTCCTCACGCCCACGACCGCTTCGTCCCCCACGCGCCGCGTGGCATTCTGCGGATCGGGAATGCCGCCGGCGGGTCTGAAGAAGTACTGAAAGTCGGCCTGCAGTTGCCACCACGGCGCCACTTGATACTGATACGTCGCCTCCAGCACGGTCTCCGCACCGCGCGACGGATAGCCCGGCGCGTACGCCGCCGTGTCGCTCGCGAGGCCCTGTGCGTGCGAGCCGATCTTTGCGTAGCCCACCGCGAGCCCCACCACATCGTTGTCGCGTCCCTTGAATGGCGCCTTCAGGGCCACCCCCGCATTCACCGCGAGATCCACGAGATTGCGGTCGCCGGGCGCGCCCATTACGCGCGCGAACACGCCCAGCGATTGCGGGCTGTCGGCGCCCGGCCGCCACACCATCTGGTCCGCGACCGCATAGAAGCCATAGTCGCCCCGGTGCGATTGCGGCACACCCGTGCTCGCCGGATTGGCCAGCGACAGGCCGGTATTGTCGTAGCGCTGGTCATCGAAACGCTGCGTGTTGTACCAGAAGCCAAGCTTATAAGTGCCTGGCAGACCTGAGCTCTTTGCGTCCGCGGGATTCGACGGTGCAGGATTGAGCGCGTACTGCACCTCGCCGATAAAGAGCGCGCCGTCGTGCAGATTGAAATTCGTGCCATGAGCGTTCAGCTTCTGCGGATCGCCCGAGCCGCTGCCTGCCGGACTGCCATCGAACACGCCCGCCAGCACGGTCCACGTATCGGACGGCATCGCGCGCAAGCGTACGCCGAGCGACGAGAGCGGATAGGCCGGGTCGCCCGCGGGCATGTCCGACGATGGCAGCACGGGCCAGCCGAACGTCGCATTCATGAACGCGCCCGCATACTGGCTCGTCATGAACTCCTGATCGAGACTCTGCTGGCCGGTCTTCACGTCCGCCTTGCCGCCCGCGAAGCTCTGCTGATACCAGAGCTCCCAGAGGCGCGTCGTGGCGTCGGCCTCGATGCCGGTCGCGGTTTGCAGCGTTTGCAGATTGTGCTGCGTGAGATTCGTGCCGTGAATCTGCAATGCCGACACGTTGAAGACGCCGCCGGGCAAACCGAACGCCTTTTGCGTATCCACGCCGAGACTCATTTCGGTGAGCCCGTCATAAGCGCCGCCGCGATGCGTGCCGCCCGAGAGATTGTTCAGATATTCGCTCGTCTCCTGCAAGCCGAACGTGATGCCGCGCTCGCCTGGCCAGGGACGCAGACCGCCCATGTCGCCGAAGAGCGTCGCGCGATCCCACAGGCCCGTGGGCGCAGGCGCTGCGTCCGCTCCCTGTGGCGCCGGCGCCGCCGGTGCCGCTTGTTGTGCTTGTGGCGCCGGGGCTGCCTGCGCCGTATCGGGCGCGACAGCCGTGGCGGGGGCGCTCGTCTGCGCGTGCGCGGCCGGCGCGAGACCGAGCGCAAGCAGGACGGTCAGGCCCACGGGAGAACGGGAGAACGACGGCGTGCCTTTCAATGTTTTTTTCATGATGATTGAGGCGGGTTTTCCCCGGCGCAATGGCCGGGACAATTGCGGGAAATCGCTCGAGGCGGGTTGTCATTCAGGATGGCTACAAGAGTGACGATGTAATGCGACGATCGCTTTACGAGAACCACCAGTTCAGGCGCATGGCGCGATCGATCCCGCTAGTGGTGGACGACGCGCACAGCGCCGCGGCCAACGCAATGACCACGACGACAAGGGTCAGCACCATACCGCCCGAGGGCGGCGGTGAACCGCCCGCACGCGCGGAGAACGGCGCGGTGCCGGGAAAGAACGTAACGAATGTTTTGACGAACATAGGCCCACCTCCGTCCAGCCCGCGCGAGACGGGCGACGAACGACGACGTTAGAGCGCCCAGCAAGCGTGCTTGCGATGGACGATTCAACAGAGGGAGCGTGCTGCAACGAAGCGCGCTAACCCGACTCAGGCGAGTTAGCGGCGAAGGAAAGGGTCCTGCGGCGGCTAACTCGCGGTTATAACGCCGGCGCAGGCCGGCATCGAACTTCCACTGCTAGAGCATGTGTCCACGCGGGACTCCTTTTGGTGTGACGGGGCGGATTGTATTCGGCCCTTGCGCAAAACCGCAAGTAAAAAAACGACAGATGAATTCGCTTGTGTTTTCCGATAGACAGGTCTCCTGTGCAATTGCCAGCGACCTTCGTCTCGATGATTTCTTTCGTTTGTATTGCTCGACGCTTCAATTGAGCGTCTCAACACATCTTTCAATTTCCTTTACATGACGAGGCTTTTTTTCCCCACTTCGAAAAACGTGTTGACGCACCGCGCGTCCGCTACCTAGAATTTAAAAATCTTCACGAAAGGGGCTAACGCCTTGGACACCTGCAGTAGTCGATCTTCGAATAGTTTCGCTGCCTGACCGGCAGGACGTCCGCGCTTCCCTCTCATAGCCGCCGTCCGCCAGCAGGCAGACGGTGCGCGCCATAGCAACACTTTCCGTGCACCCCACAATTTAGCGCCGTCTGGACGCCGCGTTTGCGCGTCCGTACGGCAGGCGTCGCGAGCAAGCGCTCGCGACTGCGTTCGTGCGCACCGCTTTCCGATACCAGGGCAAGAGCGGCCGCACGCGAACGCATGGATCAACACGCGCGTACTCCATGTACGTGTACGCGCCTCGCCGATGAAGGAGCCGCCATGCCGGATAGTGACAGTCATCCCATACGTCCGACCCTTGTGATTTTTTTATTCCTGAACACGCAAAGCGAGTAGACTCCCGCCGGCACACAGGCGCGTCCTCGCCAATTATTCCGACAATTTAAAAGACGAGAACGCCATGTCCACTCCAGCCAACTTTTCGCAGACGAACGTCTCGCCGCCACGCAGCGCCGTGCTCGACGAAGCCCATCTGGGCGATATCAAAGGTGCGCTCGGCACCATCTCCCATTACGATCTCGCCCCGCGCACGGGCTGGTGGGCGCGCCTGCGCACGCTCCTCGCCATCCTCGGGCCCGGACTCATCGTGATGGTGGGCGATAACGACGCCGGCGCCTTCGGCACCTACACGCAGGCCGGCCAGAACTACGGCACCACCCTGCTCTGGACGCTGCTGCTGCTCGTCCCCGTGCTGTACGTGAACCAGGAAATGGTGCTGCGCCTTGGCGCCGTCACGGGCGTCGGCCACGCGCGCCTGATCTTCGAACGCTTCGGCAAGTTCTGGGGCGCCTTCAGCGTGATCGACCTGTTCATTCTCAATGCGCTGACGATCGTGACCGAGTTCATCGGCATCACCTTCGTGCTCGACTTCTTCGGAATCCCGAAGATCGTCGGTGTGTGCATTGCCGCCGCACTGACCATGGCGGCCGTGAGCACGGGCGACTTCAAACGCTTCGAGCGCTTCGCCATCGTGCTGTGCCTGTTGAGTCTGTTGCTCGTGCCGGTGCTCGTGTCGATCCATCCGGGCGTTGGGCAGATGACGCGCGACTTCTTCATTCCCGGCTGGCCCGCTCACTCGAAACTCTCCGACGTCATGCTGCTCGTGATCGGCATCGTCGGCACTACCGTCGCGCCGTGGCAGTTGTTCTTCCAGCAGAGCTACGTGATCGACAAACGCATCACGCCGCGCTTCATGAAGTATGAAAAGGCCGATTTGTGGATCGGCATCTTCTTCGTGCTGATCGGCGCGGTGGCGATGATCGCATTCTGCGCGCAGCTCTTTGCCGGCAAGCCCGAATTCGGCAACTTCACCGACGCGGGCGGCGTGATCGCCGGACTCGAGAAGTATGCGGGGCACACCTCGGCCGTGCTGTTCGCAATCGCCCTCTTCGATGCGGCCATCATCGGCGCGGCGGCGGTGTCGCTTTCGACCGCCTACGCGATCGGCGACGTGTTCAAGATCCGCCATTCGCTGCATCGCGGCGTGAGCGACGCGAAGGGTTTTTACCTTGTCTATTTCGGCATCGTGGCCGCGGCGGCCGCCATCGTGCTCATTCCCGGCAGCCCGCTCGGCCTCCTGACCGAAGCCGTGCAGACGCTCGCGGGCGTGCTGCTGCCGAGCGCCACGGTGTTTCTGCTGCTGTTGTGCAACGACCGCGCGGTGCTCGGCCCCTGGGTCAATTCGAAGGCGCTCAATCTGTTCACGGGCGCAGTGGTCTGGGTGCTGGTCATGCTCTCGATCGTCCTCACGGCTTCGGTCATGTATCCCGACATGAGCGGCGAGACGATCATCGACATTCTCGCGTTCGGCACACTGCTGGCCGTGGCCGGTCACGCTGCGATGCTCGCCTGGCGCTGGCTGCGCGGCGACAGCGCACCCGTCGCGCAACGCTGGCCGGAAGGTGCCCGCGACATGTGGCGCATGCCGCCGCTCGCCGAATTGCCGCCGCCCAACCTCACGCTCGCCAAGCGTGTGTGGATGGGCGTGCTGCGCGGCTATCTGGTCGTGGCCGTGATTCTCGTGATCGTGAAGGTCGTGCAGATGACGCTTTTGCACTGAGTGCGCCAACGGCCCTTTGACGGGCGCTCGAAGGATGCATTGCAGAGGCGGCAATCCTCGGTTGCCGCCAGCTTTGAGGTGTTTTTGATGGATTCGTGATCGCCCACACGCGACTCCAGCCGTTATGCTTGATTCAAACATCGGAGGAGTCGAGATGAACCGGCGCGGAGAACATCCCGATTGGGCGGACGAAAATGGATACACGGAGCAAAGCTGTTCGCTAGCGGCGTTTTCTGCGCTCGTCGAGCCTGATCGCGAGCATCCACTGCGATTTGCCGCGGAGGTTCGCCGACATATTCCGCTTTATGACTGCCCCGCCCTGCTCGACATCGCGGCCGACGCGCCGCAACGCGCCGCGCTTCAGGCAGAATGGGCAGGAATCCTGCGCGATGGAGCCGGCGTGCTGGTGCTCCAGCGCGCGTTCGTCGACGATAGTGTCATCGACGATGCAACTTCCGTATTCGAATCGATCATTCAAGACGAGCGCGCCAGCGGCATCGGCGCGGCGGACCACTTCGCGAAGGCGGGTGCGAACGACCGCATCTGGAACGCTCAGGAGAAGCTCTGCCTGCGTGCACCCGCGGTATTCGCCCGCTATTTCGCCAATCCGATGCTCGCGGCGGCAGCCGAGGCCTGGCTCGGACCCAACTATCAAATGACATCGCAGGTCAATGTCGTGCGGCCCGGCGGTGAAGCCCAGCTCGCGCATCGCGACTACCATCTCGGGTTTCAAACCGTGGCGGAGGCTCAGCGCTATCCCGCGCACGTGCATCGCATGTCGGCGTACCTCACGCTGCAAGGTGCGGTGGCTCATGGCGACATGCCCGTCGAAAGCGGACCGACCAAACTTCTGCCGTACTCGCAGCGTTATGCCGAAGGCTATCTCGCGTGGCGCCGAGCGGATTTTCGCGAGTATTTCGAATCGCACTTCGTCCAGTTGCCGCTCGCAAAAGGCGATGCCCTGTTCTTCAATCCCGCGCTGTTTCATGCTGCGGGCGCGAATCGTACGACAGACATTCAGCGCATGGCCAATCTGCTACAAATTTCATCGGCTTTCGGCCGGGCGATGGAGACGCTCGATCGCCGGCGCATGTGCGAAGCAGTGTTCCCCGTATTGCGCGAGCGCCGCGCCGCCGCGCGGATGACCGCCGTCGAAATC
The DNA here is from genome assembly GCA_035277805.1 of Paraburkholderia sp. Taxonomy (GTDB): domain Bacteria; phylum Pseudomonadota; class Gammaproteobacteria; order Burkholderiales; family Burkholderiaceae; genus Paraburkholderia. Next base: position 24,512 of record DATEJU010000615.1, on the reverse strand, counting down.
GAAGCGGTGATCGCATCGTGCGCAGAAGGGTATCCGTTCCCGACCAATCTCGACCGCGATCCGCCCGTCGATGGACTCGCGCCCCAAAGCCAGCAGGCCATCCTGCACAGGGCGCTCGATGAAAACTGGTCGGACACCGAACTATCCGAAGCGCTACGCGACTACGATTGGAAAAGAACAACAGCGTGACTGGCGATGAGCTTGCACGCATCGCCAGTTCGAACCGCCACGGGCCTCATATCGCGTATTACGCCGCTTGCGAGCAGTGGTTCGGCATGCGCAGCGCCGCCTCGTCGGCGACGAGCGCCTGCGGGATGGAGTCCTTGAGGAAATCGACGAAGGTTCTGATTTTGGCGTCGAGGTATTGCCGCGACGCGTACATGGCGTACACGGTGAGCTTCTGGAGCTGATAATCCGGCAAGACCCGCAGCAAGGAACCGTTGCGCAGTGCGGGCACGGCGCTCGACATGGGCAGTGCACCGATGCCCGCTCCCTCGCGCAACGCGCCGGCAAGTGCATCGGCAACGTTCACCTGAAATGTCGAGGGCGGCAAGTCGAACGTCTCGGCTCCGCCCGGCCCTTCGAGGTGCCACCGGTCACGCGGAAAAACCGGCGTGAGCAGCTGGAGACAGGCATGCTCCGCAAGCTCGGCGACGCTATGCGGCGTACCGCGCTCGCGCAGGTATTCGGGCGAGGCGCACAGCACGCTGTGCACCACGCCCAAGGTCTGCGAGACGAACGCCGAATCGGGCAATTCCGTCGAGCTCAGTTGCAACGTCACGTCATACCCTTCGTCGAGCAAGTCGGGCACGTGCTGCGAAAGCGTGAGTTCCACCGAGACCGAGAGATAACGCTTCTGGTATTGCATGACGGTGGGCACGACGTAGGCCTGCCCGAAACTCGTGGTGGCATGGACCCGCAGCCTGCCGGACGGCAGCGCCTGCGCGTCGCCTGCCTCGGCTTCCGCCTGATCGATGTACGCGAGAATCTGCTCGCAACGCCGCAAATAGCGCTCGCCGGCCTCGGTGAGTGCGACGCGGCGGGTGCTGCGATTGAGCAGCCGCGTCCGCAAATGGGTCTCCAGGCTCGCCACGGCGCGCGACGCGAATGCGGTCGTGATATCGAGGCGATGTGCAGCAGCGGTAAAGCTGCCTTCTTCGGCAACGCGGACGAAGATCCGCATGCAGTTCAGCGTATCCATTTGATGAAAGAAGCATGGTGGGCGGAAGGCGCCGGATTTGCCGGACCGGTGTGCTACGAGCGCATCGGACCCGGCACCCCGAGCACAAATGCAAGATGCAGGCAAGACACAGGTAAAAAAACAACCGCCCACGTCTTGCACGCTCGGACGCCGGTAAGCTTACCATCCATGCCCGGACGATGCGCGCGATGCGCCGGATCAGGCCGCTTCTTCGCAGGTTCGCCGGCGACGAAGCAGCGTGCGTTGCCCGCGGCGCCATTCGGCACGAAATACTTCATCAACCCAGGGAGCACCGGCGTCCTTATCGAGCGTCGCACAAATAATATGGAATGCAAACTATCTGGCAAATGTATTGCGAAAAGCGTGCCTCCAGGCATGCAGATGGATTTCATCCTCCGGGCTGGCATGGAGGTTATACGCGATAATTGGCCTTCATCGTTTTTTCCGGGCCGGGTATGTCAAAGCCTGAACTGATGCCTTCCGAATATGCCTGGTGGGGTGTGCTGGCATTGGCGCTTGCCGCCTTTATTTTCAACACCACGGAGTTCGTGCCCGTTGCCCTGCTCAGCGCCATTGGCGACAGTCTTCACATGCAGCCAACCGACGTCGGTCTCATGCTGACGATCTATGCATGGACGGTGGCCGTGGTGTCCCTTCCCCTGACCGTGCTGACTCGCGCGGTCGAGCGCCGCAAACTGCTGGTCCGGGTGCTCTTGCTGTTCATCGCCAGCCATATTGTCACCAGCATTGCCTGGAACTTTCCCGTGCTGATTATCGGTCGATCAGGCATCGCGTGCGCGCACGCCATATTCTGGTCGATCTCGGTCGCGCTCGTGGTGAGGCTCGCACCGCCGCCGAAGAAGAGCCAGGCGCTCGGCCTGCTGGCAATGGGAACGTCGATTGCCATGGTGGCCGGCATTCCGCTCGGACGCGTCATCGGCGAAACGATGGGCTGGCGCATCACGTTTTTGATGATCGCGGGCGCGGCGGTGATCGTCCTGCTGATGCTGCGCGCCACCCTGCCCGAGCTTCAGAGCCAGCAATCGGGCTCGCTCAGAAGCCTGCCCACGCTTTTCAGAAAGCCGACGCTCGCATTGCTTTATCTGATCACGATTCTCGTGGTCTCAGCGCACTTCACGTCCTATACATATATCGAACCCTTCATTCAGAGCGTCAATCACGCAAGCGAGAACCGGATCACCTATATCCTGATCCTGTTCGGCAGCGCCGGCATTCCCGCTGCGATTTGCTTTAACCGCATTTTCCCGAAGCAGCCGGAGCAGTTTCTGCTGTCCTCGGTCATCGCGCTGTCCTCGTGCCTGCTGGTCCTGTTTCCCTGCGCCCTCGGCATCGTCACGCTCTCCGTTCATACCGTGATCTGGGGTGGCTCGATCGTGTGCTTCGGTCTCGCCATGCAGGCGTGGGTCCTCAAGCTGGCGCCCGATGCGACCGATCTCGCCGTATCGATCTATTCCGGCCTGTATAACGTGGGCATTGGCGCGGGCGCACTGCTTGGCAACCATATCGCGGGCGATTTCGGGCTGCCGTGGACCGGCACGTTTGGCGGCCTGGTCGGAGGACTCGGTGTGGGCATTTGCTGGCTGGCGATGAAAGAAAGCCCGACTCGGTCGGGCTGAATTTCGAAGTACCAGGAGACTCCCTTCAACAAGGAAGGAGACAACACGCCGGAACTACACGACGTTCTTTTCGACAATGGGACGGTTCTCCAACACGCGGTCCCAGCTCAGTGAAGACAGGTCCAGGGTCCGGTATTTCCCGCCGATGATGAGCTCGCTCACGCCGAGCCCCGTAGCCGGCCCCTGTTGCAGGCCGTGACCGCTATAGCCGTTTGCGAACACGCAGTTTTCGATAGCCGGGTGATAGCCGATGATTGCGTTATGGTCGAACACGTTGTACTCGTAGTAGCCCGACCAGCAATTTTCAACGCGCAGTGCCTCGAATTCCGGCACCCGATGAGCAAGCGTCGGCCAGATCACTTCGTCGAATAAATTATGGTCGACTTCGTCGAGCGGCAGATCGTTCGGGTCGTTCTCTTCGCTGGGCGAAGTCCCGGTGATATACGTCTTGCCTTCGGGACGGAAATAAACTCCTGTGGGATCGATGAGCAGCGGGCTGTTCGCGAGCCGTGCCGGCGACGACACGTTGAAAATGCTGCGACGCCGCGCATACACTGGAATATCGATGCCCATCATTTCGGCGATGCGCCGCGCCCATGCTCCAGCGGCGTTCACGAGCGTATCGCAGGCGTAACGCTCACCATTGCTCGTCAGCACATGCGTCACCTTGCGGCCGTCGAGCTCGAGACCGCTCACCTCCGAAGCAACATAACGCGCACCCAGCGCCTGCGCCTTCTTGCGCAGCGCCTGCACGAGCCCATAGCCGTCGAACCAGCCTTCTCCGCTGAGACCATAGGCGCCGGCCACGATGTCGTCCACGTTCAACCAGGGAAACTTCTCTTTCAGCGCATCCGGCGAAAGCAGCGCGATATCCGCACCCAGGCTCGTTTGCAGCGCGTGGTTTTCGCGCAGTGTGGCTTCGCCCGTCGAGGTGGCAAGAAACAGGTAGCCGCCCTCATGCAAGTCGATGGACGGCTTGTGGCCCTCCACCTCGAGCCGCTCGCCGATATTGCGCAGGAATTCGATGCCGTACAGCGACATCTGGATCGACAGCGGCGTGGAGAATTGCTGCCGGATGGAAGCTGCCGATAAAGCCGACGACGACCTCGCATAGCTCGGGTCACGCTCGACCACCGTCACCGCAATCGTCGGATCCGATGCGCGCAAAAAGTAAGCGATAGCGCTACCGATTACCCCGCCGCCAACGATAACGACTTTAGCACTCACGACTTGCTCCAGATTGCAAATAGCCAGGCCCGCAGGGTGGGAAGCTGAGATTGAATTAATCGATGTTGAAATCGATGCCCTGTGCGAGCGGCAGCGCAGACGAGAAGTTCACAGTATTCGTTGCGCGCCGCATATACGCCTTCCACGCATCCGAGCCCGACTCGCGACCGCCGCCGGTCTCCTTCTCGCCGCCGAATGCGCCGCCGATTTCCGCGCCGCTCGGGCCGATGTTCACATTGGCGATGCCGCAATCGCTGCCCGACGCGGAAAGGAAGCGCTCGCTCTCGCGCAGGTCGGTCGTGAAGACACACGACGACAAGCCATGGTGCGCTGCATTGTTTGCCTCGATGGCATCTTCGAAGCGGCTGTACGCGAGCACGTAAAGAATCGGCGCGAAGGTCTCCGTGAGCACGACCTCGGTTTGCGCGGGCATCTCGACGATGGCCGGGCGCACATAGAAGCCCTTTTCGTTGCCCGCCACCCCATGGCGTTCGCCGCCAAAGACCTTACCGCCTTCGCGCCTGGCCTTTTCGAGTGCGGCCTGCATGCGATTGAACGACTGCTCGTCGATGAGCGGTCCCATCAGCGTTCCCTGCTCGAGCGGATTGCCAATCGAGACCTTGCTGTAGAGCGTCTTCAACCGTTCCACGGTCTGCTCATAAACGCTCTCGTGAACGAACAGACGGCGCAGCGTCGTGCAACGCTGGCCTGCGGTGCCCACCGCCGAAAACAGGATGCCGCGCAGCGCCAGCTCCATGTCCGCCGTACCCGAAACGATGCCCGCGTTGTTGCCGCCGAGCTCCAGAATCGTGCGGCCAAAGCGGCGCGCCACTTCCACGCCAACCGCACGTCCCATTTCGGTGCTGCCCGTGGCGCTCACGATATTCGAGCGCGGGTCGGCCACCAGCTTCGCGCCAACATCGCGCCCGCCGTTGACGAGGCTCGTGAGCCCCTCGGGCGCCCCGCCGAACTCCTCGAGCGCATCCTGCAGAATCCTGTCGACGGCCAGTGCGGTCAGCGGCGTCTTCTCCGAGGGCTTCCAGATGACCGCGTTGCCGCACACCAAAGCGAGCGCGGCATTCCACGACCACACGGCGGCCGGAAAATTGAACGCCGAGATGACCGTGCAAACGCCCATCGGATGCCAGGTCTCGGCCATGCGATGACCAGGGCGCTCCGAAGCAATGGTCAGACCATACAGCTGGCGCGAAAGCCCCACCGCGAAATCGCAGATGTCGATCATCTCCTGCACTTCGCCCAGTCCTTCCTGAAGGATCTTGCCGGTCTCGAGCGTGATGATGCTGCCCAGCGCGTGCTTGCGCTCCCGCAGCTTGTTGCCGAGCACGCGAACCAGTTCACCACGGCGTGGCGCAGGCACGTTGCGCCAGGTCTTGAAAGCTTCGTGAGCTTTCGCGAGCGCGACGTCGGCATCGGCGACGGACTGGCTCGCCACGCGGCCAATCAGTTCGCCGTTGATGGGCGAATGAACGGCGATATCGCCTGCCTCTGCGAGATGAGAAATGCCAAGTTCCGAAAGGATGGTGGAAGCTTTCACGGAGAAACCTCGTCGATGTTTCCGATAGGAAATATTGATACTTTAGGAAACTATACACGCAGACCGGAGCACCGGCAACGTTGCAGGCATGGCTAGCTGCGCCGCATACAGGCACCGCCCGATGCGAAATATTGCGGCGCCCGATGCGGGTCGATCCGCCCCGCCCTCGGCGCACCAAGAAAATTTCGCATCGGAAACAATATTGCGTCGATTTGCGCCGATAGTGCTTGCGCCCGACTCGCGCACGGCGAAGCTGCGAGGACATTGTCGGTAGCCAATAGACCGGCATCAACCGATATCTATGCACGACCTGATGCGCTTTCGTCATCAAGCCCGTGAAAGCGGGGAATCCGGCGATGTCTTCAGTGGCGGGCAAGAACGTCGCCTTTGCAGGGGATGGCGCGGCAAGCACCCGCCGCGGCCCACACCCAGCCATCCATTTTTCAAATAACGGCCAACCGAATATTTAATTTCCCATTGCCAAGCCGGTCCTCCATACTCGCGAACCAATCCTGGACATAACGTCCACGACGGCCGGGCCAGCGCTGCGCGCATACGCGGCCGGTTCGCGCCCCCCTGCACATGGAAGGAGACACCGGCGTGCAACTGGAATCCACCTACCGCCCGGGCATCGCACTCGGCGCGGACGACGCATCGCATCGAACCGAAACCGGCCCGCGCGATCCCGCGCTCAGCCCGCGCCTGCACAACCCCGACCTCGCGCCGACCCGCGCCGAGGGCCGGACATGGGGCCGCTACAGCATCTTTGCGTTGTGGACCAACGACGTGCACAACATCGCGAACTACTCGTTCGCGATCGGGCTATTCGCGCTCGGCCTGTCGGGCTGGCAAATGCTCGCGTCGCTCGCGATCGGCGCCGTGCTCGTGTATGGCTTCATGAACCTCACGGGCTACATGGGCCAGAAAACCGGCGTGCCGTTCCCGGTGATCAGCCGGATGAGCTTCGGCATCTACGGCGCGCTGCTGCCTGCGATGATCCGCGCGGTCATTGCAATCGCATGGTTCGGTATCCAGACTTATCTCGCGTCGGTCGTGCTGCGCGTGCTGCTCACCGCGATCTGGCCAGGCCTCGCCGTCTTCGACCAGAACGCGATTCTCGGCCTGTCGTCGCTCGGCTGGATCACGTTCGTCGCGATCTGGTTCGTGCAGATCGGCATCTTTGCGTACGGAATGGAGATGGTCCGCAAGTACGAGGCGCTGGCCGGCCCGATGATCCTCGTCACGACGCTGGCACTCGCCGCCTGGATGTTCAGCCGCACGGGCGGCCATCTCGCGATGTCGATCGGCACGCCGCTGACCGGCGTGAAGATGTGGACGCAGGTCTTTGCGGGCGGCGCGCTGTGGCTCGCGATCTACGGCACGCTGGTGCTCAACTTCTGCGATTTCGCGCGCTCGTCGCCGAGCGCGAAGACGGTGCGCGTCGGCAACTTCTGGGGCCTGCCCGTGAACATCCTCGTGTTCGCGACGATCAGCTTCGTGCTCGCGGGCGCGCAGTTCAAGCTGAACGGCCACATCATCCACAGCCCGACGGAAATCATCGCGACCGTGCCGAACAAGCTGTTCCTCGTGCTCGGCTGCCTGGCATTCCTGATTGTGACGGTCGCCGTGAACATCATGGCGAACTTCGTCGCGCCCGCGTTCGTGCTGACGAGCCTCGCGCCGCGCCACCTCACGTTCCGCCGCGCGGGCCTGATCAGCGCAGCGGTGGCCGTGCTGATCCTGCCGTGGAATCTGTACAACACCCCGATCGTGATCGTCTACTTCCTGTCCGGCCTCGGCGCGCTGCTCGGGCCGCTGTACGGGATCATCACGGTCGACTACTGGCTCGTGCGCAAGACCCGCGTGAACGTGCCCGATCTCTATACCGAAGCGCCAGCCGGCGCCTACTTCTACACGCGCGGCGTGAACCGCAAGGCGATCGCGGCACTCGTGCCGTCCGCGCTGATCTCGGTCACACTCGCCATCGTGCCCGCCTTCAGCGCGATGACACCGTTCTCGTGGCTGCTCGGCGCGGGCATCGCGGGTGGCGTGTACTGGCTGCTGGCCGATCGCAAACGGCAATACGAAGAGCGCTCCGGCGAGCACATCGCGGTCGCCTGCGCCCAACACTGAACGCTCGAATACGGAGTCACCGATGAGAATACTGGTAGTCAATGTCAACACGACCGGGTCGATCACTCAGGCGATCGCCGCACAGGCGCAGGCAGCCGCGTCACCCGGCACGGAGATCGTCGGCCTGACGCCGCGCTTCGGCGCCGAGTCGATCGAAGGCAACTTCGAGAGCTACCTTGCGGCGGTCGCCGTGATGGATCGCGTGTTGAGCTATGACGAACCGTATGACGCGGTGATCCAGGCCGGCTACGGCGAACACGGCCGCGAAGGCCTGCAGGAGCTGCTGACGGTGCCCGTCGTCGACATCACCGAAGCAGCCGCGAGCGTCGCGATGCTGCTCGGCCATCGCTACTCGGTCGTCACGACGCTCGACCGCACGGTGCCGCTGATCGAGGATCGCCTGAAGCTCGCCGGGCTCGACGCACGCTGTGCTTCGGTGCGCGCAAGCGGCCTCGCGGTGCTCGAGATCGAACATAACCCGGCCCGCGCGATCGAGTCGATCGTCGGCGAGGCGCAGCGCGCAGTGAAGGACGATCACGCGGAAGTGATCTGTCTCGGTTGCGGCGGCATGGCCGGCCTCGACCGGCAGATCGAGGAATGCACGGGCGTGCCCGTCGTCGATGGCGTTGCGGCCGCGGTCACGCTCGCCGAGGGGCTCGTGCGCATGAAGCTCAAGACGTCCAAGGTACGCACGTACGCACCGCCGCGTGCCAAGCGGATCGTCGGCTGGCCGGCGGTGTTCGCAAAATGATGCGCCGCCAGCCCGCTGCCGATTCGCGCACGGGCATCGCACTAGCGGGAGGTGCAGCGACGTGCGCAACACGCTGAAGAGCGCCTCCCCCGTCGACGCGTCCGACGCGCTCGACACGACAACCGCGCTCGACGTGCTCGACGCGCGGCTGATGCGCATCCTGCTCGTGCTGCTGACCGAGCGCACCGTGTCGCGCGCGGCTGTGCGCCTGAACATGTCGCAGCCGGCGACGAGCACCGCGCTCAAACGCGTGCGCACGCTGCTCGGCGATCCGCTGCTCGTGCGCAGCCGCTACGGGATGGTGCCGACCGAATTCGGCGCGCGGCTCATCGAGCCGCTGCGCAACGCCCTGCGCGTGATCGACTTCATCCGCATCCAGCAGCCGGCGTTCGATGCGCGCACGTCGGTGCGCACCTACCGGATCGGCTGCCCCGACTATCTGAACGTGCTGTTCGTGCCGAAGCTCGTCGCGCTGTTCCGCGAACGCGCGCCAAACGCGCAGCTCGTGTTCCATCCGCTCGGCGATGGCTTCGACGACGAACGCGCGCTCGCCAACGGCGAACTCGACATCGTGATCGACAATCGCACCGCGCGTCTGTCACGGTTCCGCCAGGACGATCTGTTCGACGACCGCATCGTGTGCCTGATGCGCGCCACGCATCCCATCGCGCGGCGCGGCACCATGACGGCCGCCGATTTCGCGCAGGCACCGCAGCTCTGCCCGACGCCGTCGTGGCTCGAAGCGTCCGGCGCGATCGACCGCCAGCTCGAACGCGTCGGCCTGCAGCGGCACATCGTCGTCACGCTGCCGCATTTCGAACTCGCGGCGCATACGCTCGTGCGCTCCGACCTGATTCTGACCACCACCTGCCGGCTCGCGCGGCACTACGCGAAGCTTCTGCCGCTCGGTGTCGTCACGCTGCCCGCCGAGCCGCCCGAGATCGTGTACCGGATGACGTGGAACGAATCGGGCGACTGCATCGAGGGCGTGCGCTGGCTGCGCGCGCTGATCGCCGAAGCGACGCGGTGCTGGCTCGATGGCGAAGCCACGCAACCAGCGGTGGCGGCGGTGACGGCGATGGCCGCGCCGGAGCCCGTCCACGCGTTGCGTCGCCCGCGCACGACGCGCTGCGGTACCTCGCGCGGTCCGCTAGTCGTGCGTGTTGCGCGCGTCGCGCGTCACCACCGCATCGTGTCGAAGTCGCACTGATACCGAGCGGTGCAGGCGACAGCGGCGTCGCGCTGCGGTCGGCCACCTCCGCAATACCCCACCTGTTGCCCGTCCGGAATCGAGGAGACCGCCTTGCGCGCACTCCTCGGTTTTTCATTTCCTTCGACATTCGTAATCCTTACGATATGGCGTGGCTTGCACTTGCCGACGCCAGACTTCGCTTGAGCGCTTGCCGTAGACCAGGTGTTGGTTGCGAGCCGCTCGCCCTGCCAGGCCTCCACACCCCATCTACGGGTTTTCATCAGGTCATGAGGAAAGTGCATGCGCCTCATGAGAACTTATCGATTGTTCGCACCCCACACCGGCGCTGACAATGGCTTCAGCAAAACCGGTGTCCATGCTCGTGGCGGCTGGGTCGCTGCCCATCGGGCGCGCGCTGCATGAGCGGATATCGGGCGATCTCCACCGGCAACCCGTGCCGGCTTCAGACCAGACAGGAACGCAACGACCGATGAATTATCCCGACACCCCTGCCCGCTTCGATGAGGCCGGCAATCGTACGACGATTCGGCCGAATGTCCCCGATCGAACCTGTGGCGAAGCGCTCGTCTCGCTGCTCGAGGCGTATGGCGTCGAGTACGTGTTCGGCATTCCGGGCGTGCACACCGTCGAGTTGTACCGGGGGCTGGCAAGCTCGTCGATCCGGCACGTGACGCCGCGCCACGAACAGGGCGCGGGCTTCATGGCCGACGGCTATGCGCGTGTGACCGGCAAGCCGGGCGTGTGCTTCATCATCACGGGGCCGGGCATGACCAACATCGCCACGGCGATGGCCCAGGCCTGGGCCGACTCGATCCCGATGCTCGTGATTTCGAGCGTCAACGCCCGGCGCGAGCTGGGCAGTGGAGCGGGACGCCTGCACGAGTTGCCGTCTCAGCGTGACGTGTTCTCGGGTCTCGCCGAGTTCTCGCACACGCTGTTCGATGCCGCCGAATTGCCTGAGGTGCTGGCCCGCGCGTTCGCCGTATTCGAAAGCGCGCGGCCACGGCCGGTGCACATCGAGATCCCTCTCGATGTGATCGTGGCGCCTGCGGGCCACTTGATTGGCCGCCGCGCTGCGTTGCCGGCGAAGCCCGCCGCCAGTGCCTCCGCGCTCGCCGAGGCTGCCGACCTGCTCGCCCGCGCGCGCAGACCGCTGATTCTTGCCGGTGGCGGAGCGGTAAGCGCCGCGGCGGAACTGCGCGAACTCGCCGAACGCCTGCAGGCGCCCGTCGCACTCACGATCAATGCCAAGGGGCTGCTGCCGCCCGATCATCCGTTGCTGGTCGGCTCGACGCAGTCGTTGCCGCCCACCCGCGCATTGATTCGGGACGCGGACGTGGTGCTCGCAGTGGGCACCGAGCTGGGTGAAACCGACTATGACGTGGTGTTCGACGGCGGCTTTGCGATCGATGGCCGCCTGATCCGCATCGACATCGACGCGCAGCAACTGGCGCGCAACTTCCGTGCGGATGTGGCCATCACCGCCGACGCGCAACAGGCGCTGGGCAGCCTCTCGACGAGGCTCCATGAACGCGCGGTGTCGGTCGAGCACGGCAGCTGGGGGCCGGCTCGCGTGGCCGCCGTTCGCAACGCGCTCGCGGCCGCGTGGGATGCCCCAACGCGTGCGCAGCGGCACCTCATCGACACCATCGCCGATGCGCTCCCCGGCGTCATCATCGCCGGCGATTCGACGAGTCCCGTCTACGCCGGCAACTTCGTGCACGACGCGCCGGCGCCGCGCTCCTGGTTCAATTCGTCGACCGGCTACGGCACGCTCGGCTACGGCTTGCCCGCGGCGATTGGCGCGAAGCTCGCGGCACCGGAGCGCCCGGTCGTGTGCCTGATCGGCGACGGCGGTCTGCAATTCACGCTGCCGGAGCTCGCGAGCGCGGTCGAAGCGAGCGTCCCGGCCATCGTGGTGCTGTGGAACAACTTCGGCTACGGCGAGATCCGCAAGTACATGACGGCTCGCAACATCGTGCCGGTCGGCGTCGATATTCATACGCCGGACTTCATCGCGCTCGCGCGCGGCTTTGGATGCGCCGCCTGCCAGGCAAACAGCCCGCAAGACCTTGCCACGCAACTGCGTGATGCGGCACTGCGCGACGTGCCGACCGTGATCGAGGTCAGCGAGGCCGAATGGTTCGCAAAGGTGTCCGCATGAAATCCGAATCAGTAGTACAAACTGTTTTGGAGCCCGCGAGCTCGCTGCGCACCCAGCTCCATATCGATGGCGACTGGTGTGCGGCAACGGCGGAACAGCGTCTGCCGGTGGTCAACCCGTCGAGCGGGCAGATCATCGCCGAGGTCGCAGCGGGCGGCACTGAAGATGTCGACCGCGCGGTGCAGGCGGCGGCCCGTGCGCTGCCCGGCTGGAAGCGCACGACGGGTGCCGTGCGGGCCGCCTTCCTTCGGGCCATCGCACGCGGCGTGGAGGCGCGCCGTGCCCGGCTGGCCTCGCTGCAGTCGCTGAATAACGGCAAACCGCAGGCAGAAGCGCAGATCGATGTCGATGATGTCGTCGCCACGTTCGATTACTACGCGCAGCTCGCCGAGCAACTGGATCGAACGGGCGAGTCCGCCGTGGCGATCCCGAGCAGCGATTATCAGGCGCAAATCCGCCGCGAACCGGCGGGTGTCGTCGCGCTGATCGTGCCGTGGAACTTCCCGATGGTCACCACCGCCTGGAAGCTCGCGCCGGCGCTCGCCGCGGGCTGCACCGTGGTGCTCAAGCCCTCCGAGGTCACGCCGCTGCCCGAGCTGGAGCTCGCGGCCATCATCGCGCAAGCCGGCGTGCCGCGCGGCGTCGTGAACGTCGTGACCGGCACGGGTACCGAGGTCGGTGCGCCGCTCGCGGCGCATCCTCTCGTCGCGAAGGTCTCGTTCACGGGCAGCACTGCGGTGGGCGCGCAGGTGATGAAGACCGCAGCCGACACGATCAAGGGCATCGGGCTCGAGCTCGGCGGCAAGTCGTCGATCATCGTGTTCGCCGACGCGGACCTCGATCTGGCCGCCGACCTCGTTGCGGCCGGTGGATTCTTCAACGCGGGGCAGATGTGTTCGGCCACCTCGCGCGTGCTGGTCGAGCGATCGGTCGAAGCCGAGCTTGTCGCGCGTCTCGCGGATCGCGCGACGCGCACCGTGGTCGGCGATCCGTTCGCGGCGGGTGTGCAGATGGGGCCGCTCACGAGCCGCGCCCAGTATGAGCGCGTCAAGCGCTTCATTGCGCGCGGCAAAGCCGAGGGCGCGCGTCTGATCATCGAGGGCGAGGCGCCGGACGGTCCCGGGTACTTCGTGAAGCCGACGATGTTCGTCGACATACCCGCCGACAGCGTGTTGTGGCGCGAAGAGATCTTCGGCCCCGTGCTGTGCGTGCGCAGCTTCGATAGCGGGGAAGAGGCCGTCCAGGCCGCGAACGATACCGAATTCGGGCTGGTCGCGACGATCGTCACGCAAGACATCGAGGGCGCCCGAAAGATAGCGGGCGAACTGGAAGCGGGTGTCGTCTGGATCAACGCGCCGCAATTGATCTTTCCTCAGACCTCGTGGGGCGGCTACAAGCGCAGCAGCGTCGGCCGCGAGCTGGGCCCATTCGGGCTTGCCGCGTTCCAGGAGATCAAGCAGGTCCTGATGCCGGCAGAAAACGCAGCGCCTGCGGCGCGGAGCGTCGGCGGCGCATGAGCTCAGGTCATGGCGCGCATGCGGAAATTTCGTTTGTCGGGCGTTTTTGACCCACCTACAGTTGATTCACCCGCCGCGTTGCCGAACGGCGGTCAGCACAGACACTCAGCCCCACGCTTGAATCAGGAGACAATCATGCAGGATTCCAAAATAACCAGAAGGCAGGCCATCAAGACGCTAGGTGTTGCGCTGGCAGCGTCTGCGCTGCCGATGCCGTTCATCAGCACGGCAAAGGCCCAGCAAAAACACTTTGCCGGCAAGACGCTGCGACTGCTGACGTGGTCCGACGACACAGGTGCGGCCGCGCTGCGCAACATTGCGAACACCTTCAGCGCGAAAACCGGCGCACAAGTGATCGCCGACCGTGCCGACGGCACATCCGGCATGGTCGCCAAGGTGAAGGCCGCCGGCGAGCGGCCGACGTATGACGTAATCACGCTGGCTGGCGTCGGTGCGTCGGGTCTCGCCGACGCGGGCCTCCTGATGAAGCCGGACCTGAACCAGCTGCCGAACCTGAAGGACGTCCCATCGCAGTACCGCACGGGCGCGAACGGATTCGGCATCGGCTACCTGCTCTGGTCGGACGGGCTGATCTACAACACGTCGACCGTGAAGACGCCGCCCGCCAGCTACGAGGCGCTGTGGGACCCCAAGTATGCAGGCCGCCTGTTCCTGCCGCCGCCCGAGTGGGCCGAAGCCGTGGATCTCGCGATCATCGCCGCGAAGATGAGCGGAGGCTCGCAGCGGAACATCGAGCCCGGCTTCGCGAAGCTCGCGCAACTGAAAGACCGCGTCATGACGCTCGGCGAGAACCCGAACCAGGTGGCCGACCTGTTTCGCACCGGCTCGCTCGATATCGGCGGCATCTATTGCCCCGCGTTCTTCCCCGACCAGATCCGCAAGCCGGAATACCGGATGGGCGTGACCTACGAAATGAAAGAGGGCTTCGCAACGCAATTGATGTTCACGGTGATTCCGAAGGCACACCCGGGCGACATCGACCTGATTCATGCGTTCATCAACCATTCGCTCGATGCGGGCGTCCAGGGCCGGATGGCCGCGGACGTGCTCAACGGTCCCGTGAATGGCAAGGCGGTGATCCCGGCCGAGAGCCGCGCGTTCGTGCCGTCGCCGCAGCAGATTGCCGAAAAGGCGGTGCTGCACGACGACAAGGCGCTGGCCGCCGTTCAGTCCGCGTGGATCAAGCGCTACACCGAGCTCTTTGCGGCGTGACGGCCATGCCAACGCTCTCTTCGACTCGCGCCGGCGCAGCCGCCGCCGGCGACGGCGCCAGGGCGCAGCGCGACGTGCCGCCCGCGCTTCCTCGCGTGCCGCCGCTGCTGCTGCTCGCGCCGATCCTCGCGTTTCTCGCCGTGCTGGTAGCCGCCACGATCGTGGTGCTGCGCATGAGCTTCGGCGTCTCGGGCAACGAGTGGCATGCGCTGACGCTGCAGAACTACGCGGACCTCGGCGACACGTACTTTCTGCACTCGCTGTGGCTGACGCTCAAGCTCGCGTTCCAGAGCATGGTGTGCGCCGTCGTGCTGGCGATTCCGGTCGCGCTCGCCATGGCGCGCACGCAATCGCGGCTCGCGCGGCGGCTCCTGCTGGCAGGCGTGCTGCTGCCGCTGCTCGTCAATCTGCTGCTGCAGGGCTATGGATGGCTCGTGATGCTCGGGCCGGCGGGGCTCGTCAATCACCTGCTGCTGGCCACCGGTGTGATCCGCCGGCCGATGCTGTGGCTGTATCGCGAGAACGGCGTGCTGCTCGGCCTGATCCAGACGGCGTTTCCGCTCGCCGTGCTGCCGATCTCGAGCGCCATGCGCGCGATCTCGCACTCGTACGAAGAAGCGGCGGCCACGCTCGGCGCAACGCGCTGGCAGACGCTGCGCCACGTGATGCTGCCGCTCGCGATGCCGGGGATCGTATCGGGCGCCCTGCTCGTGTTCGCCTATAACGCGAGCGCCTTCGCGGTGCCGCTGCTGCTCGGCGGACGCCGCGTACCGATGCTCGCCGTGCTCGTGCACGACCAGGTCGCGCCGCTGTTGAACTGGCCTGCCGCATCGGCATCGGGCGTCGTGCTGATGGTCGCGACGCTCACGGTGATGGCGATCTCGCAGCGGCTCGCACACAAGCTGCAACATCACGGAGCGTCCCACTCATGAGCACTCTGCGCATTCCAGCGACGATGCCGGGCCGGCTCGGACGATTGACCGGACTGCTCGCAACCGTCGTGCTGTTTCTCGCCGCATTGCCGATTCTGACGTTGATCACCATGTCGTTCGGCAATTCGGACACGCTCGAATTTCCACCGCACAGCTTCAGCCTTCGCTGGTATCACGCGGCGTGGCACACGTTCGTGTCGCCGGACGCCGGCGACGCGCTCTCGATGGGTGCCGCGTTGAGCACGAGCCTCGTGGTCGCCGTCTCGACGATGCTGATCGCGACCGCGGTATCCGTACCGGCCGCGTACGCCCTGTCGCGCTACCGCTTCCGTGGCAAGGCCATCGTCGAGCAACTGGTGGCGCTGCCGCTGGTCTATCCGCTGGTGATGCTGGGGCTCTCGCTCCTGCTCGTCTTCAACGTGTTGCCGGCCGACCTCGGCGTGCTGCGCCTCGTCATCGCGCACGTGATTCTCGCGCTGCCCTTCACCGTGAAGAACTGCGCGGCCTCGGTCGCCTCGGTGGGCGCCGAGTTCGAGGAAGCCGCCTTCGTGATGGGCGCGAGCCCGCATCGCGCACTCATCGACATCGTGCTTCCGCTCATGCGCCCGGGCATCCTGGCCGGAATGCTGTTCGCGTTCATCATCTCGTTCAACGAGTTCACGGTGACGTTCTTTCTGTACAGCATCAACACGATGACGCTGCCCGTCTGGCTCTACAGCCGTACCGTGTCGTCGCTGGACCCGACCGTGTTCTCGTTCGCGGTCGTCATCGTGATGGTCGACTTTGCCCTGATCTGGCTGCTCGAAAAGCTCGTCGGCGACAAGGGCGTCGCGATCTGATCCACGCCCTCACCCGCGATCACGCGGATAAGGAATCCTCATGAATCCATTGTCACTTCAGGCCGTCACGAAGCGTTTTCACAACACGTTCGCCGTCGACCACGTCGACCTGAGCGTCGCCGACGGCAAGCTGGTCTGCTTCCTCGGGCCGTCGGGCTGCGGCAAGACCACATTGCTGCGGATGATCGCGGGGCTCGAAACGCCGACCTCCGGCTCCGTGATGTTCGCGAACCGCGACCTCACCCACGTACCGGCGAACCGGCGCGACTTCGGCATGGTATTTCAGTCGCTCGCGCTGTTCCCGCACATGACCGTGGCCGAGAACGTCGCGTATCCGCTGCGGCTGCGCGGCGTCGAACGCGGCGCACAGGCGAAGCGCGTGGCCGAACTGCTCGAGATGATCCAGTTGCCGCACATGACGAACCGGCCTGTCACGCAGCTCTCCGGCGGCCAGCGTCAGCGCGTCGCCATCGCGCGTGCGATCGCCTCGGCGCCCAAGCTGCTGCTGCTCGACGAACCGCTTTCGGCACTGGACGCGAAGCTGCGCGAAGCGATGCAGGTCGAGATCCGCTTGCTGCAGCAGCGGCTCGGCATCACGACGATCATGGTCACCCACGACCAGCGCGAAGCGATGACGATGGCCGACGAGATCGTCGTGATGGAAAAAGGGCGCATCGCGCAGGTCGGCAAGCCGCTCGACATCTACCGCGATCCTGTCAATGAATTCGTCGCGGACTTCATCGGTCTCGGCAACATCCTGCCGGTGACGTTCGACGGCGCCGACCGGATCGCCCTGCCCGGCGGCCGCACGATCGCCGTGGACGCCGCATCGCGTGCGCCGGGCGCACAGGGCGCGACGGGCGACATCCGCCTGCTGATCCGGCCGGAGGATGTCTGCGTGCGGCCCGCGGCGTCACCCGCAGGGCCGAATGTGCTTGCCGGCAAGGTCTCGTTCGTGCGCGATGTGGGCGCATCGATCGAGGCGACGATCGACTGCGACGGCTTCACGCTGACCGCGGCGACGACGCCACGCGAGACGCCCGATATCGCCGTCGGCATGCCGGTGCTCGCGGAACTGCCGCCCCATGCCTGCAGGCTGATTGCGGCGCGCACCGTTCACTGAAACGCTTTCCCCCAAATAAAGCAGTCACAGGAGACATACCGTCATGAACACCTCCCATGCCATGCAACGCCTTCTCGCGCGCATTGCCGCTTCCGTTGCCCTTGCCGGCACAGTGGGCGTCTGCACCTTTGCCCCGCTCGCGCATGCCGACGCACTCGATACGATCGCGAAATCGGGCGTCGTGCGCATCGGCGTCTTTGAGGACTATCCGCCGTTCGGATCGATTGGTCCCGACATGAAGCCGCAAGGCTACGACATCGACGTGGCCAACCTGATCGGCAAAGCGCTGAACGCGAAGGTCGAACTCGTTCAGGTTACGGGCGACAACCGCATGGCGTACCTCGCGGATCACAAGGCCGACATGCTGCTTTCGGTTGGCGAGACGCCGGAGCGCGCCAAGGTGATCGACTTCTCGCAGCCTTATGCGCCCTACTACCTCGCGGTGTTCGGGCCCAAGTCGCTGGCGGTGAAGAACGCGGGCGACCTGGCCGGCAAGACGGTGGCCGTCGCGCGCGGCACGCTCGAAGACCTGAGCGTGTCGAAAGTCGCGCCGCCTTCGGCGAACATCAAGCGCTTTGACGATCCGAACGGCGCCATTTCGGCGTTCCTGTCCGGCCAGGCGCAGTTGCTCGTGGTCGGCAACGATGTGGGCGCAACCATCATGGCCCGTCATCCGGCCAACAATCCCGAGCAGAAGTTCTCGCTCTTCAGCTCGCCCGATCACGTCGGCCTGAACAAGAACGAACCGCGCCTGATGCAGAAGGTCGACGCGGCCATCGCGAACTCGAAGAAGGACGGCACGATGAATGCGATTTCGCAGAAGTGGCTGCGTGCGCCGCTGCCGGCGAATCTTTGATGATGGAAGTGTCCTTCTCACCTGAAAAACGGATGGCGCCGCGATGACCTATACGTTCGATTTCAGCGACTTCGGTCTGTACGCGGGCATGCTCGCGCGTGGCGTCGAGGTCACGCTCGGCCTGACGGCAGTCTCCACGGTGCTGGGCGGCGTGGTTGGCATCGTGGGTGCGAGCCTTGCCGTCGCGGGCCCTAAATGGAGCCGCGCACTCATTGCGTCCTATGTCGAGCTGATCCGCAATACGCCGTTTCTGGTGCAGCTATTCTTCGTATTCTTCGGACTACCCAGTCTTGGCGTGCAGATCAACGAGATGCAGGCGGCGGTGCTCGCCATGACAGTCAATCTGGGTGCCTATGCGACGGAAATCGTGCGCGCCGGTATCGACTCGATCCCGCGCGGCCAGAGCCAGGCGGCGATGGCGCTCGGGCTGCGGGGCCGCCAGGTGTTCCGCTACGTCGTGCTGCCCCAGGCGCTTGCCAACGTGTTCCCGGCGCTGCTCGGCCAGGTGCTGATCGTGATGCTCGGCTCGGCGGTGGTCTCGCAGATCTCGGTGCCCGACCTGACTTACGCGGCGAACTTCATCCAGTCGCGCAATTTCCGGTCGTTCGAGAGCTACGTGATCGTCACGGCAATCTACCTGCTGCTCTCCATTGCGTTGCGGCTGTTGATCAACCGGCTGGGCAAGGGCCTCTTTGCCGGCAAGGCGGTTCGTGGCACGGCCGGCGCATCGCGCGGGCGGCTGCGCACGCTGCTTTCGTTGCGCGCTCGCGCAGCCGCCTCTCCCCTTCCGACGGAGCGTTCGTAATGGTCGAATTCACCTTATGGGACATCGCGCGCAATCTGCTGCTCGCCGCGCGCTGGACAGTGCTGCTTTCGCTGGTCGCCTTCGTCGGCGGTGGTGTGACTGGCCTCGTGCTGCTTGCGATGCGGGTGTCGCCAGTGCCGTGGCTGCGGCGCGCCGTGATGCTGTACGTCGAACTGTTTCAGGGCACGCCGCTGCTGATGCAGCTGTTTCTCGGCTTTTTCGGCCTGCCTCTGCTGGGCGTCGATGTATCCCCCTGGCTCGCCGCCACCGTGACGCTCACGCTGTACACGAGCGCCTATCTGGCCGACATCTGGCGCGGCTGTGTCGAGGCCGTGCCGCGCGGACAATGGGCCGCGGCGGCCAGTCTCGGCATGACGTGGCCGCAGCAATTGCGCTACGTCGTGTGGCCGCAGGCCTGGAAGATCGCCGTACCGCCCACGGTCGGCTTTCTCGTGCAGGTCGTGAAGAGCACGGCGCTCACGTCGATCATCGGGCTCACCGAGCTGACCAAGACCGGGACCATGATTACGAATGCCGTGTTTCGTCCGTTCCCGATCTACGCCATGGTCGCGCTGCTGTACTTCGCCATGTGCTTTCCGCTCACCTGGTATGCGCGCGCGCTCGAGCGCCGCTACCAGGGAAGCCGGCACCGTTGAAACAGGCGGAACACGTCAGGCCGGCCAGTCAACAATCTCCAGACGCAGGATGAACATGATTTCCATCAGCAAGGTTTCCAAGTGGTATGGGCAGTTCCAGGTCCTCACCGACTGCACGACG
The DNA here is from genome assembly GCA_035277805.1 of Paraburkholderia sp. GTDB lineage: Bacteria > Pseudomonadota > Gammaproteobacteria > Burkholderiales > Burkholderiaceae > Paraburkholderia. The sequence goes on along the minus strand of DATEJU010000615.1, from coordinate 4,549 downwards.
GAAGTAAAAAAGGGCGAAGTGGTCGTGGTTTGCGGCCCATCGGGCTCGGGCAAGTCGACGCTCATCAAGACCGTCAATGGACTCGAGCCGTTCCAGAACGGCGAGATCAGGATCAACGGCGAATCGGTGGGCGATCGCAAGACCAACCTCTCGCGGCTACGCTCGAAAGTCGGGATAGTTTTTCAGCACTTCGAACTGTTTCCGCACATGTCGATTACCGGCAACCTGACGCTCGCGCAAATGAAGGTGCTGGGACGCGGACGCGACGAAGCGGCCGACAAGGCATTGCGGCTGCTGCATCGCGTGGGCCTGCGCGCTCATGCGGACAAGTATCCCGGCCAGCTCTCCGGCGGCCAGCAGCAGCGCGTCGCGATTGCCCGCGCGTTGTCGATGGATCCGATTGCGATGCTGTTCGACGAGCCGACATCCGCACTCGATCCCGAGATGATCAACGAGGTGCTGGACGTGATGGTCGAACTGGCACAGGAAGGCATGACGATGATGTGCGTGACGCACGAGATGGGCTTCGCGAGGAAAGTCGCGCACCGGGTGATCTTCATGGACCGGGGGAATATCGTGGAGGACGACCTCAAGGAGGCTTTCTTTGGGAATCCCAGGTCGGAGCGCGCGAAGGATTTTCTTTCAAAGATCTTGCATTAAGGCGCAACGGGCCGATCGGATAGGTACTCGATCGATTTGCCAGCCTCGGTTATACAAGGGCTTTCCCCAAGCGTGGACAAAGCCCTTGATATGGACAAGTTGAATATGCGGACCCGCTGGCATTCGAGGAGGTGGTGCGGCAAATCCGGGCCATGGAGCCCGACGTGGTATTTTCCACGTTGATCGGCCGCAGCGCGCGAGCGTGCTATCAACTGTACCGCGAGCACGGCATCGATCCCGCGCGCATTCCCATCGCCAGTCTGACGACGACCTGGGGCGAAACGCGCATGATCGGCGCCGAGCCGAGAGCTAGCGCTGCGGCACACGCCATCCGCGATGCTCGATGGACGACTGGGCAGAAGGCGACCCCGTGGTGCCGATGCATGAACCGTTGGTTGAATCGCACGCATCCTCAATGCGCGAGAATCCCCATCGCCTGCTTCTTCAGCTCCAGGAAATGCGGCTCGAACGCGACCTGCGGCGTACGCGGCCGTTCCAGCTCGATCGGGACGTCGAGCGCGACCCTCCCCGGCCGCGCCGATAGCACGACAAGGCGTGTGCCGAGAAAGATCGCTTCGTCGATGTCATGCGTGATGAACACAATGGTGCAGTGCAATTGGTCCCACAGCGAGGTCAAGAACGTCTGCATGGAAGCGCGGGTCTGCGCATCCAGTGCACCGAAGGGCTCGTCCATCAGCAATACCTTCGGCTTCATGACGAGTGCTCTGGCAATCGCCACGCGCTGCTGCATGCCGCCCGACAGCTCGTAGGGCTTGTGCCGCGCAAAAGACTCGAGACCGATGATGCGCAGGATTTCAGCCGAAGCCTGCCGCCGCTGCGCCTTGGACACCGAGTGGAGTGACAGCCCGAATTCGATGTTGTCCTCCACGCTGAGCCATGGAAACAATCCAGACTGCTGGAACACCACGACGCGATCGGCGCCAGGCTGATCCTTGACCTCGCCGTCGATATAGATGTTGCCCCGCGTGGGCGACTCGAGGCCGGCCAGCAGATGCAGCAACGTCGTCTTGCCGCATCCGGAGGCCCCAAGCACGGTGACGAACTCGCCGCCCTGGAACTGCAAGTTGATGTTTTCCAGTGCGGAGGTGGCACCGAACGTTTTGTACAGGGAATCGATGACGATATTCAAGTGAGTCTCCTGCGTAGCGATTCAACATTCAATGGGCGGCAAGGTGTTTGGAATACTGCGGCGCGACGTTGGTCTCGAAGCTCGCAGGCACCGACGGAATGCGGCCAATCTGGTTGAGCACCTTGGCGGTGTTCACCAAGGTCAGGTACGTTGCAGAAGTTTTTACGCCTGCGTCGATACCCATGACTTTGGGCGTTGTCTGATCGGCGCCGGAGAACAGCTCGTAGCCGGCGAGCTCGCCTTTGGCCACGGGCACCGTGACCCCGGTTGCGTGGGCCATCTCGGCCAGCGCTTTGTCGCGGTCCTTCTGCGTCACTTGATAGCCCGCATCGAGGGCGGAGACGAAACCGCTCACCAGGTCCGGATGGGCCTTCGCCCAGTCGGCGTTCGCGATGCAGACGTTATAGCTCGAAGCGTCTCGCGGCAGATCGCCATCGGTCTTGATCGCTTTGCCGCCGGCCGCGCGCAGCGCGCTGAACACCGGATCCCAGACGATCGCGGCGTCGATCGCGCCGGTGACCCAGGAGGTGCGCATCTGCGGAGGCGCCATGTTAATTTGCGTCACCGACGAATACGGTACGTGCGCCTGCGCGAGAAAAGTAGCCAGTTCGAAAGAAGCCTGCGAACCGGCAACGATTGCAATATTCTTGCCTTTCAAACCGGCGACGTCATGGATGCCGGAGTCGGGCTTGACCACGATGCCGGCTGCGTTCGTGTATCGCTCCTGGTTGTACACGATGGTCATCGGCAGGCCCTGCGCGATGGCAGTGACAAGCGGCGGAACGCCGAGGCCGCACATGAACGTAAGACTGTTCGACGCCAGCGCGCTCATTGCCGCCGGGCCGGAGCTGAAGAGCTTGTACTGGACATCGGCGTTCATATGCTTTTCAAACAGATGTTCCTCCATCGACACCATGTACGGATCGGCGCCGTTGTCCTCGTAGCCGATAATGACCTGCGGCTTGCTCTGAGCCTGCGCCACGCCCGACATGACATAGCCGGTGGCAAGCAACGCTGCGCTCGCAGCCTGGATCCATTGCATCTTTTTCATTTTTCGTCTCCTCTGATCACCCGATCAGTTATGTCCGCGCCAAGGCACAACCAGATTCTCGATCTTGCGAATCACCAGTTCCATTGCATACCCGATCAAGCCGATGATCACGATGCCGACGATCACGATCCCGACTTGCAGCGCTTGTCCAGCGAACTGCACGAGCCAGCCCAGGCCGCTGCTGGCGGCGATCAGTTCCGCCGCAACCAGACAGGTCCAGGCCACGCCGATACCCACCCGCATGGCGGTGAAAATCTCCGGAAGCGCCGAAGGCAGCACAACCCTGCGGAAGATTTGCGCGTTGCTCGCGCCGAGGGTGCGAGCGACTGAAATACGCAACGGCGGCGTGCTCTTCACCCCCGACATGGTGCCGATGATGATGACCGGAATGGTGCCGACCAGAATCAGGATGGCTTTAGGCAATTCGCCGATGCCGAACCACACCACCAGCAGCGGAATATAGGCAAGCGGCGGAACCGGCCGGACGAACTGCAGCAAGGGATCGATGATGTCGAACACGATCTTGTTGCGTGACATCAGCAGTCCTACCGGAACGCCGATCGCGATTGCTCCTACGAATCCTATGACGATGCGAAAGCAACTAATGAGGATGTCGCTGATCAGCGCCTGCCCGCCGTATCCGTTGTGCACGATTTCGATGAAGGCCTGCCACACCGCCACCGGCGAAGGCAGCGCGAACGCCGGGAAGACGCCCGCCATCGATACCGCCTGCCAGATCGCGATCGACACCACCAGCACGGCGGTGGTCAGCCAGTAGGAATTCAACTTCGTGCGCGGGCGGCGAATCTTGATCACCGGCTCGATCGGCGACTCGACGTGATGCTTCAGTCTGGGTAGGGCTCTCACTGCCGTCTCCTCAAGTTGAAAAACCATGAGCACACGAAGGAACGCCCTTCGTCACCCGATTCGTACGCGCAATGCGCGAATAACGCAGACCATTTATTGTTGAGCCCTTCGACCAATCCGCGTGAGTAAATTCTCCCGCTGGCCTTTACTGATGAATAGCTAGAATTTCTATTTTCCGTTTTGCTTCTAACTGAAAGTATAGACAGCCGCGGCGAACCCGGATTGCGGCTTGCAAGTTGCGCGCCTGTGACGGTTCGCCCGTTTAGTCAAGCATTCTCATTCAATAAAGGTCCGGGTAGTACCAGGCGGAAGGATCCGATGGAGCCAGTCGGACCAACCTTCACTGGCCCAGGCGAAACTCCTGAACTGGCGCTACTCTCACAGAGGGGGGCCTACTAACGTGTTGATATCCGGTGTCGCATGCCGCGTTTGTGCATTGCACAGTTACACGCCATCGCTCGAAAAAAAAATGACAGGCATGTCCACCGCTTGCGCGCGATAACAAGCAAGCAAAGGGCGCGCACGTTTTGAAACAAAACGTTTCGTTTCAGCCCACTCTTGCGCCGACTGGCGGTATGGGTGGAGCCGAATTCGCGCCGCAGAGTATCTGGAACGAAGCATCCCGTTAAATAAATACCGGAGACCGGCTATGAGCGATCACTCCAGTTCCCAGCGCGTGGCGGCCAGCGGCCCGCAGGACATGACCCCGTCCGAAGCCTTCGTCGAGACCCTTGCGGCCAACGGCGTGACGGACATGTTCGGCATCATGGGCTCGGCGTTCATGGATGCGATGGACATCTTCGCGCCCGCCGGCATCCGCC
>DATEJU010000614.1:0-4364 GCA_035277805.1 Paraburkholderia sp. | reverse complement strand
GCCTACGGCGTGGGCTACTTCGCGGCGGGCAACGATCACGGCGACGCCGGCCTCGGCAATCCCTGGCTCGTCATGAATGCGCGGACGGGCGAGGTGATCGCCAGACAGATTCCGGGGCGCGGCAGCGCGGGCGACATCTTCATCCAGGCGCAGTTTCCGCTGCATTCGGGACGCATCGCCGGATTGCCGGGACGCATCGCGATCAGCTTCACGGGCGTGGCCGTCGCGCTGCTCAGCGTCACGGGCGTGCTGATCTGGCTGAAGAAGGCGCGGGCACGCCGCAAGAGCGCCTGCAAGCCCGCGCGGGACACCACGGCGGTACGTGCGAGAGAGCGTGCGGCGGGATAAGCGGGCTCCGCACACAGAACAAGGGCCTCGCGGCGATCGCTCGCGCGCCGCGAGGCCCTTTTTAACGGGCTCAACGCGAATCGCGATGCCTTACTTCACGACCTCGTCGAACGCCGCGAGCAAGCGCTCGACATCGGCGGCATGAATGTCGCCCATCGTCGAGATGCGGAACAGCGCCTTCGACAAGCCGCCCTGCCCCGCGTAGATCACGAAGCCGCGCGCCTTGAGCGCATCGTGCAGCGTCGGATAATCGACGCCGGCCGGCAGCCGGAACGCGCGCAGCACCACCGACGAGTCATCTTTCGGCAACACGCTTTTCGTGCCGCGCGCGGCGAGCCCCGCGCGCACCTGCTCCGAAAGCGCCGCGTAGCGTGCATGACGCGCTTGCCAGCCGCCTTCGTCGGCGAGCTCGCGCAGTGCTTCGACGAGCGCGTAGTACGCGTGCACCGAAGGCGTGAACGGCGTGTTGCGCTGATCCTGCAGCGTAGCGAGGCGCTTGAGGTCGAGGTAATAGGTGCGGCTCGACGCATTCGCGAGCGCCGCGCGGCGCACCACGACGAAAGCCGCGCCCGGCACGCCGTGCAGACACTTGTTCGCGGTCGCGGCCACGGCGGCAATGCTCGTATCGGCGAAGTCGATGGCTTCGGAGCCGAAGCTGCTCACGCCGTCCACGAGCATTTGCACGCCGCGCGCGCGGCACGCGGCGCCTAGCGCACGCAGATCGTTCAGCCGGCCCGTGGTGGTTTCGTGGTGGATAACCGCGACATGCGTGATCGATTTATCGGCGTCGAGCGCGGCGCAGATGCGCGCGAGATCGGGCGCCTGCATCCACTCGTGCTTCACGACTTCGTGCGCGATGTTGTACTGCGCGGCGATCTGCGTGATGCGCTCGCCGTACACGCCGTTCTCGACGATCAGCAGCTTGCCGTTGGCGGGCACGAGCGACGCAATCATGCTCTCGACCGCCGCCGTGCCGGAGCCGGTCATGAGCACAGCTTGCCACTGCGCGGGGTCGAGATCGTAGACGCCCACGAGGCGCGTGCGCGCCTCTTCCTGCACGTCGAAGAACTCGCTTTCGCGGTGGCACAGGTCCTCTTGCAGCAGGCTGCGGCGCACGCGCTCGGTCAGCGTGACGGGGCCGGGATTGAGCAACAGCATCGGCAATTCCTTATTGATCGACTGCGTGGTCAACTGCATGAACGGGCGCGCCGATGTGGCGCATGAGACGCGTCTTCACCTCGGGCGGCGCGATGGTCGGGCGCGGCAGCCCGTCGGGCGTGCCACGGCGGATCGTCAGGCGTACGAAGCGTGTGCCGGCGACGCCCGAAGCGGCCGTCGCACGTTCCCGCGCGGCGGCAAGCACGGCGTCGAGCACCGCGAGGTCGTCGCTTTCCGTCGCATCCGCGTAACCGCAGGCGGCGGCCACGTTCGCGAACGACACCTGCGCCGCAACGGTCGCCTGGCCGCCTGTGGAGTCGTGCACGCCGTTGTCGAGCAGCACATGCGTGAGGTTCGCCGGGCCGTAGGCGCCGAGCGTCGCGAAGGCGCTCATGCGCATGAGCGCCGCGCCGTCGCCGTCGAGCGCCACCACGTTCAGGTCCGGGCGCGCGAGCGCGAGACCGAGCGCGAACGGCGTGGCACAGCCCATCGAGCCCACCATGTAGAGTTGATTCGCGCGGTCGTCGAGCGCGTAAAGCTCGCGGCCGCAGAAGCCCGTCGATGCCACCACCACGGTGGATTGCACAGGCGTAGCCGCGATCACACGTTCGAGCGCCTGCTGGCGCGTCGGCAATTGGTCAGGAGTCCGTCCCGTCCATTCGACCTGAGCGACGGGCAGCGCATGCTTCCCGGGCATCGCACCGCCGCCCTTCAGCTCGTAGGGCGCCACACTGCCCTTTTGCATCACGAGCGCGTAGGGGCGGCCCGTTTCGTCCATATGCCGGATCGCACGTTCGAGCGCGGGGCCGATGGCTTGCGCTTCCGTCGGGAACAGCTCCCACGGAATCTCCATCGTCTCGAGCATCTGCGGCGTGACCGGGCCCATCAGCGCGTGCTGCGGCTCGTCGGAAACGCCAGGCTGGCCGCGCCACGTCACGATCAGGAGCTGCGGCAGGCGGAAGGTCCACGTGAGCGAGGTGAGCGGGCTCACGGCGTTGCCGAGCCCGGAGTTCTGCATCATCGCAATGCCGCGCTTGCCCGCGAGCGCCACGCCCGCGATCAGCGCGACGGCATCGCCTTCGTTAGCCGCCGACACGTAATGCAGCGATTCGTCCTGCAGCACGTAATTGATGAACGGCGTGAGGAACGAGCACGGCACGCCCGCATACCATTCGAAGCCACGCGAGCGCGCCGCCTCGACAAACTGAGCGGCTTCGATCATGCCTTGCCCTCCGAGGCATTCGCATGCGTAGCGACGCCCGGCGTAGCGACGCCCGGCGTGGCGACGCCCGGCGTAACCACGCCCTGCGCGAAGTCGCCCGCGCGGCGGAAGTCTTCGAGATCGTTCACGCCGCGCCAGTGGCCATGCACGTATTGCACCTCGACCTTCTCGCCGTCGGCGATCAGCGCATTGAGGAGCGCGGGCATGTCGAGCGTGTCGAAGTCGGCGCGCGTCTGCAGTTGCGCGAGCTTCTTCGCGAGCTTCTCGCGGCCCGCGCCGCGCACGTTCATGAGGCCGATCCAGCGCCCGTGCGGCGCCGTGCCGTTCGCGGCCGGCTCGCTCGAGATGCGCTCGAGCAGCACCTTGTTGCCGAACAGACCCCGGTCGTCGCCCGACGAGCACCACGCAAAGTCGCGCGTGCTGCTGTTCTCCGACTCCGGCGAAGAATCGATCACCACGCTGAAATCCGCTTCGCTCTCCACCAGATCGTGCAGGATGTAGCTGCGGAACAGCAGGTCGCCGTAGGAGATCACGGTGTCGTTCTTGAGCGTGTCGATGGCGCACGCGAGCGAGGCGAGCTCATTGGTTTCGCCGTAGCGCTCGTTGCGCACGAGCTTGACGCCCGCGGTGTCGATGGCGTCGGCGCGATAGCCGCCCACCACCGTGATGTCGTTGACCGACTGCTTCTTGAACGCGTCGACGAGCCAGCGCAAGAGCGGCTTGCCCGCCACGGGCAGCATGACCTTGGGCTTGTCGGCCGTAAAGGCGTCGAGGCCCGAGCCGCGGCTCGCCGCCAGCACGATCGCCGAGCCCGCCGTGCGCGAAGTCGAGAGGTAGCGGTTTTCCGCTGCCGAATATTCGTCGGCGTCCTGAAGGCGGAAGATCTCGTTGACGGGCGCGATGCGGTCTTCCACGTCCACTAGCGTCTGCGTCTCGTGAATCGTCCGTGCGACGGCCTGCATGGCCGAAGCCGATGCACGCACGAGATGGTTCGCCCAGATCACGACGCTGATGCCGGCCTTGCGGAACACGTCGGTGGGCGTGCTGTAGTACTTGGTGGGCACGATCACGAGCGGACCCCGGCCCGCCCACTCGCGCGCGAACGTGAGAATCTCATCGGGCTTCGAAAGCTTGCTGTGGATGAGAATCGCATCCGCGCCCGCGAGGCGATAGGCCTCGGCGCGCTTGAGCGCCTCGTCCATGCCCCAGCCCGCGATCAGCGCTTCCACGCGCGCCACGATCGAGAAGTTCTCGTCGAGCTGCGAATCCTTGCCGGCCTTGATCTTGCCGCAGAACTCGTCGATCTCGGCGAGCGGCTGCGCTTCGCCGTTGATAAAGCTATTGGTCTTCGGAAACTGCTTGTCCTCGATGCACACGCCCGCAATGCCGCGCTGCTCGAGTTTGCGCACGAGACGGCGCACGTTGTTGAAATTGCCGTAGCCGGTGTCGCCGTCGAGCAGGATGGGCAGATCGCTCGCGTCGGCCATGAATTCGAGGTTGTCGACCACCTGGGTCCAGCTCGCTTCATTGTTGTCGCGCACGCCGAACTGCGCCGAGATCGACAAGCCCGAGCCCCAGATCGCCTTGAAACCCGCCTCGCGCGCGATCCGCGCAGACAAGCCGTTGTGCGCTTCCA
>DATEJU010000613.1:0-10724 GCA_035277805.1 Paraburkholderia sp. | reverse complement strand
GAGCAGTTTCGCCACGGCGAGCGGCTGCAGGTCTTCATTCGACTCGATGAGGATCGCGCGATCCGCGCCGATCGCCAGCGCCGTGCGCAGCGTTTCCTGCGCCTGCGCGACACCGGCGGACACGGCGATGACTTCCGTCGCCACACCCGCCTCCTTCAGACGAACCGCCTCTTCCACGGCGATTTCATCGAACGGGTTCATCGACATCTTCACGTTGGCGATATCGACGCCCGTGCCATCCGACTTCACACGAACCTTGACGTTGTAATCGACTACGCGCTTGACTGGCACGAGAATTTTCATGGCACTCCTCCTGATCCACCTGATTTCAAACCGATCAAATAACGCCTTTGCTCTTGAGCTCGGCGAGCCTTTCCGCTGAATAACCAAGCGTCGATTCCAGTACGTCGCGGGTGCCTTCGCCCAATTGCGGCGGCGCGCGGCGCACGGGCATGCGTTCGCCGTCGAAGCGCCACGGCGGCGCGAGCACCGGCGTCGTACCGCTTTCCGTGTGCGGATGCGGTTGCTGCGTGACGAGCCCGCCCTGCGTCGCACGCGGGGAGAGCAGCGCTTCGCGCAGGCCTGCCACTTCGCCGCACGGAATGCCCGCGCGCGCGAGACGTTCGAGCAAAAGCTTGCGAGGGCGGCTGCCCAGCTCGCGCGTGAGTTCGGGTACGAGCGTCTCGCGGTTCTGCCCGCGCAGGATGTTGGTCTTGTAGCGCGCGTCGTCGGCCAGGTCGTGGCGCTCGATCACCTCGCGGCAAAAGCGCTCGAACTGGGCGTTGTTGCCCACGGTGATCACGAGCGGACCGTCGGCCGCATCGAACACGCCATAAGGCACGATGGACGGATGCGCGTTGCCGTAGCGTGGCGGGTCTTCGCCGATTAGCAGCGCTTCGAGCCCGTAGTACGCGGTAATCATGAGGCCGCAGTCGAACAGCGCCATTTCGATGTGGCGCCCGCGCCCGGTGCGCTCGCGTTCGTAAAGCGCGGCGAGCATCGCCTGCGCCGAATACATGCCGGTGAACAAATCCACAGCGGCGACGCCGAATTTCAGTGGCGGCTGATCCGCTTCGCCGTTCAGCGCCATCAGGCCCGCTTCGCCCTGCACCACGAGATCGTAGCCGGGGCGCGTCGCCTCGGGTCCCGTGCGGTCGTAGCCGGTAATCGAGCAATAGATCAGACGCGGATTCTCTGCGCTCAACGCTTCATAGCCGAGGCCAAGCTTCGCGGCGCCGCCGAACTTGAAGTTCTGAATGAGGATGTCGCTGGTCTTCGCAAGCTCGCGCGCGATCTGCTGGCCTTCCGGCGTTTGCAGATCGAGCGTGACCGAACGCTTGTTGCGGTTCACGCTGTTGAAGTATGCGGTCTCGGTCTTGCCGACGCGCACGCCCCAGTCGCGCGTGTCGTCGCCGCGGTCGGGATGCTCGACCTTGATGACCTCGGCGCCGAGATCGCCGAGCACCATCGCGCTCCACGGTCCGGCAAGCACGCGCGAAAGATCGAGGACGCGTACGCCTGCCAGCGGCAGGCTGTTGTTGTCGGTCTGCATCAGCAGGCACTCCTGGTTCGTTGTGAATGGAAGGCTGCGCCGCCTACGTTGCACACACCGTATTCTGCGGCGAGCCTTCGCATCGCACGCAATGTCTATGCGGCCGCGTTTTCCAGTGCGATGTAGCGCGCGAGATGATGATCTTCGTCGCCGAGCTGATGGTCGATCATCACGAGACGCTTGGCGTAGTGCGCGAGCGGCAGCTCCCACGTCATGCCGATGCCGCCGTGCAGCTGGATCGCTTCTTCGGCCACGCGCGCGCCGATGCGCCCGATCGTGTACTTCGCCGCCGAAAGCGCGCGCTCGCGCTCAACGCGCGGCGCGTCGATGGCCGCCGCCGCGTTGATCACCGCCGAGCGTGCCTGCTCGATTTCGAGCAGCACGTCGGCCATGCGGTGCTGCAGCGCCTGGAAGCTGCCGATGGGCGCGCCGAACTGCTTGCGCGTGCGCAGGTATTCGAGTGTGTGATCGCGCGCGATGTCCATCGCGCCCACGGCTTCCGCAGCGAGCGCGAGCAGGCCGTAGCCGCGCGCGTGCTCGAGCGTCGCGAAGCCCGCGCCTTGTGCGCCCACGAGCGCGTCGGCGCCGAGCGTCACGTGATCGAGCCTCACTTCCGCCGCGCGCCCGCCATCGATCTTGCGATAGCCGCGCACGCTCACACCCTTTGCCTCGCGCGGCACGAGGAAAAGCGAAATGCCCGCTTCGTCGAATTCGCTGCCCGCGGTACGCGCGGAAACGAGCAGCACGTCGGCATGTTCCGCGTGCTGCACGACGCCTTTGGCGCCTTGCAGCACCCAGCCGTCGCCGTTCTTCTCGGCCCGCGTGCTCACGCGCGAGGCTTCGTAATGCGAGCCCGGCTCGTCGTGTGCAAGCGCGGCGATTTGCGAGCCGTCGATGAACGACGCGAGGCGCGCGCGCTGCGCCTCGCTGCCCGCATGCGCCAGCGCGCGGCCCACGATCAGCGTATCGAGGAACGGCTCGACCACGAGGCCGCGCCCGAGCGATTCGAACACGACCGCCACGTCGAAGCCCTGGCCACCGAAACCGCCATCGGCTTCGTCGAACAGCGCGCCGATTACGCCAAGCTCGGCAAAGCGCTGCCACATATCGGCGCTGAAACCCTCACTGGAGCGCGCGATTTTATCGCGTGCATCGAAACCATACTGCTCCGCAATGAAGCGATTGAGCGTGTCCGCAAGCATGCGGCGGTCTTCGGTGTGCTGGAAGTTCATCGCAGGACCTCTTAAAGACCCAGAATCATCTTGGAGATGATGTTCTTCTGGATTTCGTTGGAGCCACCGAAGATCGACAGCTTGCGGTTGTTGAAGTAGAGCGAGGCGGCGCTGGCGGCTTCGTCGGAGCCGATGGCCTCGCCTTCGTAGCCTTCCTGCAGCGCCTCTTCGACGAAGGGCGCCGCATACGGACCCATCGCGCGGCGCAGCAGCGACGAAATCTCCTGACGAATCTCGGTGCCGCGAATCTTGAGCATCGAGCTTTCCGCGCCCGGCACGCCGCCGCCCGCCACGGCCGCGATCACACGCAGGTTCGTGGTCTTCATGTTCTCGAGGTCGATCTCGACCTTGGCCACGCGCGCGGCGAACTGCGGATCTTGTGCGAGCGGCTTGCCGTTGCGCATGACCTTTTGCGCAGCGCGCTTCAGGCGCGCGAGCGCCGCCACCGAAAAGCCCACGCCCGCAATGTTGGTACGCTCATAGGTGAGCAGATATTTCGCGTAGGTCCAGCCCTTGTTTTCTTCGCCGACGAGATTCTCCACCGGCACGCGCACGTCGGTGAAGAACACTTCGTTCACCTCATGTTCGCCATCGAGCGTGATGATCGGGCGCACCTCGATGCCCGGCGTGTTCATGTCGATCAGCAAGAAGCCGATGCCCTCCTGCTTGCGCACGTCGGTGGCAGTGCGCACGAGGCAGAAGATCATGTTCGCGTAGTGGCCGAGCGTGGTCCACGTCTTCTGGCCGTTCACCACATAGTGGTCGCCCCGGCGTACGGCGCTTGTGCGCACCGAGGCCAGGTCCGAGCCCGCGCCCGGCTCCGAATAGCCCTGGCACCACCAGTCGGAGCCGTCGAGAATGCGCGGCAGCCAGTGGCGCTTTTGCGCTTCGCTGCCGTACTTGATGAGCACGGGCCCGAGCATGTTCACGCCGAACGGCACGATGCGCGGAGCGCCTGCAATCGCGCATTCGTTCTCGAAGATGAACTTCTGCACCGCGCTCCAGCCGGGACCGCCGTATTGCTTCGGCCAGTGATTCGCGAGCCAGCCCTTCTCGTTGAGGATGGCGTGCCACGCGGCCATGTCGTCGCGCGTGAGGTGCTTGCCGTTGCGCACTTTCCCGGCGACGCGCTGCGGCAGACGCTCGCGCAGGAAGTCGAGCACCTCGCTGCGGAAAGCCTCTTCTTCGGCGGTGAATTTCAGATCCATATACGTGTTGCTCCTTGCTGCTGCGACACTGCGCACGGGCATCGTCGCAGGCCCGGTGAAAATGTCAGGCGATGTGATTCAGGCTCGCGAAGTCCGCGCCGCGCTCGACGAGATCGACGAGCAACGGCGAAGGACGCCAGAACAGCGGGTCTTCCTTCGCGAATTCACGGATATCGGCGAGCACGTTCGCGAGCCCCACGCTATCGGCATACTTCATCGGGCCGCCGCGATAGCGCGGGAAGCCGTAGCCGTAGAGCAGCGTCACGTCCACGTCGAGCGGGCGCAGCGCGATCTTTTCTTGCACCACGTTCGCGCCTTCGTTGATCATCGCGGCCATGTAGCGGCGGATGATGGCTTCGTCGCTGAACGTGCGCGGCGTGATGCCGGCGCGCTCGCGCTCGGCGGCGATGATCGCTTCCACTTCAGCATCGGGCGTGCCGGTGCGCGCGCCCTCGGGGTAGAGATAGAAGCCGCGGCCCGTCTTCTGGCCGAACCAGCCGCGCTCGCAGAGGCGGTCGGCGATCTGCACGTAGCGCGCCTTCGGGTCGCGCGTGGCCGCACGGCGCTTGCGCGTGGCCCAGCCGATGTCGCCGCCCGCGAGATCGACCACCTGGTATGGGCCCATCGGGAAGCCGAATTCGCGCACGGCTTTGTCGATCTGGTACGGCGAGGCGCCGTCTTCCATCAGATGATCGGCGGCCGTGCGATACACGGCGAGGAGCCGATTGCCGATGAAGCCGTCGCAGACGCCCGCGCGCACCGGCACCTTGCGCAGCTTCTTCGCGAGATCGAACGCGGTGGCCACCACGTCGGCGCTCACCGTCTTCGGCACCACGACTTCGAGCAGCTTCATGATGTTCGCGGGCGAGAAGAAGTGCAGGCCTACCACGTCTTGCGGACGTTTGATGCTGGCTGCGATGGCGTCGATGTCGAGGTACGAGGTGTTGGTCGCGAGCACCGCGCCCGGCTTGCAGACGCGATCGAGCTCGGCGAACACGGCCTGCTTCACGGCCATATCTTCGAATACGGCCTCGATCACGAGATCGGCGTTCGCGAGCGCGTCGTACGAGGTGCTGCCGTTGAAGCGCGCGAGGATCTGCGCCTTCGCTTCGGGCTTCATGCGGCCCTTCGCGATCAGGCCATCGTAGACCTTTTCCACGTGCGCGCGGCCGCGTGCGAGCGCGGCGTCGTCGCGCTCGATCATCGTCACGGGCAAGCCCGCATCGAGCACCGCGACGGCGATGCCCGCACCCATCGTGCCGCCGCCAATCACGCCGACGGTTTCGATCGCGCGCGGCGCGGCGCTCTTCGTTTCAGGGGCTTTCTGCACTTCGCGTTCGGCGAAGAACGCGTGCACGAGGCCCGCGCGCTGCGGGCTTTCGAGGCAGGCGAGGAACTGCTTGCGCTCGAAACGCAGGCCTTCCTCGAACGATTCGTCGAGCGCGGCCTGCACGCAATCGACGATCTTCAGCGGCGAGAACAGACCGCGCGAGTTCTTCGCGGTATCGGCGCGCGCGGCGTCGATGGCGGCCTGGGCCGCGGCGCGATCGGCGAGTCCTTGCGCATCGCGCGTGCGGCGCACGTGAGCGTGCGCATTGGTGTGCGCATTTGTGTGATTCGCGAGCAGCGCCTGCGCGTAGGCGAGGCCTTCGGCGAGGATGTCGTCGCTGGCGCCCACGCGGTCGACGAGGCCGAGTTTCAGCGCTTCTTGTGCGCCCACGTGGCGGCCGCTCAGCATCAGCGAGAGCGCCGCTTGCGCGCCGATCAGGCGCGGCGTGCGCTGGGTGCCGCCCGCGCCGGGCAGCAGGCCCAACTGCACTTCCGGCAGGCCGAGCTTGGCGCCCGCCACGGCGAGGCGATAGTGCGCGGCGAGCGCGACTTCGAGACCGCCGCCGAGCGCCGCGCCATGAATGGCCGCGATCACCGGCTTATGGCTCGCTTCGATGCGGTGGAGCACGTCGGGCAGGGCGGGCGGCTGCGGCGGCTTGCCGAATTCGCGGATATCGGCGCCGGCGATGAAGTTGCGTCCCGCGCCGACGATCAGCACGGCCTGCACGGCCGCGTTCGCCTCGGCGTGCTCGATGGCGGCGGCGAGACCGCGCCGCACGTCCACGCCGAGCGCGTTCACGGGCGGATTGTCGACGGTGACGAGCAGCACCTTGCCGCGCAGTTCATGAGTGACGGGGGAGGAAGTGGCGGGAGCTGCCGTTTCGATTGCCATGCGGGGTGTCTCCAGGATTAGGGGATCGATCGGCGGTTGCCGCTGCGCCTCTCGCGCGAAAGGCGCAGCGGTCAGAAGGCCGAGCGGCGGTTCTTCCAATGTGGGTTTCATTGTGTGGATGCCAGCGTTAATTGACAATCCCATGGTTCATTGACATGCTGTCAAAGATTATTTGACAGTGAGCCGAACCGTGGACGTCAATGCGCTGACCCTGCTGGTGGAGATCCTCGACGCGGGCAACCTGAGCGAGGCGGCACGGCGCCTCAAGATGAGCCGCGCGAACGTGAGCTATCACCTCAACCACCTCGAAAAGTCGATCGGCCTGCAACTCGTGCGGCGTACCACGCGCCGCGTGGAGCCTACCGAGATTGGCCTGAAGCTCTACGAGCACGGGCGCGCGATCCAGAACGCGCTGCTCGCGGCGCGCGAGTCCGTTTCCACGCTAGGGCAAAGCCTGCAGGGGCGCGTGCGTCTTTCGGTGCCGAGCGGCTATGGGCAGCTCGTGATGTCGGAATGGCTCATCCGCTTCAAGCGCCTGTATCCGGGCATCGTGCTCGACGTGATGTTCGAGAACCGCGTGGAAGACCTGCTGCGCGACGAAGTGGACATCGCCGTGCGCGTGATGCACGAGCCGCCGCAGAATCTCGTGGCACGGGACATGGGAGCGGTGCGGTATATCGCGTGCGCATCGGCGCAATGGGCGGCCGGGCACGGCATGCCTGAAACGCTGGAGGATCTTGCGCGCGCCCCCGTCATTACCGCGACGGTGGTGGGGCGGCAATTGCGTCTCGCGGGCTATCTGGGCGATGAGCGGCACGAGGTGCTGCTCGAGCCGTCGATTATTTCGGAGAACTTCCTGTTTCTGCGCCAGTCGATTCTGGCCGGATTAGGCGTGGGCATCGTGCCCGACTACGTGGTCCACGACGACATCCGCAACGGCCAGGTCGTCACTTCGCTCGATGCGTGGCGCCTGAGCATCTTCGGCACGCATATGTACATGCTGTACATGCCCAATCGCCACCATACGCGTGCGGCTTCGACCTTCATCGATTATGTGCTGGCCGAAGCGCACAAGAGCGGGCGGGGCGCCATTGCACCCGATCAGCTAGCCGATCAGGCGTCCTGAGCGGGCTTGCCATCCGCGCGCGCGGTATGCGCGCCGCCTTGCCGCCGATCGAGTTGGTCGAGCCGATCGGGTTGATCGAGCGCCGCGTGGTCGTTCACGTCTTCATCACCGCTGCTCATCTCGCGCGTATCTCCATGCTCCGCGCAAGCGCCGGTCGCGGGCGGCCGCCCGCGCGTGCCAGCCGAGAGCGGCACGCGCTGCTGAATGCCGGCCTTCGCAAGCATATGCGCGCTAATAGGCGCGGTGAGAAAAAGAAACGCGGGAATCAGCAACTCGTGCAGGCTCGCGAAATTATTGCGAGCGCTGAAGTAGATCACGGAGGCGAGCACGATCCCGCCCACGCCGAGCGTGGTCGACTTGGTGGGCCCGTGCAGGCGCATGAAAAAATCGGGCAGGCGCGCGAGCCCGATGGCGCCAATCAGCGTGAACAGGCTGCCGATGAGCAGCAGCACGCTCACGATCGCTTCGACGACGGTTTGCATCGGCGGGCCTCCTCCCGGTTCAGTTGAGTTCGATGATGTCGCCGCGCTGCAGATACTTCGTGAGCGCGACTGTGCCGATGAATCCCATCAGCGCGATCAGCAGCGCGGTTTCGAAGAACACCGTCGAGCGCAGACTGATGCCGTACACGACGATCAGCGCGATCGCGTTCACGTTGAGCGTGTCGAGCGCGACGATGCGGTCGGGCAGCGAGGGGCCGCGCACGAGACGCAGCAGCGTGAGCAGGAACGCGATGCCGAGGATCGCGAACGAGACCGGGATCACGATGGCTAGCATGCGAAGATCTCCATCAACGGGGCTTCATAACGGGACTTGATGAGCGCGACGAGCGCTGCTTCGTCGGCGAGGTCGAGCACGTGGACGATAAGGCGCGTGCGGTCGTCGCTGAGCTCGGCGCACAGCGTG
Source organism: Paraburkholderia sp. (assembly GCA_035277805.1). Classification (GTDB taxonomy): domain Bacteria; phylum Pseudomonadota; class Gammaproteobacteria; order Burkholderiales; family Burkholderiaceae; genus Paraburkholderia. Next base: position 2,479 of record DATEJU010000613.1, on the reverse strand, counting down.
CCCGGACTCAGCGAAACGATGCTGATGAGCGCACTGAGCGCGATTTCGTGCGTGCTGTCGAGCGGTACTTCGATGAACGCGGGCCGCAGGCGCTTCGTGGGACCGAGCACCAGCAGCGCGACTTCCACGTTGGCGACGACGATGTCGATCAGCACATGCACCAGGAGACGCACGAGCAGCCACGGCCTGCCGAAGTGCACCGGCTGCAGCCATAACCCTTCGCCCACGCAGAACGAGATCGCGGTGCCGAGCACGGCGCCCAGCAGCAGGTTGCCGGGCGACGCGTCGTTCATGAGCAGCACCCAGCAGACGAGCAGCACGACGGTGAGCCACGGGTGCGGAAAGAGCCTTTTGAACATCGTCAGCTCCCGGTCGTCTGGGTGGGCGACGGCGCGGCGCGCGGTGCCGCTGTCGGCGCCGCGTCTTGCGCGGGCAGGATCGCGCGCACGTAGGCGGCGCGGTCGAAGAGTTGCGCGGCGGTGGCGTCGAGGTACTGTCGCAGCGGTCCCGCACCGAGCGTCGCCGCCGCCACGCAGGCGAGCAGCAGCGCGCAGGCCGCGAGCTTGGCCGTGCTGCCTCTCGGCGCGCGCGCGGGTGCGAAGGCGGCTGCGCGCGCGGCGGGCTCGGCCCACAGGAGGCGCGTGCCGGTGCGGCTCAGCGCGACGATCAGCAGCAGGCTCGAGATCAGCACGGCGGGCCACAGCACGGCCGCTTCGTGCGCAGGCGTGGCCGCGAGCACCATCGCCTTGCCGAGAAAGCCGGAGAGCGGCGGCAGGCCCGCGGCGCCCACTGCCGCCGCGAGATAGAGCAGTGCGGCCGCGTTCGACGGCCAGGGGGCGTGTTCCTTCTGGATCGGTTGCGGCGCGGGGTCTTCAGCTATGGCTACCGCCACAGGTGCGAGCGTGGCCTGTGGCGCCGCCGCGGTCGTGACCGTCGCCAGGGTCGCGACCGCTTCGCCTTCCGGTCCGGGCGAGATCGCCGCTGCCGCCGCGTCGTCGAGTGCTTCGAGCGAGCGGAGCTCGGCGGCATTGGCGTTAGCGGTCCCACTGGCTACATGCGTCGCGGCGGCTTGCTCGGGCTCCAGCGTGTCGGCGAGCAGGAACAGTGCGCCCGTGCACAGCGTCGTGCTGATCAGGTAGTAGAGCAGCGCACTCCACGCAAGCGGCGTCTGCTGCGTGACGGCTGCAATCAGGAGTCCGACCGAAACGAGCACGAGATAGCCCGTGGTGGTCTTCAGGCTCGACACCGCGAGCGCGCCCAGCGCGCCGAAGGCGATGGTCGCGATGCCGAGCCACCACGCCCAGTCGTGCATGAACGTGTCGAGCACGCCGCCATGGCTGCCGCCGCCGAACACGAGCGCGTCGCAGCGCAGCATCGCGTAGATGCCCACCTTGGTCATGATCGCGAAGAGCGCCGCCACGGGGCCGATGGCGCTGCGGTACGCCTGGGGCAGCCAGAACGACATCGGGAACACGGCGGCCTTCAGGCCGAACACGAGCATCAGCGTCGCACCCGCGAACTGCGCGAGCGGCAGCGAACCGTTGTTCAGATGCGCGAGGCGCTCGCCCATGTCGGCCATATTCAGCGTGCCGGTGATGCCGTACAGCACGCCCAGCGCGATCAGGAAGAACGACGAACCCACCAGGTTCATGATCAGGTAGTGCAGCCCGTTGCGCACGCGCCGCGCGCCGCCGCCATGCAGCAGCAGCGCATACGAGGCGATCAGCAGCAGCTCGAAGAACACGAACAGGTTGAACATGTCGCCCGCGAGGAAGGCGCCGTTCAGGCCCATCAGCTCGAACTGGAACAGCGCGCGGAAATAGCGCCCGCGCCGCGCGTCCGCGCTCGACGTGCCCAGCAGGCAGCAGCACGCGAGCACGGCGGTCAGCACCAGCATGAGCGCCGAGAGGCGGTCGAGCTGCAGCACGATGCCGAACGGCGCGGGCCAGGAGCCGAGCGCGTAGCTCGCGATGCCGCCTTGCGCCGCGCGTGCGGCCAGCATGCACGCAACGGGCAGCAGCGCGAGGGTCGCGAGCGTATTGAGCGCGCGCTGCACGCGCTTCGCGCGCAACGGCAGCGCGACGATCGCGCCCGCCGCGAAGAGCGGGATCAGGATGGGGAGCACAAGGGCGTGATTCATGTGCCGCGCGTCTCCCCGCCGTTGGGCTTTGCGTTGGCTTGTCCGTCGGTTTGATCGTCCACGTGATCGCTGCCGGTGAGCGCGAGCGAGCGCAGCGCGAGCACCACGGTAAAGGCCGTCATCGCAAAGCCGATCACGATGGCCGTGAGCACCAGCGCCTGTGGCACCGGGTCGGCATACTGGGCCCCTGCGCCGCCCGCGATCACGGGCGGCTTGCCGGTGGCGAGCCGCCCCATGCCGAGCAGGAACAGGTTGATCGCATACGAGAACAGCGTGATGCCGAGGATCACCGGCAGCACGCGCGCGCACAGCAGCAGGTAGATGCCGCACGCGCAGAGC
>DATEJU010000612.1:0-2151 GCA_035277805.1 Paraburkholderia sp. | reverse complement strand
CGCGCGCGAACGCCTATATGTATACAGCAGCACCGCCTGGGCGCACCGCCCCTGCGGTTCAAGCAAGTCTGAACGAGAGTGTTGAGTGAACGTTTTCTTTGAGGAATCGGGCAGTTTCAAGGCGGGCAGTGTGCTGTCGCGCCAGGGCGATGCGTTTCAGGTCGAGTTGCCGGGTGGGCGGCGCGCCAAGGTGCGCGCGAAAGACGTGCTGATCGAATTCGAGAAGCCCGCCGCCGGCGATCTGCTGGAGCAGGCCGACACCGCGGCACAGGAAATCGATCTCGATTTCCTGTGGGAGTGCGCGCCCGCCGAGGAATTCGTCTATACGGCGCTGGCCGCCGAGTACTTCGGCGAGCGCTATGGCCCTGTCGAGCGCGCCGCGCTCGTGCTGCGTCTGCACGGCTCGCCCGTGTATTTCCGCCGCAAGGGCCGTGGCCAGTATCAGCGTGCGCCGGAAGATCAACTGAAGATGGCGCTCGCGTCGCTCGAGCGCAAGCGTCAGCAGGCGCTCGTGCAGGCGGGCTACGAAGAGGAGCTCAAGGCGGGCAAGCTGCCCGAGGCGTTCAAGGACAAGGCGCTGGGTCTCCTCACGAAGCCCGACAAGAACTCGATCGAATACAAGGCGCTCGAAGCGGCGGCGGCTGCGCGCGGCATTTCGATGCCGCGTCTGATGCTCGAAAGCGGCGGCATCGCCTCGCCGCGCTCGCTGCACGAAGCGCGCTTTCTCGCCGAATTCTTCCCGCACGGCACGGGCTTTCCGGGCGTCGAGGTGGGCGCGCTGCCCGACGATCTGCCCGATGCGGCAGACCACGTGCAGGCCTTCTCGATCGACGACGTCACCACGACCGAAATCGACGACGCGTTCTCGATCGAGCATCTCGCCGACGGCCGCGTGCGCATCGGCATCCACATCGCGGCGCCGGCGCTGGGCATCAAGCGCGGCGATACGGCCGACACGGTCGCGCGCACGCGCCTGTCGACGGTGTACATGCCCGGCGACAAGATCACCATGCTGCCCGACGATTTCGTCGACGCCTTCACGCTGAAGGAAGGCGGCATGCGTCCGGCGCTCTCGCTTTACTGCATCGTGAACCGCGAGACGCAGGAAATCGTCGCCACGGAAACGCGCGCCGAGCGCGTGTTCGTGAAGAACAATCTGCGCCACAACACGCTCGACGAAGTGGTCACCGAAGAGACGCTCGCCGCGGGCTCGGGCGACTATCCGCACAAGGACGACATCGCCGTGCTGTGGCCGTTCGCGCAGGCGCTCTTCGAGAAGCGCCAGCAGGCGCGCGCGGGCTATGGCCTGCGCCGCGAAGTGCAGCGCAACACCGACTACAACTTCTACGTGGAAGACGAGCACGTCAGCATCACGCCGCGCCGCCGCGGCTCGCCGCTCGATCTGATCGTCGCGGAGCTGGCGATTCTCGCCAATTCCACCTGGGGCGCGTTCCTGAACGATCACGGCGTGCCGGGCATCTATCGCACGCAGCGCGCGTTCGGCGCGCCCACCGGCCCGAAGCGTACGCGCATGCAGACCAACGCCGCGCCGCACGAGGGCCTTGGCGTCGCGCAGTACGCGTGGAGCACCTCGCCGCTGCGCCGCTATGTCGACCTCGTGAACCAGTGGCAACTGCTCGCGTGCGTCGAGCATGGCGTGGCCGCCAAGCTGGTCGCACCGTTCAAGCCGAAGGACGCCGATCTGTTCGCCGTCGTGCAGGGCTTCGACGAGACCTACACCGCCTACGCCGACCACCAGCGCCGCATGGAGTACTTCTGGTGCCTGCGCTGGCTGCAGCAGGAAATGCGCGGTGACGGCGGCGGTGCAGCTGGACGTGAAGCGCGCCGCGAATTCCCCGCATCGGTGGTGAAGGACGACCTCGTGCGCTTCGAGGAAGTGCCGCTGCTCATGCATGTGCCCGCGCTCGGCGTGCACGCGCGCGGCACGCGCCTGATGATGGAAGTCATGTCGATCGACGAGCTGACCATTGAAGCTTCGGTGCGCATGCTGCGCGTGCTCGACGCGCCGGTCGTGACGAGCGGCGCCGAGGCCGAGGAAGATACGGGCGAGGACGAAGAGATCATCGAAGCCGCCGACGATTCCGCCGAAAGCGAAGCGGAAGCGTTGGCCGAAGCCGAAGCGCCTGCCGA
>DATEJU010000611.1:0-2095 GCA_035277805.1 Paraburkholderia sp. | reverse complement strand
GGGCATTCCCGGCGAGCGCTCGCTCTCGAACTCGGCGGCGGTGCTCTGGCATCCGCGCGCGCATCGCGACTGGGTGCGTCCCGGCACGATCCTCTACGGCGCGTCGCCCACGGGCGCGGCGCGGCATATCGAAGGCGTCGGGCTGCGCGCGGCGATGACGCTCGCGAGCCGGATCATCGGCGTGCAGACGCTGGCGCCGCAGGAAACGGTCGGCTATGGGCGCACTTACGAGGTCGAACGGCCCATGCGCATTGGCGTGGTGGCGTGCGGCTATGCGGATGGCTATCCGCGTCACGCGCCGACGGGCACGCCCATCGCCGTCGATGGCGTTCGCACGCGTGTGGTCGGACGCGTGTCGATGGACATGCTGACCGTCGATCTCACGCCCTGCCCGAGTGCGGGTATCGGCTCGAAGGTGGAGCTGTGGGGCGAGAACGTGAAGGTCGACGAAGTGGCCGAGGCGTCCGGCACGATCGGCTATGAGCTGATGTGCGCGGTCGCGCGGCGCGTGCCGGTGGCAATCGACCCGCTCGCGGCCGCGCAGCACGATCGCGACGCCCTCTCCCCGGCGCGCGAACCCCAGCTTCAAGCCGAATAGGGCCCCTCCGGCCCATTGCGCAGCGTTCGCGCAAGCCGCTCCAGCGCGTCGCGCAAGGCCTCTGGGCTGCGCGCGCCGCCGAGACTCAGCCGCACCGCATGCGGCGCGGAACCGCGCCCGATCACGAAGCTGTCCGCCGTCTTCAGGTGCACGCCCGCCTGGCGTAACGCCGCGGCGAATTCGGCGGCGCGCCACGGCTCCGCGAGCGGCAGCCAGAGATGCGGGCTCGCGGGATCCGTGCGCCAGCTCCAGTCCGCCAGCACCTCGGCGGCAATTGCGTGACGCACGTCCACTTGCGCGCGCTGCTGCGCGACCAGCCGGTCGACGTCGCCGTTCACGATCCAGCGCGCCGCGATCTCCGCGCACAGCGGTGAGGTCATCCAGCAATCGCTGCGGATCACGGCAAGAATCTTCCCGACCCAATCCTGCGGCGCCTGCACGTAGCCGATGCGCAGGCCCGGCGCAAACGCCTTCGAAAGACTGCTGATGACGATGCCGTGCTCCGGCAGCCGTGCGGCCAGCGGCGTGGGCGGCGCATCGAGCAATGCGGCGGGTACGAGGTCTTCGATCACGACCAGGTTGTGGCGCACGGCAATCTCGACGATGGCCGCGCGCCGGGCCTCGGAGAGCGTCGCCGTGGTCGGGTTGTGCAGTGTCGGCACGCAAAAGAGCGCGCGCGGCGCGAGCAGTGCGCAGGCGCGTTCGAGCGCGGCGGGCACGATGCCTTCCTCGTCGATTTCGACGCCCACGAGATTGAGCCGCAACTGCCGCGCAAGCGCGACGATGCCCGGGTAGCTCAATGCTTCGGCAAAGATCGTGTCGCCGGGACGCAGCACGGCGCGCAACACGCACGCGAGCCCATGCTGCGCGCCCTGGGTCACTAGCACGCGCTCCGCCGGCACCGCGCAGCCCATGCGCGCCAGCCAGCGCGCCCCCGCCTCGCGGTGCGAGCGGCGCCCGCCCTCCGGCTGGTAAAGCAGCAGTTCGCCGGCGAGGGGCTCGTCGGCGGCCAGCTCGCGCAGGGTTTGCGTAAGCAGTTGCGCCTCGTCGGTCGGGATCGGCACGTTCTGGCCGAGATCGAAGGTGCGTGCCGTGGCGGTGTTTGCATGCGCCGCGCCCGGCGCCGGGGGCTCGGTCTGTATCGGCGTGCGGCGCGTGCGGGCGGGCACGCCAGCCGACAAGCCGGTAGAGAAGCCGGCAGAGAAGCCGGCAGAGAAGCGGGCTGAAAAGCGCGCACCGTCGGCGTCCGGCTCGGCCACGTAGGTGCCGTCACCCACGCGCGCCACCACCATGCCGCAGCGCTCCAGCTCCGCATAGGCGCGGCTGACGGTGCCCGTCGTCACGTTGAGCTTTTTCGCCAGCAGCCGGTGCGCCGGCAGTTTCTCGCCGGGCAGCATCTGTCCACCGTCGATGGCCTGCGCATACGCGTACGCAATCGCGCGGTACTTCGGTTCGTTGCGCGGCAGCGCGGGCAACGTGGGCAGCCAGACATTCATG
>DATEJU010000610.1:0-5214 GCA_035277805.1 Paraburkholderia sp. | reverse complement strand
GCGCGTCATGATGGTCGTGCTCACCGCGCCGCTCGGCCTGATTGGCGTGGCGCTCGCGCTGCTCATCTTCGGCGAGCCGTTCGGCTTCGTCGCGATGCTCGGCGTGATCGCCATGTTCGGCATCATCATGCGCAATTCGGTGATCCTCGTGGACCAGATCGAGAGCGACATCCGCGCCGGACACAAGCGCTTCGACGCCGTGGTCGGCGCAACGGTGCGGCGCTTCCGCCCGATCATGCTGACCGCGGCGGCCGCCGTGCTCGCACTGATTCCGCTCGTGCGCTCGAACTTCTTCGGGCCGATGGCGACCGCGCTGATGGGCGGCATCACGAGCGCGACCGTGCTCACACTGTTCTTCCTGCCCGCGCTCTACGCCGCCGCGTTCCGGGTGCGCAGCAGCGAAACCGACGCGCCCCGCTCCAACGCGGAGAACGCATCATGAACCGCGTCATGAATCGCATCATGAATCGCATCATGAACGACCTCGCGCCGATTAAGCCCCGCCAATCGCGCCCATCGAATCCAGCGAGCCCGCGCACGTTCGCAGCCGCGCTTTGCGCACTCTTCGTGAGCGCTTGCGCCTGGGGTCCGGGCGGCGCACCACCCGCGATGCCTGCGCCCGCGCACTACGGCACCGAGCCACAGCCGGCGCAGAGCGTTGCGGCGCAGGGCGTCGCGCAACAGTTCGTGACGGGCGCGCAGCCGGTGCCGCAATGGTGGACGCTCTACGGTTCGCCCGAGCTCGATGCGCTCGTCGACGAGGGTCTCGCCAACAGCCCGAATCTCGCTTCCGCCGATCACAGCCTGCAGGCCGCACGCGAGCAGTTGCGCGGCCAGGTCGGCAGCTCGATGCTGCCGACCGTCGACGCGCTCGGCACGGCGCAGCGCCAGCGCGCACCCGGCATCCCGCAACTCGGCATCGACAAGCTGCAGTACGACGTGTTCGCGGGCCTCGTCGAAGTGCGCTACTCGTTCGACATTTTCGGTGCGACGCGCCTGAACAACGCCGCGCTCGCCGCGCGCGTGAACATGCAGGCGTTCCAGTACGAGGCGGCGCGCCGCGCGCTCGCGGCCAACATCGTCGCGAGCGCGCTGGGCGCCGCCACGCTACGGGCGCAGATCGACACGACCGGGCGGCTCGTGGCGCTCGCCAACGCACAGGCCGACGACATGCAAAAGCGCTACGCGCTCGGCGCGGTCTCGCATACCGACCTGCTCAACGCGCAGCAAAGCGCGGCTTCACTCGCCGCGAATCTGCCTGGGCTGCGTCAGCAACTCGCGGCGCAGCGTCACGCGCTCGCCGTGCTGCTCGGCCGCACGCCCGACGCCGCGCCGCCCGATCTCGACCTCGCGAGCCTGACCTTGCCTGCACAGGTGCCTGTCGTCGTACCGTCGGATCTGCTCAAGTCGCGGCCCGACATCCAGGCCGCCGGCGCGGCGCTGATCGCTGCGTCCGCCGAGGTGGGCGCGGCCACGGCGCAGATGTTCCCGAGCATCACGCTTTCCGCGGGCCTCGGCCAGGGCGGCTTCAGCTGGCCCGTGGCGACCTCCGGCATGGGGGCCCTCTGGGCGATCGGCGCCTCGCTCACGCAGCCGATCTTCCACGGCGGCGCGCTCCTCGCGCAGCGCCGCGCGGCACTGCAGTCCTACGACGCGGCTAACGCGTCGTACAAGCAGACCGTGCTCGCGGCGTTCGAGGACGTCGCCGACCGGCTCGCCGCGCTCGAACACGACGCGCAGGCGCTCGACGCGGCCGGCACCTCGGCGCAAACCGCGCAGGGCGTCTATGAGGAGACCAACGCGCGCTGCAGGCTGGGCGCGGTGCCTTACTACGCCGTGCGTCAGAGCGAGCAGCAATGGCGCAACGCGCGGCTCGACGAAGTCCGCTATCGCGGCGCGCGGCTTTCGGACACGGCGGCGCTGTTCCAGGCGATGGGGCAGCCTCCGGCGGGCGCCGACGCGTCGGCTGCGAACACCCCGCCTCGTGCTGCGAACGGCGAGAACATCACCACGCCGCAGACGCCGGCGCGAGACTAAAGACACGCCACCAGACCCGATGCGTGCGAGCGAGAAATAGAACAACACATACGCCGCGCGCGCTCGCTCAAAGTCGCTTCTCCCTTTCCTGTTTTCAGGCGGCGATCGCTGAAATCCGTCAGGAAAATCTGAGGACTAGTTTCAAGATATAGCTGCTACACTGCGTCGCAAATCGAGATAGCGCGCATCCATTGATTCGGATTACTACATAAAAAGCGCACGCTTCATCCGGAGATTCGCCGTTGCGTGTTCGAGCCGCTCATGCAGCCCGAACACGCAACGGCGCACGACAACCTCGACGACATCGATCATGGCACTCCTATCGAATCGCGGCCTTTGCGCCGCAGTGCTGTTCATGGCCAGCGCCGCCGCGCACGCGGATCTGCAATGCTCAGGCACGCGCAGCGGCTTTCGCTTCGAATCGGATAGCTGGATGGGCACCGACAAGCTCGAGCACTTTGCCGCTTCCGCGCCATTTGGCGCAATCGGTGGCTGGCTCACCCGCGACACCGATCACCCCGTGGTCTACGGCACGCTCATCGGTACGGTACCGGGGCTCGCGCTCCAGGTGCTGAACGGCACCTGCCCAACCGGCGGCTTCTCGTACAAGGATCTTTTCGCCGATGCGCTGGGCGCGCTCACGGGCGCCTGGCTAACGCACTGGGCCGTCACGTATTCGCGTGCCTCGCACAGCAAAACATTCGGGCTGCAGTACAACAACACCTTCTGATGGGCTGCAGCGTGCCCCGAAGTGCTTCGGTGTGCGCAGGGCCTTGCGGATCAGTGAGTTAGCTTCGCTCTCCCGATGTTATCCACAAGGCCTTCAACAAAAACTGTGGACAACGGAGCATCGTGGCGGCACCCGGCTTATCCCCAATTTTTGTTGAAGGCCCTGTGGAAAAGCCCTGGGCAACCCAGCCAAGTCCTTGACGCACAAGGGAAACGGCGCGATCAAACAAAACGCGGCACACCGTTGCCGGCGTGCCGCGTTCCAGGCGTCGCGACGATCGGGGCCGCGCGAATGAGCAGGTCCAGCCTGCCAGGCAGCCCGAATGGGCCATCAATGCGCGCCCATCAAGGCTTGTTGGACTCGAACAGATCCATGATCTGCTTGCGCTCGGTCTGCGTGACGCTCGGCGGCGCGAGACCGCCCGGCCCCATGCTGCCGGTCGCCCCGCTCGCGTCGCTAGCCGCGCCCGCCGGGTTGCCCGATTCCATGCCGATCGCCGAAACAAAGCCGGCGCCCGGCGTCGCATCGGAGTAATAGAGCTCGCCGCCGATCGTCGTGAGTCCAGGCGGCATCGGCGGCTCTTCCTGCGGCACACCGCGCAGCGCCTTGCCCATGTAATCCACCCAGATCGGCAACGCGAGCTGCGCGCCGAACTCGCGGCTGCCGAGGCTCTTCGGCTGGTCGTAGCCCATCCACGCCACGGCCACCAGATTGCGCTGATAGCCGGCGAACCAGCCGTCGTGCGCGTCGTTGGTCGTACCGGTCTTGCCCTGCAGGTCGTCGCGGTGCAGGACGTTCGTGCCCGCGCCCGTGCCCGCCGTCGCCACCGAATGCAACAGGCTGTTCATCACGAACGCATTGCGCGGCGAGAGCGTCTGCGGCGCGTTCTGGCCCGCCACGAGCGGCTGCGCGCGCAGGATCGGCTGACCGTGGGCGTCGTCGACTTCGGCGATCAAGTACGGGTTGATGCGATAGCCGCCGTTCGCGAACACGGAGTACGCACCCGCCGACTGCAGCGGCGTGACGAGGCCCGCGCCGAGCGCCATCGGCAGGTACGGCGGCGTCTTGTCCGCGTCGAAGCCGAAACGTTGCGTGACGTAGTCCTGCGCGTACTTCGTGCCGATGTACGAGAGGATGCGGATCGACACGAGGTTCTTCGACTTTTGCAGCGCAAGGCGCATCGTCATCGGGCCTTCGGGGTAGTCGTCGTCCTTCGGCTCCCACGCTTCGCCACCCGGCGTGCTGGGCGGGAAGTACAGCGGCGCGTCGTTGATCATGGTGGCCGGTCCGAGACCCTTCTCGAGCGAGGCCGAATAGATGAACGGCTTGAAGCTCGAACCCGGCTGACGCCACGCTTGCGTGATGTGGTTGAACTTGTTCTTGTTGAAGTCGAAGCCGCCGATGAGCGCGCGGATCGCACCGTCCTGCGGCGTGAGCGAAACGAGCGCGCCTTCCACCTGCGGCAGCTGCGTGATCTGCCAGTTGCCCTTGTCGTCCGCCATCAGGCGCACGATCGAGCCCGGCTTGATGCGCAGCGCCGCCGACGCGCGCGCCGAGAGGCCGGCTGCGGCGAAGCGCAGGCCTTCGCCCGTGACGTTGATCTGGGTGCCGTCGAGCAGTTGCGCCGTGACCGACTTCGGGCTCGCGGCAATGACGACCGCCGAGACGATGTCGCCGTTGTCGGGGTGGTCGGTGAGCGCGTCGTCGATGGCCTGATCGCGGTCGTCGCCCGCAGCGGGCAACTGCACGAAACCTTCGGGGCCGCGATAGCCATGGCGGCGCTCGTAATCCATCACGCCCTTGCGCACTGCCGCGTAGGCCGCGTTCTGGTCGGCGGAATCGATCGTCGTCGTGACCGTGAGGCCGCGCGTATAGGTTTCGTCCTTGTACTGCGAATACATCATCTGGCGGACCATTTCCGCGACGTACTCGGCGTGCACGCTGTACTCGGTGCCTGCGGTGCGCGTATGGATCGGCTCCTTGATCGCCTCGTCGTACTGCGCCTGGGTGATGTAGTTCAGGTCGAGCATGCGCTTGAGGATGTACTCCTGGCGGATCTTCGCGCGCTTCGGATTGACGATCGGGTTATACGCGGACGGCGCCTTCGGCAGGCCCGCGAGCATCGCGGCCTCGGCGAGCGTGATGTCCTTCAGGTCCTTGCCGAAATACACGCGCGCAGCCGCCGAGAAGCCATAGGCGCGCTGCCCCAGATAGATCTGGTTCATGTACAGCTCGAGAATCTGGTCCTTCGTGAGCGCGCGCTCGATCTTGTAGGCGAGCAGCATCTCGTAGATCTTGCGCGTATAGGTCTTCTCGCTCGAGAGGAAGAAGTTGCGCGCGACCTGCATCGTGATCGTGCTCGCGCCCTGCGACGCGCCGCCATGCATCAGGTCGGCGACGCCCGCGCGCAGGATGCCGATGAAGTCCACGCCGCCGTGCTCGTAGAA
>DATEJU010000609.1:0-2406 GCA_035277805.1 Paraburkholderia sp. | reverse complement strand
CTGGCCCGCTTCGAGTTGCCCCTGCCCGAACTGGCCACCCATTGCTCCCGGCGCCCACTCGCGGCCAACGCCGCACAGTGTGCAAGCGCAACTTCGGCAGCGCTGATAAAATCCGCTCTATTCCTTCGCGCTCGCCCTGCGGCGTGCCGCGCTTTCCCCACCCGAACTCAATGAAGGAGGCAAAGATGGCAGTAATCGAGATGGCCGCCGTCATGCCGCCGGTTCGGGTGATGCCGCACTTCACACACACCCCGCTTCCGGCACGCTGACCGCGTCCGCGGCACCGCGCGGCGCACACCTGGCGGCGTTCTTGCCGCCGCGCCGCTTTCCAGCGATTTCGAGGTTTTGCGTTCGGCATGCAGTGCCGGAACGCGCAAACCCCGTTTTCCGCTCATCGCATTCCTGAAGAGTCTTCGGACCTCGCGCCCGGAGCATCTGTCCATGGCAGACCAAGACAAACAACTCGCTTCCGGCGGACAGACGTTCCGCCATGTCCTCGGCTTCACGTTCCGGCACTGGTCGCGCCAGCCGTGGCGTGTAGGTGCGGTCGCGCTCGCCGCGCTGCTCGGCGCGCTCGCCGACGTGCTCACGCCGCACTACGCCGGCCAGCTCGTCGACGCGCTCGCGCACGACGCCGCGAGCGGCAACGCCGCCGCCTGGCACGCCGCCGTCGTCGCGTTCTGGGCGCTGACGGCGCTCGGACTCGGCGGCACGCTCATGCGCCAGGCCGCGTTCCAGAACATCATCGTGCTCACGCTCAGGATGATGAGCGAGATCGCGACGCACGCCTTTCACCGCGTGCAGCGCTTCTCGACCGACTGGCACGCGAACAGCTTCGCCGGCTCGACCGTGCGCAAGATCACGCGCGGCATGTGGGCGCTCGACCTGCTCAATGACACGCTGCTCGTGGCCCTTTTTCCGTCGCTCGTAATGCTGGTCGGCTCGACCGTCCTGCTCGCGCTGCAGTGGCACGTAATGGGCCTCGTGGTCGGAGTTGGCTCGGCGCTCTATCTCGCCATCACCATCTCGCTCTCGCTCTTCTATGTCGCGCCTTCCGCGCGCCTCGCCAACCAGTGGGACACGAAGATGGGCGGCGCGCTCGCCGACGCCGTCTCGTGCAACCCCGTCGTCAAGGCATTCGGCGCGGAAACGCGTGAAGAGGCGCGGCTCGCGCGCGTGATCGCCAAGTGGGACAGCCGCACGCGCCGCACCTGGCGGCGCGGTACGTTCAACGGCGGCGTGCAGGGCGCGCTGCTGGTGGGCATGCAGGCGGCCATACTCGGCGCGGCGCTGCTTCTGTGGGCGCGCGGGCTCGCGAGCGTGGGCGACATCACCTTCGCGCTCACGCTCTTTTTCCTGCTCAAGGGCTATCTGCGCGACGTGGGCATGCACGTGCGCAACCTGCAACGCTCGGTCAACGACATGGAAGAGCTCGTGATGCAAGAGGCCCAGCCGCTCGGCATCGAAGACCCGCGCAACGCGCCGCCCATCGTGATCGACCGTGGCGACATCCGCTTCGAGAACATGACGTTCCGCTACGGCGCGCACGAGCGGCCGCTCTACGCAAATCTTTCGCTGCGCATCGCGCCAGGCGAGCGCGTGGGTCTCGTCGGCCATTCGGGCTCCGGCAAGACCACCCTCATCAAGCTGATCCAGCGCCTCTACGACGTTTCCGACGGCCGCATCACGATCGATGGCCAGGACATCGCGCAGATCCAGCAAGCGTCGCTGCGCTCGCAGATCGCCATCGTGCAGCAGGAGCCGGTGTTGTTCCACCGCTCGCTCGCGGAGAACATCGCCTACGCGAGGCCCGGCGCGACCCATGACGAGATCGTGCGCGCGGCGAAGCTCGCGAGCGCGCACGAGTTCATCATGGCGCTGCCGAAAGGCTATGACACGCTCGTGGGCGAGCGCGGTGTGAAGCTCTCGGGCGGCGAGCGCCAGCGCGTTGCGATCGCGCGCGCGTTCCTGGCCAACGCGCCGATCCTGATCTTCGACGAAGCGACCTCGAGCCTCGACAGCGAAAGCGAAGTGCTGATCCAGCAGGCGATGGAGCGCCTGATGCAGGGCCGCACGACGGTGGTGGTCGCGCACCGGCTTTCGACCGTGCGCGCGCTCGACCGGCTGCTGGTGCTCGAGCGCGGACGCGTCGCGGAAGAAGGCACGCACGACGAACTCGTGCGCCGCGAGAACGGGCTATACCGGCGCCTGTTCGAGCGCCAGGCGCTGGAGCTCACGAAAGGACTCGCCGACGATATTGTCCTGCGCTAAGCAGGCAGAGCGGCGCAAAGCGCAAGCAAGATGCGGCGGCGCTCAGGCCGCCGCCGCACGCGCATGCGGCTGGATGTTCGCGAGTATTTCGGCGAGCGCCTCGCGCGCGATCTCGGTGTCGTAGTGCGCCTGCAG
>DATEJU010000608.1:0-3628 GCA_035277805.1 Paraburkholderia sp. | reverse complement strand
GCGCCTCGCTCGTGTTGCTGCCGTTTCTCGGCCGCGACTTCTTTCCGCAAGTGGATGCGGGCACGATCGCGCTGCACCTGCGCGCGAAAACGGGCACGCGCGTGGAGGAGACCGCCGTTATCACCGACCGCATCGACAAGCACATCCGCCAGCTGATTCCCGCGCGCGAGCTGCATTCGATCATCGATAACATCGGCTTGCCGGTCTCGGGCATCAATCTCTCGTATAGCAACACGGGCACGATCGGCACCTCGGACGCCGACGTGCTGATCTCGCTGAACGAAGATCATCACCCCACGGCGGACTACGTGCGCCTGTTGCGCCGCACGCTCAATGACGAATTCCCGGGCATCCAGTTCGCCTTCCTGCCCGCCGACATCGTGAGCCAGACGCTGAACTTCGGCATGCCCGCGCCCATCGACTTGCAGATCGTGGGCCGCGACGTGGACGCCAACCGTGCGTTCGCCGCGCGCCTGCTCATGAAGCTGCGCGGCGTGCCGGGCCTTGCCGACGCGCGCATCCAGCAGCCCGCCGACCTGCCGCGCATCTTCATCGACGTGGACCGCACGCGTGCGCAGCAGGCGGGCTTCACGCAGAAGGACGTGGCGAGCGATCTGCTCATCACGCTTTCGGGCAGCCAGCAGACCACGCCCACGTTCTGGCTCAACCCGCTGAACGGCGTGAGCTACAACGTCGTCACCGAAGCGCCGCAATACACGATCGATTCGCTGCAATCGCTCGCCAACATTCCGCTCACCGCGAACGGGCGCAGCAATATTCTGGGCTCGCTCGCGAGCATGCGGCGCGTGTCCGGCGACGCAGTCGTCACGCACTACAACGCGCAGACCACCATCGACATCTATGCCAGCGCGGACGGCCGCGATCTCGGCGCCGTGTCCGACGACGTCGAGAAGATCATTCACGATGCGCAGGCCGATCTGCCCAGGGGCTCGACGATCCGCCTGCGCGGCCAGGTCGAGACGATGAACAATTCGTTCTCCGGATTGTTGGGCGGGCTCGTGTTCGCCATCGTGCTCGTGTACCTCTTGATCGTCGTGAACTTCCAGTCGTGGCTCGACCCGTTCATCATCATCACGGCGCTGCCCGGCGCGCTCGCGGGCATCGTCTGGATGCTGTTCCTCACGCACACCACGCTCTCCATTCCCGCGCTCACGGGCGCCATCATGTGCATCGGCATCGCCACGGCGAACTCCATTCTCGTGATCAGCTTCGCGCGCGAGCAGTTGCGCGAGCACGGCGACGCCGCGCGGGCCGCGATCGAGGCGGGCTTCACGCGCTTTCGCCCGGTGCTGATGACGGCGCTCGCCATGGTGATCGGCATGGTGCCGATGGCCATCGGCCTCGGTGAAGGCGGCGAGCAGAACGCACCGCTCGGGCGCGCCGTGATCGGCGGGCTCGCGGTGGGCACGCTCGCGACGCTGATCTTCGTGCCCGTGGTGTTCTCGCTCGTGTACCGCAAGCTCGGCGAGCACCGCCAGCGCGCCATCGAAAACGTAGTGCCCAAATCATGACGACGATTCCTCTTTCTCCTTCGACGCGGAGCCGCCATGCAACCGGGCCACGCTGACGCGCCGCCGCCTCCGGGGCCGCCGCGAGGGCCGCACGGCTCCGGCGAGTCGCCCGGAAATCCGCACGATCCGCATGAGCCGCACGATCGGCGCAAAAAGCGCCGCTGGCCGCTAGTACTCGCGGCGCTCGTGGTGATCGCGCTCGCCGCGCAGGGTATCTGGTCGCGCTACAACGCGCGTGCGGCGCTCGAACGCGACGCGCAGCGCGCCAGTACGCTCACCGTGCAGGTCGTCACGCCGCAGCGCTCCACGCGCGCGCTCGACCTCGTGCTGCCCGGCAACGTGCAGGCGTTTCTCGACACCCCCATCTACGCGCGCACCAATGGCTATCTGCGCAAGTGGTATGCGGATATCGGCGCGCATGTGAAGGCAGGCCAGTTGCTCGCCGAAATCGACGCGCCCGAAGTCGACGACCAGTTGCGCGCGGCGCGCGCCGATCTCGCGAACGCCGAGGCGAACTACGCACTCGCGAAAACGACCGCCGAGCGCTGGACGCAAATGCTGCAAACCCGCTCCGTGGCGAAGCAGGACGCCGACGAGAAGACCGGCGACATGCTCGCGAAGAAGGCAACGCTCGACGCGGCGCGCTTCAACGTCTCGCGGCTCTCGCAGTTGCAGTCGTACGAGAAGGTATTGGCGCCGTTCGATGGCATCGTCACGGCGCGCAACGTCGACGTGGGCGCGCTGATCGACGCGGGCAGCTCGGGCGGCCCGCAAAAGGAGCTGTTCCATGTTGCGCAGGCCGACCGCCTGCGCGTCTACGCGAACGTGCCGCAGGCGTACGCGCAGCAGATCCGTGCGAACCAGCACGCGTATCTCACGCTGGACGAGACGCAAGGCAAGCGCTATCCGGGCGTGATCGCGCGCACGGCGGGCGCGGTCGATCCGCAGCAGCGCACCATGCTCGTGGAAGTGTACGTCGACAATCGCAACGGTGACCTGCTGCCCGGCGCCTATGCGCAAGTGCATTTCGCGCTCGACGGCAACGCCACGCCGCTCACGCTGCCGGGCAACGCGTTCCTGTTCCGCCCCGATGGCGTGAAAGTCGCGACCGTCGGCGCGAACAACCGCGTGAAGCTCGTCAAGGTGACGCTCGGCGTCGACTTCGGCACGCGCGTGGCCGTGGCCGCGGGGCTCGGCGGCAACGAACGCGTGATCGTGAATCCGCAGGATTCGATCGTCGACGGGACGCCGGTGCGTATCGTCGGGAAGGCGGCGGACGGGCGCGATGTAGCGGGTTCCGCGGTTGCGCCGGCCTCGGCGGCTGCGGCGTCGGGCGCGGCGGCGTCGTGAGGCGGATCGCCATGAAAGTCGCCACGAAGGTCGCCATAAAGCGCGCCATCGGCTCGAACGCTTTTGCGACGTGCCGCGTGCTGCGCCGCGCGGCGCTTTACACCGCAATGAGCGTCGCGCTGAGCGCCGCGCTCGCGGGCTGCAAGGTCGGCCCCGACTACGTGCGCCCGAAGATCGACATCGCCGCCACCTACAAGGAGCTCGAAGGCACCGGCTGGACGCCCGCACAGCCCGCCGACACCGCGCCGCGCGGCGCCTGGTGGTCGATCTACGGCGACGCGCAGCTAGACGCGCTCGAAGCCCAGGTCGAGCGCGCGAACCAGAACGTACAGGCCGCGCAGGCGCACTTTCGCGCCGCACGCGCGAACGTCGCGCAGCAGCGCTCGAGCTTCTTTCCAACGGTGACAGCGGGCGCGGATTATTCGCGCGCGCGCACCTCGAAGAACATCGAGTTCAAGTCGACGGCGGGCTTCACGCTCAGCGACTACCTCGTCGGCATCGACGCCGCCTGGGAGCCCGACGTCTGGGGGCGCGTCGCGCGCAGCGTCGAAAGCGCGCAGGCCAGCGCGCAGGCGAGCGCCGCCGACATGCAGGCCGTGCTGCTTTCGATGCAGGCCGAGCTCGCGACCGACTACTTCGAGCTGCGCGGCATCGACCGCGAGCGCCAGCTCCTCGACGACACGCTCGCCGCCTACCGCGAATCGCTCGCGCTCACGCAGCACCGCTACGACGGCGGCATCGCCACC
>DATEJU010000607.1:0-4381 GCA_035277805.1 Paraburkholderia sp. | reverse complement strand
TCTTTATGTTCCCGACCAGCCGCAGCATGTGATTCTGCGCGGACTGGACCAGCAGCCCGCTTTCGTCGACGACCAGGATTACGAACTGTTCATCGACTGCCTGAAGGCGGCGGCGCGCGATCATCATCTGGCGGTTCATGCCTGGGTCTTGATGCCCGGTGCGGTGCAACTGCTCGTCACGCCCTCTGACGAATCGAGCCTTCCCAAGGCGATGCAGGCGGTCGGCAGACGTTACGTGGCGCATTTCAACCGCCGCTACGCGCGGCGCGGCACGCTCTGGGAGGGGCGTTATCGCGCCACGGTTATCGAAGGCGAGCGCTTCTTCCTGCTAGCGAGCCGCGTCGTCGAGCTTGCGCCGGTGCGCAATCATCTCGTGACGGCGGCCGAAGACTACCGATGGTCGAGCTACCGGCATCACATCGGCCTCACCGTCGACAGCCTCATCACCGACCATCCGCTTTACTGGGCGCTCGGCAACACGCCATTCGAGCGTCAGCGCGCCTATCGCGAGCTCTGCGAGCAGCCGTTCGACGAGCGCGAGACCACACAGCTCATGCAGGCCACGCTCAAGGGCTGGGTGCTCGGCAGCGACACTTATCGCGAATGGGCTTCGCGCACGGCGAACCGGCGCGTCTCGCCGCTGCCGCGCGGACGGCCACGCAAGGTGCGCGAAGCGCCCGTGGTGGCAGGCACGCCAGGAGCCGGCGCGATCGGCGCGGCAGCCACGGCTGCCGCGAGCGGCAACACGGCCACGCAGGCCGCGCCTCATGCCGGCAGTAGATCGAGCCCCGATTATTCGGAGCCAACCATGGGTCATTCCGGCGCGCACTCGGGAAGTCACGGCGGCACACACGCGGGGAGTGGTTCCGGCGCAACGCCAGGGGCAAATCCGGGTGGCTCAGGCGGGAATTCGACGGGCTCGACGCAGTCCGGCTCCGGCGGCGCCTCCAGCTCGCAGCCGGTTCACCACGAGCACAAACCCGGCACCGGAACGCACTAATCCGCTTCTGGATCAAGGGTTTATGAGGAGAAACGGCATCTGCGGATGCCGTTTTATTTTGCCCCAGAATGGTGCGACCCCAATAAAACTAGTGTGCGATGCACCATCTTGGTAATTGGGGTTAAATCATGCGGTTTTATTTGCATGTGCTTGATTCGTCGCGTATATTCGCCTTTCGGCTCTCCTCCACGCACAACGCGGGAAGCCAGCATCGCCCGCGCAACGCCGTACAGCGGTCACGCAAGTGGCGGGAAACTAAAAAAGTACGGAATCAACGGCCAGCCCTGGCCTTTCTTGGACGGTGTCCCCATGAACGATCACCCGCAGCGCGCGGCGGTGCCCGCCGCGCAAGGTCTGTATGACCCGCAAAACGAGCACGACGCTTGTGGCGTCGGCTTCGTCGCCCATATCAAAGGCAAGAAGAGCCACGAAATCATTCAGCAAGGCCTGAAGATTCTCGAAAACCTCGACCACCGGGGCGCCGTCGGCGCCGATCCGCTGATGGGCGACGGCGCGGGCATCCTGATCCAGATTCCGGACGCCTTCTACCGCGAAGAGATGGCCAAGCAGGGCGTGACGCTGCCGCCGAACGGCGAATACGGGGTCGGCATGATCTTCCTGCCGAAGGAGCATGCCTCGCGTCTCGCGTGCGAGCAGGAGCTCGAGCGCACGGTGCGCGCAGAAGGCCAGGTCGTGCTGGGCTGGCGCGACGTGCCGGTCGATCACGCCATGCCGATCTCGCCCACCGTGAAGGCGAGCGAGCCGCTGATCCGCCAGATCTTCATTGGCCGCGGCAAGGACGTGATGGTCACCGACGCACTGGAGCGCAAGCTCTACGTGATCCGCAAGACCGCGAGCCACCGCATCCAGGCGCTCAAGCTCAAGCACGGCAAGGAATACTTCGTGCCGTCGTGCTCGGCGCGCACGATCGTCTACAAGGGCCTGCTGCTCGCGGGCCAGGTTGGCGTGTACTACCGCGACCTGCAGGACGAGCGCGTGGTCTCGGCGCTCGCACTCGTGCACCAGCGCTTCTCCACGAACACGTTCCCGGCGTGGGAGCTGGCTCACCCGTACCGCATGATCGCCCACAATGGCGAAATCAACACCGTGAAGGGCAACGTGAACTGGCTGAACGCGCGTACCGGCGCGATCGCCTCGCACGTGCTCGGCGACGACCTGCCCAAGCTCTGGCCGCTGATCTATCCGGGCCAGTCGGACACGGCTTCGTTCGACAACTGTCTCGAACTGCTCGTGATGGCGGGTTACCCGCTCGTCCACGCGATGATGATGATGATCCCGGAAGCGTGGGAGCAGCACACGCTGATGGACGAGAACCGCAAGGCGTTCTACGAATATCACGCGGCGATGATGGAGCCGTGGGACGGCCCCGCCGCCATCGCCTTCACGGACGGCCGCCAGATCGGCGCGACGCTCGACCGTAACGGTCTGCGTCCGGCGCGCTACATCGTGACGGACGACGATCTCGTCATCATGGCCTCGGAAGCCGGCACGCTGCCCATTCCCGAGTCGAAGATCGTCAAGAAGTGGCGCCTGCAGCCGGGCAAGATGTTCCTGATCGACATGGAGCACGGCCGCATCATCGACGACAAGGAACTGAAGGACAACCTCGCCAACGCCAAGCCCTACAAGAGCTGGATCGACGCCGTGCGCATCAAGCTCGACGAGATCGAGCCGAAGGCCGAAGACGTCGCGACCGCGCGCGCCGAAGCCGCTGCGCTGCTCGACCGTCAGCAGGCGTTCGGCTACACGCAGGAAGACCTCAAGTTCCTGATGGCGCCGATGGCGATGTCGGGTGAGGAAGCCGTCGGCTCGATGGGCAACGACTCGCCGCTGGCGGTCATGTCCAACAAGAACAAGACGCTCTTCAACTACTTCAAGCAGCTGTTCGCGCAGGTCACGAACCCGCCGATCGACCCGATCCGCGAGAATCTGGTGATGTCGCTCGTGTCGTTCATCGGCCCGAAGCCGAACCTGCTCGACACCAACAACATCAACCCGCCGATGCGTCTCGAAGTGTCGCAGCCGGTGCTCGACTTCAAGGACATCGCGAAGATCCGCGCGATCGAGCAATACACGGGCGGCAAGTTCAGCAGCTACGAGCTGAACATCTGCTATCCGGTGGCCTGGGGCAAGGAAGGCATCGAGGCGCGTCTCGCTTCGCTGTGCGCGGAAGCCGTCGATGCGGTCAAGTCGGGTTACAACATCCTGATCGTCTCGGACCGCCGCGCGGACCGCGACAACGTCGCGATTCCCGCGCTGCTCGCCACCTCGGCCATCCACTCGCACCTCGTGCAGCACGGTCTGCGCACGAGCACGGGTCTCGTCGTGGAAACGGGCGCGGCGCGCGAGACGCACCACTTCGCGCTGCTCGCCGGTTTCGGCGCGGAAGCCGTGCACCCGTACCTCGCGATGGAAACGCTCGCGCAGATGGCGCAGGGGCTGAAGGGCGATCTGTCGGCGGAGAAGGCCGTCTACAACTTCACCAAGGCAGTGGGCAAGGGCTTGCAGAAGGTGATGTCGAAGATGGGCATCTCCACGTACATGTCGTACACGGGCGCGCAGATTTTCGAAGCGATCGGCCTCGCCGACGACCTCGTGCAGAAGTACTTCAAGGGCACGGCCTCGAAGGTGGGCGGCATTGGTCTCTTCGAAGTGGCCGAAGAAGCGATTCGCCTGCACCGCGACGCATTCGGCGACAACCCGGTGCTCGCGAACATGCTCGACGCGGGCGGCGAATACGCGTACCGCGTGCGCGGCGAAGACCACATGTGGACGCCGGACGCGATCGCCAAGCTCCAGCATTCGGCGCGCAGCAACTCGTACCAGACGTACAAGGAATACGCGCACCTCATCAACGACCAGACGAAGCGTCACATGACGTTCCGCGGCCTGTTCGAGTTCCGCCTCGACCCGGCGCGCGCGATCTCGATCGACGACGTCGAGCCGGCCAAGGAAATCGTCAAGCGCTTCGCCACGGGCGCGATGTCGCTCGGCTCGATCTCGACCGAGGCGCACGCCACGCTCGCCGTTGCGATGAACCGCATCGGCGGCAAGTCGAACACGGGTGAGGGCGGCGAGGACGAGAAGCGCTACCGCAATGAACTGCGCGGCATCCCCATCAAGAATGGCGATTCGCTCCAGTCGATCATCGGTCCGGAAGTCGTGAAGGACATCCCGCTGAAGGATGGCGACTCGCTGCGCTCGAAGATCAAGCAGGTGGCGTCGGGCCGCTTCGGCGTGTCGGCGGAGTATCTGTCGTCGGCGGACCAGATCCAGATCAAGATGGCGCAGGGCGCGAAGCCGGGCGAAGGCGGTCAGCTGCCGGGCCACAAGGTTTCGGAATACATCGGCAAGCTGCGT
>DATEJU010000606.1:0-5257 GCA_035277805.1 Paraburkholderia sp. | reverse complement strand
GTGCAGGCGCGTCTGCATGCCCGCCATCGCGTAGACCTGGGTGCCCAGTTGCGGGATGAAGAACGAATTCATCACCGAATCCGACGTGATGCGGAAATTGACCGGCGTGCCCACCGGCACGGCCAGCTGGTTCACCGTGGCAATGCCGAGATCCGGGTAGATGAAGAGCCACTTCCAGTCGAGCGCGACCACTTCGACATTGATGGGCTTCGCGCTCGACTCGAGCGGCTTGTAGGGATCGAGCTCGTGAGAGGTCTTCCAGGTGAGGATGGCAAGGAAGAGGATGATGACGGCCGGAATGGTCCAGACCACCACTTCGATCGCGGTGGAATGTGCCCATTTGGGCGCGTAGGTGGCGCCGCGGTTGGACGCGCGGTAGCGCCAGGCGAAAAAGAGCGTGAGCAGGATCACCGGCACCACCACCAGCAGCATGGCCCACGTGGCCGTGGCGATGAGGTGCTTTTCGGCCACGCCGACGCTGCCCTTGGGATCGAGCACGGTCAGTTCGCCGCTACATCCCGCGAGGGAGGCGAGCAGCCCGCTGCCGAGGGGGATTAACCACCTTTTGAAGGCTTTTCTCTTCATGTTTGCCTGTTTTCCGTTTAACTACCTGGACGCTTTCATGCATTCGCATCGCAAAAAAAAGCCACGCAAAATGCACCCGTATCGTGTTTGGCGAAATTCTACGGAAATGCCTTATCAGAAAATTTGATCTCGGCTAAGGTTTTTGGTCCGCGACAAATCTCGCCCGGGCAAGCGCGACGGAAAGACGCAAATATCTTTCAAATATCTTTCGTTAGCGCGTACAGCCCTGTACGACGGGCTATCGATGCGCGACGGAGTTGCTGTCGAGGTGAAAACAGAAACGGCTATGGGGCGTCGAAGAAGGAGGGAGGCGATGAGTTCCGCATTAAATCTGACATTATTATCCGACTAGCATCGTGGAAAATAATCTGATAATGAGAATCGGCTCAATGGGGTACGCCTATATTTTCTCGAGAATTACGTCAACGCCAATATCCAGCATCAATATTGCGATCAATCAAATATCAAAGCAATAAAACCTGCAAACGTCGCGATTTTCGTATCTCGATCGATGCCATCCGCCGCTCGCCGGTTGGCGAATCCATGCGCTTGCGCTATCGTCATGGGTTCCTTACGCGCCGCCTGAAGCCCTTGATCCGACGCCACGACGCCATGAACCCCGCCAGCCGCGCAACGCCCGACCCTTCCGACGAACAACCGGAGATCCCCGAAAAGCCGGGCGACTCCTACGTGCAGTCGTTTGCACGCGGGCTTTCCGTGATCCGCGCCTTCAATGCCGAGCACCCCGAGCAGACCCTCACCGACGTCGCCGCCGCCACCGGCCTCACGCGCGCCGGCGCGCGCCGCATCCTGCTCACGCTGCAGACGCTTGGTTACGTGGAGGCCGAGGGGCGCCTGTTCCGGCTCACGCCCAAGATCCTCGACCTCGGCTTTGCGTATCTCACGTCGATGCCGTTCTGGAATCTGGCCGAGCCCGTCATGGAGGAGCTCTCGGCTCAGGTGCACGAAAGCTGCTCGGCCGCCGTGCTCGACCGCACCGAGATCGTCTACGTGCTGCGCGTGCCCACGCACAAGATCATGACGATCAACCTCTCGATCGGCAGCCGCCTGCCTGCCTACTGCACGTCGATGGGACGCGTGCTGCTCGCGACGCTCGACGAGGCAACGCTCGACGCCACGCTCGGCGCCGCGCCGCTCTACGCGCACACGCCGCGCACCGTCACCGACAAGGACGAGCTCAAGAAGATCATCGCGCAGGTGCGCCAGCAAGGCTGGGCCATCGTCGACCAGGAGCTCGAAGGCGGGCTCATCTCGATTTCCGCGCCCATCCGCAACCGTCAGGGCCGCGTGATCGCCGCCATGAACATCAGCGGCAACGCCCAGCGCACCTCGGCGAGGCAGATGGTCAAAGCGTTCCTCGACCCGCTCCAGCAGGCCGCCCAGCGCGTCTCGGAGATGGTGGCGCGGCGCACCTGATCCGCCCGCCCGCCGGCCCTGCACGAAGCCAGCGCCACGAGACAGCGCGGCGCCGGGCGCCTGAGCGCCGCCCGCGGCTCGCACGCGTGGCCTTCACGCGCCCGCCCCTGCGTCACGAAACGTCTGCGAACACCTGGACGAGCCAGTCCGCGAAAGCGCGCACGCGCCGCGAAAGCTGCCGGTTCTGCGCAAACAACACGGAAACCGGCATGGGCGGCGGCGGCTGGTCCGCCAGCACGACACACAATTCTCCGTTCGCCAGTTGCTCGCGCACGCCGTAGCGCGGCACCTGCACGAGCCCGAGCCCCGCGATGGCGCCGGCCCGGTAGAGCTCCGCCCCGTTCACCGCCACCGGCCCCGGCAGCGTGAGCGTGCGCACGCCCTCGGGCGTCGCGAATTCGAGCGGATGCGCGCGGCCCGTGGCCGGCGAGAGATAGTTGACGGCGCAATGGCCCGACGCCAGCGCGTCGATCGACGCCGGGTCGCCGTGCCGCTCGAGATAGGCGGGACTCGCCACCGTGACCTGCTCGAGCAGCGCGACGCGCCGCGCGATCATCGACGAATCGGCAAGCTCGCCCGCGCGCAGCACGCAGTCGACGCCCTCGCTCACGAGATCGACGAACTGATCGCCCGAGCCGATGAAAAACTCGATGCGCGGGTAGCGCACGAGAAACTGCGGCAGGCGCGGCATCACGAAATACTGCGCGAGCGTGCCCTGCATGTTCACGCGCAGGCGCCCCTGGGGGTCGGTGTCGCGAAAGGCTTCCTCGGTTTCCTCGAGGTCGGCGAGCAGGCGCGTACAGCGCTGGTAGTAGGCATCGCCGTCCGGCGTGGGCAACACCCGCCGCGTGGTGCGCTCCAGAAGCCGCACGCCGAGACGTGTCTCCAGGCGCTTGATCGAATTCGTGACGGTGGCGCGCGGCAGGTTCAGGTCTTCGGCCGCTTGCGTGAAGCTGCGGCGGTCGACGATGCGCGTGAAGATCTGCATCTCCTGGAAACGGTCCAAGGGCGTTCTCGAATGGGTTCACGGGGTCGCGTGCATCTTCGCATGACCCGCAGCGCCCGCCCAAAATACCCGATGTTCCTGCGCGCCCTTTCGCCCTCTTAAGCATGCCTTAAGCACACCTGACATCTCCCGCGCGGCGCGCTCAGCGCTCAGCGCCCGCCACCACCCGCCGCACCGCCTCGACGAAGGCCGCGCCGGCGTCCTCCAGCCGCCCCGAATTGTCGATCTGCATGAGCGACGCGCCCACGGGCACCTCGAACGGCGCGCGCCGCGCGAGGCGTGCCGCGACCTGCTCCGGCGTCTCCCGTGCGCGCGAGGCGAGCCGCGCGGCCAGCACATGCTGCGCGGCATTCACGTGCACGAGGGTCATGCGCGGATAGCGCGCAAGCGCCTCGCTCACGTAGGCGCGCGAGCCGTTCACCACTACGGTGCAGCCGAGCGCGAGCCATTGGTCGACTTCCACGCCGATGCCGTAACGCAGCGCGTGGCTGCGCCATTGCAGCGCGAAGAGGCCGAGGCGCGAGCGCGCTTCGAATTCGGTGTCGGTGAGTGCGATGTGGTTCTCGCCGCCGCCCGCTTCGCGCGTGATGTATCGATGCGCGAACAGCACCCCGACGGCTGCGAGCCGCGCGCGCGCAAAACCGAGCAGCGAGTCCTTGCCCGCGCCCGAGGGGCCCATTACATAGATCAGGCGGGACGTCATGCGCGCACCCGTGCCTGCGGCTCCGCAACGCGATGCGCGGGGAATTCCACGCGCCGCCACAACGAGAACGGCTCGCCCGGACGCGGCTCGACGTAGAGCGCGACGCCCGCCACGGGCAGCGCGCCCGCGTCGTGCATCTGCGCATTCCAGGCGAGCGCGAGCGAGGCGCGCACCGCTTCGTCGTCGAGCAAATCGGAGAGCGTCATGTGAAAACGGAACTCGTCGAACACGTACGGATAGCCCCAGTCCTCGACATAGGCGCGCTGGCGCGGCGTGAGCGGCGCGTCGAGGCGCTTCGCGAGCTCATCGGCCGTTTGCGCGGCGCGCAGGTGGCCGAGCGTGCGCAAGGCGTCGGCGGCGAGTTCGCGCAGCGCGTGCTCGCTGGTTTCGTCGGCGGCCCGCAGCGCGACGAAGCGGCCGAGCGTAGCCGCCTCCACCGCGACTTCGAAGCGCGCGCGTCCCGCGGCCCATGCTTGCGTGGCGGCGAGCAGCGTATGTGGCGTCACGCCCGCGGCCAGCCGGAACGGCGGGACGAGCGTGCCGTGCCAGCCGTAGCGGCGCGGCGCGCCAGTGAGCACCTCGAGCGGCAGCGCGAGCCCGGCGGGCCGCGGCGGCACGAGGGTCTCGCCGCTTTCCGGGTCGCGGCCGAGCCAGGCGCAACCGGCCTTCCACCACTGCGACGCGCGCGGCGGCGCGTAATAGAGCGCGAAGCGCGTGGCCTCGCTCCAGTTGTCGTGCGCCGCGCTCATACGTCGTGCTCCACCATCAACTGCACGCGGTCCGCCGCGAAATGCGTGATGCCGTACTTGATCGGCACGCCGTCGAGATCGACGTCGACGTTCTCGACCCACAGCACCGGCTGCTGCCGGTTGATGTTCAGGCGCCGCGCCACTTCGGGCTCGGGCAGCACGCTGCCGATGCGGCTCCACTTGCGCAGATAGTCGCTCACGCCGAATTCGGCGAGCGCCTTCGAGGTGCTGTCCACGCGCTCCATGACCGCGGGCAGATCGGCGAAGCGCGCGGCCGGATACCAGCTGCGCGCATAGGTGAGCGGCACGCCGTCCGATTCGTGCAGCGTCTCCAGCCGATAGACCAGCGCGCCGGCGCGCAAGCCCAGCGCCTTCGCGACGCCGGGGTCGGCCTTCCCGCGCGACGACGAGAGCAGCCTGCCCACCGCCGAGTGCTGATGACGCTTGAGGTTTTCGGTGAAGCGCGTGCGCTTGCCGATGGTGTAGTCGATCGCCCCGGGCTGCACGAAGGTGCCGCGCCCCTGCTCCACGCTCACGAGGCCGAGCGCGGCGAGCCCCAGCATGGCGCGACGCACCGTGTGCCGGTTCACGTCGAAGCGCCGCGCCAGCTCGCCTTCGCTCGGCAGACGGCCGTCCTCGCCAAAGCCCTTTGCAGCGATCTCGGCCGCGAGGATCTGCTCGATCTGCCGCCACACCGCCACGCCTGCGCCGCGCTCGAGCGTGCTGTGCGGGGCGTCGTCGTTCGATGTCATGGTGCTGTCATTCCTCCCGGGTTCA
>DATEJU010000605.1:0-20193 GCA_035277805.1 Paraburkholderia sp. | reverse complement strand
ACCGTGATTTCGGCACGCTTGGCGGCGCGAAACAGGATGTCCTTGATGACGACGGGGCAGGCGTCGGCGTCGACCAGCACTTGCATGAAGGCAATTCCAGTACGTTAAAACGCGATCATATCCCAAGGTTCGCGCTGGCCTTGCCGTGACCCGGAATGGCGCCACCGAGCGCCACTTCAACGCAAAAGTCATGAATCGCCGTCACCATCTGCTGCAGCCCGGGCTGTTCAAGCGGGTAGTGTCCGGCGTTTTCCAGCATCGTCACCTTCACGGGCACGCGCTTGATTCGTTGCAGGAACAACTGACTCAGATGCAAGGGTGTCCAGCGATCCTGCGCCGGCTGCGTGAGCAAGATCGGGCATACGTCGAAGTCTTCCGGCTCGACGACTGGCCGATAGCCCGTATAGCTGGCCAGAAAACACAGGGTCACCCATTTCCCCGCCGAGGTCTTGTCCGCCATGCAGGCCTTGAGCGCAGCCGGGTCGTTCACGAGCGTGTGCATCTTGCTCGCGGCCGCCATGGGCATGCGCAGACCGGCGAGCGGCGTGCGCGCGGTGAGCGCCGCGAGCGGGCCGCCCACACGGCTCATGAAGCGGTTGTATGCGGTCTCGTCGCGAACCTGCTGGAGGCGTTGATCGAGAAACGTCATGCCGACAATGCCCTTGACCTTGCTGTTCTTCGCCGCGACGTGATACGTCTCCATCCCGCCCGCGCTCAGTCCGTAGAGCACGATGGGCCGGTCGTCCCGCGCCAGTTCCGCATCGATGAGATCGCTGCCGGCCTGCACCCAGTCGTCGTAGCGAATGGGCTTGCCGCGACCGACTTGGGTCAGCCCGTATTCCGGCATGTCGATCGCAATGGTCTCGAAGCCTCTGCGGGCAAGCGGTGCGCCGAGTATCGTCGACATCTGCCGGCCGTTCGTGCCCACGCCGTGAAAAAGAATCACCTTGAGCGGTGCGCGGGCATTGCGATAGCAGTCGAGATGGATGCGGTGTCCGTTCCACGACCACCATTCTTCCTGCGGCACCTGTGCCGGCTTCAACTGGAATTCGGCGGGGAGAAAGCCTTGAATCTGTTTCCAGCTTGCTTGTTGCGCGTAGGTCGTCATTCGAAATCTCTCTTGATGCGGTCTCCTCCGTGCATTCGATGGAATCGCTCGAAAGACAACCGAATGACACGAATAGTGCGTGCTGCATGGGAAAACACCAATGCTGGGACGGGACAATTGTTTTAGTATTTGGGCCAAACTGACGCGTCGAGGGTTTCTCCGCATGAGCTTCTGGGATTTCACCCGGAGTCCGGCCAGCGCCCGGCTGCTGGTCGATTTCGGCGACGAGCGCGGCCTGCCGCACGCGAAGCTGCTCGCCGGCACCGGGTTGTCCGCCGCGCAGATCGACGACCCGAACACGGAGGTCACGGCGGCCCAGGAGCTACGGCTGTCCGACAACCTGCTGCGGCTGCTCGGCTATCCGCCCGGCATTGGCCTCGCGCTCGGCGGGCGCTATCACTTCTCCGCGTACGGCGTTTGGGGCTACGGCCTGATCGCGAGCGCCACGGGGCGCGACGCGCTCGCGCTGGCCATGCGCTTCCTGCCGCTGACCTATGCGTTCACCGTGATCACGTACCGGGAGACCGACGATTGCTGCATGCTGAATTTCGGCGCGCCGGAGTTGCCGGATGCCCTGAGCCGGTTCTGCGTGGAGCGCGACATGGCCGCGGCGGTCGTGCTGCTGCAGGAAGTCGGTGGGGCGGATTTCGTGCTGTCGGGCTTCGCGTTGCAAGCGAGCAAGCCGCGCGAGGGGCGTGATTCACGTGAGTCACGTGAGGCGCGACTCGACGTTCAGCGTTTGCACGGTGTCGAGCCGGTCTACGGCGCGCGCTCGAACTGTCTCACCTTCGAGCGTGCGTGGCTCGAGCGCAAGCTGCCGCAGGCAAACGCCACGACCGCGGCGATGTGCGAGCAGATGTGCAGGCAGTTGGTGGAAGCGCGCCGCGCGCGCGTGGGCACATCGGCGATGGTCCGGCATTACCTGAATGCGGCGTGGGGCGGGGTGCCGCTTTCGCTGGAAGAGATCGCGCGCATGATGAACACGAGCGCGCGTACGCTCAAGCGCAGGCTTCAGGAAGAGGGCACGACGTTTCGCGCGCTGCTCGACGAATCGCGCATCGCGATGGCCGAAGCGCTATTGAGCGACACACGCTTGACGCTCACGGAGATTGCGGAGCGGCTCGGGTATAGCGACTTGTCGAGTTTCTCGCAGGCGTTCAAGCGATGGCATGGGGTGGCGCCGCAGGTCTATCGCGCAGGCATGGTGCAAGGGCACAAAGAGAAGAAGTAGCCGTGCTGAATGTCAGTCAGAATTGGAGGACGACCTTGATGAAAGAGGACTTTGCAAAATTGGCGGCGGACCTCGAGCGCTTGCTCAAGCTGCGCAGTCTGCCATTCGGCATGATGCTGTGCGAGCGGCGCGAGGACATGGAGGCGATTCATCGTATTCGCCGCCCCAAGGCGATCCATACGCTCGATCAGATCGTGGGACAAGCCGCGCGCCTCGGCTTTACGGTCGGCGTAACGGCCGAAGATCTGGTGGGCTCGCAATGCCGGTCGGTCGTCGGTCTTGGAAACGCTAAGGATGACGAATGGAAATCGGGCCAGCAAATGGCGGGCGTCTGGTATGCCACGCTCGAAGATTCCCGCGCCCACCAGGCCGCCATGCATTGCGTCCCGGACGGAAAATATGAGGCACTGGTGGTGTCTCCCCTTGCCGCGGGCCGTATCGATCCGGCCATCGCACTGTTCTACGCAACGCCTGGCGCCATGATGTACTTCATCAACGGTTTGCAGTGGTCGGGGTACAAGCGCTTCGACTGGAGCGTGGTGGGCGAGTCGGCTTGTGCGGATTCGTGGGGGCGCGCGTTGCAGACAGGCGAGCCGAGCCTGTCGATTCCCTGCTTTGCGGAGCGCAGATACGGCGGCGTGCTCGACGACGAGATGCTGATGGCGCTGCCTCCCGCGACGCTCGCGCAGGCCATCGCAGGCATGGAGGCGCTCGCGAAGAACGGGCTTCGGTATCCGTTTGCGCAGTACGGGATCCAGCAGGACGTGCGTGCGGGGATGGAGGTCAGTTACGCGAAAAAGTAGGCTGCCTCAGGCTTGAACGGCCATCCTCCGGTGCTGGAGCGCTTGCCGATACGCGTTGGGCGCGGCGCCGAACGCATCGCGAAAGCGATGGCTGAAGTGGCTCGCGTTCGCATAGCCGCACGCGGCCGCAACGTGTGCAAGCGGCAAGGGGGTCGTGCGCAACAGCATGCGAGCCCGGTCGAGACGCTGGGCGGCGATCCAGGCATGCGGCGGCTGTCCGAACGACGTGCGGAACATGTGCGCGAGGTGGTATTCGGAGAGACAGGCGACTTCGGCTAGTGCGCCCAGCGTCAAGGGCTCGCCAAGATGAGTGTCGATATAGTCCCGCAGGCGCCGCCGCGTGGCCGCCGAAAGGCCGCCCTTGAGCGTCGCGCCGCAGCGGCGCACGCCCTGGCTGCGCAGCAGCAGGCTCAGCACTTCGTGGGCCGTTTCGTTGCTGCGCAACAGGCCTTCCTGATCGGCCCAGTCCTCGTTGGCGAGCGTCTGGCAAAGCGCGGCAATGCGCTCGTCTTCGAAATACGTGCGGTCTGCGAGCTTGAGCTCGCGCGGTTCGCGGTCGAGCTCGCGCACGGCACGTTGTGTGAAGTGCTCGGGCAGGAAATAGAGGTGCATGAAATGCATGTGGCCCCGCACCCACCAACGCGATTCATGATCGCCCGGCAGCGCGCAGAGCCGGCTTGGCGCGCCGTAAATCCCCGGCAGTTTCTGCCGCTCCGTACGGTAGCCGCCGTCGATATAGCACGACAGCGTGTGATGACCCGGCTGATCGTAGACGGTCTCGGCTTCCCGCGTGTCGCGCGTCCAGACCGCCGCCGCAAGCTGATCGCCAAGCCAGGCGAACCGCTCCAGCGTCGCATTCGCGGCGCTCAATGTGCGGCATACCGAATGCAGCCCAAATGGCGTGTCGGCGAGATCGAGCGCGGCGGAAGACACCGGGGCGTCCATGATTCGGAGTGCAGGTAGCCAGGCGGTAACGGGTAATGGGTACGGGAGCGGCGCGATCACGGAAGGTTGATGACAGCGCCTCGATGACAGTATACGCTCCGGCCCCGTCACGCGTGGGCGATCGACAAGAAGTGCGCAATCCTGGACAAGCGCCTGCCGCCGCGACGCGCCATAGTTGAAGCATCGAACATCCGCTACTTCCCGCGATGAACCTTTTTCTTTACGCACTCACTGTGCTGATCTGGGGCACCACCTGGATCGCTATCAAGTGGCAGCTTGGCGTCGTGCCTGCGCCCGTTTCCATTGCCTGGCGCTTTGCGATTGCGGCGCTCCTGATGTTTGCGCTGCTGGGCGTCATGCGTCGTCCCGCATTTCGTCCGGTATGGCCGCCGCGAGCGGCCTGGCGCTATCTGATGGCCCAGGGGCTGGCGCTTTTCTGCCTCAATTTCCTGTGCTTTTATTACGCCGAGAACATCGTGCCGAGCGGTCTCGTTGCCGTGGTGTTCTCGACGGCGCCGCTGCTCAATTCGATCAATGGCCGTCTCTTCATGGGCCGGCCATTGCAGCCCACCGCGGTGGGCGGGGCCGTGCTGGGCCTCATTGGAATCGTTTGCCTGTTCCTCCAGCAGATGGCGGGACATATCGGCGATCACACCGTCTGGCTCGGGCTCGCCGTGGCGTTTCTCGGCACGCAGTGTTTCTCGGTCGGCAATCTGCTTTCGAGCCGCATGCAATCGATGGGGCTGCATCCTATGGTCACGAATGGCTGGGCCATGCTGATCGGTACCGCGATGCTGCTGGCCGGCAGTGCGCTGGCCGGCCTGCCGTTCAGGATCGAGATGGATGCGCGCTACCTCGGGGCGCTCGCCTGGCTCGTGGTGGCCGGATCGGTGGTGGGCTTCACGGCATATCTCATGCTGGTCGGGCGCATCGGTCCCGAGCGGGCCGCCTATTGCACGGTGTTGTTCCCGATCGTGGCGCTCGCGGTATCGACGATCTTCGAAGGCTACCGCTGGTCATGGCTGACCGTGGTGGGCCTGCTGCTGGTTCTCTCGGGCAATCTCGTCGCATTCGATCTGACGCGGCGCGTGTTCGTGCGCCGCGCGCCTGCTTCCTGAGCGTCGTTGCGCGCACAAATAACACCCATGCCGGCTATTGTCGAAAGTCACCGAATGTCCTGCCGATATTCCAAGGATGAAACGCTGGCTCGCATTTGAATCTTTCGGCACAGCCATTCATGGACATAGAAAGATGTAATGTCCCGATATTAAAGGATATTGGGAGAAACCTGTAATTTTATGGGATCGCGTTTCAGGCCGATCGAAAGAGACGATCGGCAACTTTATTGGGCCGCTGCGCCATTGCCGGGCATTTCGTCCGCCCCAAGAATCTCACTCATCGCCAACCGCTTTCGAAGCGGCCGCAAACGGCGACTTCTGGGGAGACAAGCGCATGCGATTCACACTGAACGGCCAGCCTTTCGAGTTCGACGGCGACCCGGACACGCCCCTGCTGTGGGTGATCCGCGAAGCCGCGGGGCTGACCGGTACCAAATACGGCTGCGGTATCGGCGCGTGCGGCGCCTGCACCGTGCATTTCGAAGGCGAGGCCACGCGCTCGTGCGTGCTGCCGGTCTCGGCGGTCGCGGGGCGCGCCATCACCACCATCGAAGGGCTCGCACCCGATGCGTCGCATCCGGTGCAGCAGGCGTGGATCAGGCAGGACGTGCCGCAATGCGGCTACTGCCAGTCGGGCATGGTGATGGCCGTGGCCGCGCTGCTCAAGCAGCACCCGCATCCCACCGACGCGCAAATCGATCAGGGCGTGACGAACCTGTGCCGCTGCGCGACCTATCACCGTATTCGCGAGGCCATCCATGTCGCAGCGAACGCCTGAGCGCGTGCACCACGCCGATGGTGCAGACGGTGCCGCCAGTGCGAATGGTGCAAACACGCGCGGCGCGCAACGCGAGAGCCGGCGCGCCTTCCTCAAGACTGGTCTCGTGATCGCGGGCAGCCTCGTGCTGCCGCTCGCTTTCGGCGAATACGTGGAGGCGGCCGAGGACGGCACGCGTTTTCGCGAGATCAACGACTGGGTCCGCGTCGATCCCGATGGCCGCACGATCATCGGTCTTTCGCAAGCCGAAGTCGGTCAGGGCGTCTACACTGGCTTGCCGCAATTGCTGGCCGACGAAATGGATGCCGACTGGCGCCGCGTGAGCGTGGAATTCGTCACGGGGCGCGACGCGTATCGCGTTGTCGCGGCGAACGAGCATCCGCAGCAGTTCGTGGGCGCCTCGATGTCGGTCACCATGTTCCAGCAGCGCTTGCGCATTGCGGGCGCGCAGGCGCGCGAGGTGTTTCTCACGGCGGGCGCGCGGCGCCTGGGCGTGCGGCCCACGCAGTGCGCGACGAAGAGCGGCCGCGTGATCCATCTGCAAACAGGGCGCTCGCTGGGCTATGGCGAGTTGCTCGCGGCCGCGGCGCAACTGCCGCTCGATCCGCAGCCGCGCCTGAAGGCGCAGTCGGCGCGCGCGCTCATCGGCCAGCCGCTGCACAAGCTCGACGTGCCCGCGAAGGTGAACGGCAGCGCCGTGTTCGGTATCGACGTGAAGGTGCCCGGCATGCTCGCGGGCGCCTTGAAAATGGCGCCCACGCTCAACGGCAAGCCGGTTGCCGTGCGCAACCGCGACGCGGTGCGGGCGCTGCCGGGCGTGGTCGAGGTCGTGCAGGCAAAAGATGCCGTGATCGTGGTGGCGAATACGTACTGGCAAGCCAGCAAGGCGTGCGGCGCGCTCGACGTGCAATGGGAAGACGGCGGAGCGCCGGCGGACAGCGCGGCGATTCTCGCGCAACGCAAGGCCGCGCTGATGTCGGAGCATGCGGTGGTGGCCACGCGCATCGGCGACGCGCCGGCGCAATTCGAAGCCGTTGCCGCCGGGCGTACGCCGGGCACGCATGATGCATCCGCGGGCGCGAAGCTGATCGAAGCGGACTACCACACGCCATACATCGTCCACGCGACGATGGAGCCCGTGAACGCGACGGTGCATGTGCGCGAACACGAGATCGAAGTCTGGGGCCCGATCCAGGGGCAGGACAAAGTGCGCTGGGCGCTCGGCGGCCTCTTCAAGCTGCCGCCCGAGAAGGTGATTGTGAATACAACCTTCCTCGGCGGCAGCTTCGGACGCAAATACGTGCCCGATTTCGTGATCCACGCGGCTGTTGCCTCGAAAGCCGTGGGCCGGCCGGTGAAGGTGACCCGCTCGCGCGAGGACGATATCCGCCACGGCTTATACCGCCCCGGCGTTTCCGCGCGCATGCGCGCCGTGCTTGGCGCCGACGGCTACCCGCGCGCGATGCATCTGCGCGTGGTGGGGCAGTCGCTGTACTGGTCGATCAAGCGCGACTACTTCGAAAAGGCGGGCGGCTGGGACGAGACCATGCTCGACGGCCTCTACGACCTCGGCTACACGGTGCCGAATCTGCTCGTCGATTCGGTTTGCGTCGACCAGCATATTCCCGTGAGCTTCATGCGCAGCGTAGGCAGCACGTCCAGCATCTTCTTCCTCGAAAGCTTCGTGAACGAGCTTGCGCACGCCGCACGCATCGATCCGCTCGAGTATCGGCGCAGGCTGCTGCGCGACGACCCGCTCGCGCTGCGCGTGCTCGAACGCACGGCGGCCAGGGCGAACTGGGCGCGCAAGCCTGCGCCGGGCGTGTATCGGGGTCTCGCATACAGCCTCTACACGGGGCGCGGCGGCGCATTCACGACTTACGTCGCCATCGTTGCCGAACTGCGCATGGTGGACGGCAAGGCGAAGCTCGAGCGCGTCGTGGGCGGCATCGACTGCGGCCAGGCGGTCAATCCCATGCTGATCAGCGAGATGATGGAGGGCGGTATTGGCTTCGCGCTCACCAATACGTTCAAGAGCGAAATCACGTTCAAGGACGGCGCGGTGGTGCAGGGGAACTTCTCGGACTACCCGCTTCTGTACCTCTCGCAGATGCCGAAGATCGAAGTGGAGATCGTCGAGAGCGACCGCACGCCGCAAGGTTGCGGCGAGGTGGCGCTGCCGCCCGTCGCGCCTGCCGTGGCCGCCGCATTGTTCGAGGCGACCGGCACGCGCTTGCGCACGATGCCGCTCGAACAGGCGCTGGCCTGAATATCAAACCGCATTTTCCTCACAATACAGTCTTCGCCATGATACGGATTCCTTATTTATTAGTTACGTTCGCGGGCGCATTTTTCGTCACCAATGCGCTTGCCGAGCCCACCGTCGATGCGGCGCGCGCTCGCCAGATTGCCACGCAGCACGCGTGCTTTGGCTGTCATGCGGTGGACAAGAAGCTCGTGGGCCCCGCCTGGCGCGACGTGGCCGCACGCTATGCGGGCAAGCCGGGCGCAGCCGCCACGCTCGCCGCGCACATCCAGAACGGCAGCTCGGGCACGTGGGGCGCCGTGCCGATGCCGCCCAACGCCATCAGCGCGAGCGACGCGCGGATGATCGCGCAATGGATTCTTGCGGGCAGCAAGACCGAATGACGGGAGCGCGCGCGTTACTGAAGCCGGGCCGCGCGAGCGTCCTGGCAGGCATACCTATAAATAAATACTACTGATAAAAAAATTGGAGACACGTGATGGAAAAGATGATTGCGGCAGCCTTGCTCGCCGGCACGTCGGCGCTCGCCTGGGGGCAAAGCAGCGTCTCGCTCTATGGCATCGTCGACACGGGCATCGAGTACTACAACAACGCGGCGAAGGGCGGCTCGTTCGTCGGCATGCCCTCGCTCACGGGCGAGGTGCCGTCGCGTTTCGGCCTGCGCGGCCAGGAGGATCTGGGCGGCGGCTACAAGGCCTTCTTCGTGCTGGAGAACGGCTTCGCGCCCAATAGCGGTGCGCTCAATTACGGCGGCCGCCTGTTCGGGCGCCAGGCGAATGTGGGCGTGAGCAGCGACTACGGCACGCTCACGCTGGGCCGCCAGATGAACATGTCGATGTACGTGCTGCTCAACGCGGACGTGATCGGCCCGTCGATTCATTCGATGGCGAGCTTCGACGGCTATCTGCCGAATGCGCGCAGCGACAACGCCGTGGGCTACCTCGGCAAATTCCATGGCGTGACGGTGGGCGGCACCTATAGCTTCGGGCGCGATGCGGCGGGACCGGCGGGGCCTTCGGCAACCAATTGCGGCGGCCAGCTTCCCGGCGACGCCGTGGCCTGCCGCCAGTACACGATGATGCTCGCCTACGACAACGCGTGGGGCGGCGCGGCGGCCTCGTACGATGTGATGTACGGCGGGCCCGGCGCCTCGGCGCCGCTCGTGAGCAGCGCCGACACCGACAAGCGCGCGATCGTCGATGCCTACGTGAAGTTCGGCGCGGGCAAGGTGGGCGGTGGCTGGATTCGCCGCAACACCGCGGCGGCCGAGCACGCCCAGTCGGACCTCTTTTTTCTCGGCGCGGAGTACTACGTGATGCCCACGCTCGCGCTCGATGCGCAGGCACTGCGCTACATCTTGCGCGATGATTCGAATTCGACGTTGCTGGTCGCGCGTGCAAACTATTTCGTCTCGAAGCGCACGACGCTTTATGCTTCGCTGGGTTACATGATGAATAGCGCGCTCGCGGCGAACGCCGTGGCCGCGGGTGGCACGGTGCCGATGGGCGCGAACCAGTTCGGCGCGATGATGGGTATCCAGCAGCGCTTCTGAGGCGGCGTGCGGCGTACGTCGCCCCGCCGCGAGCGAAAAGGCCGTACCCGAAGGGAAACGGAGAGGAGCAAATGGCGACAGACCTGTTGAGCGCCGCGCTGGCGGATCTGCGCGCCGACGCCGTGGTGACGGGGCACTTCTCGCTCGCGGCGCCGTGGGCGTTCGTGAAGCCGGCGGTCGAAGGCGCTGCGTTCAGGACCGCGTTCGGCGGCCCTTACTACATCGCCGTGGAAGGCATGGAGCCGCTGCGCGTCGAGGCGGGCGACTTCGTGCTGCTGCCGCACGGTCACGAGCACGTGCTCGCTTCGGCGCCCGGCGTCGCGCCGGTGCCCTTCGACGATCTCGTCGCGCGCAAGGGCATCCGTCCGAGCTTCGACACGCCCTTGCGGCTCACGGCGGGCGGTGGCGGCGAGGTCTGCGACCTCTATACGGGCATCGTGTTTTACCGCGAGGCGGTGCGCAATCCACTTCTCTCGGTGCTGCCGCCGCTCATTCACGTGCGCGCGAACGATCCCGCGGTCGGCCCCTGGCTCGCCGATACGCTGATGGCCTTCATCCGCGAATCGATGGCGTGCCAGCCGGGCTGGGCGGTCGCGGCGGCGCGCCTCGCCGACGTGCTGTTCGTGCAGTTGCTGCGCGCGCATCTCGCATCGGCGATCAGTCACACGGGCTGGCTGCGCGGTCTGATGGACCCGCAGATCGGCCGGGCAATCGCGCAACTGCATCGCCACCCGGAGCGCGACTGGACCGTGCAGTCGCTCGCGGCCACGGCGGGCATGTCGCGCTCGCGCTTCAGTGCGCGTTTCGTCGAGCTCGTCGAGGAAACGCCGATCGGGCACCTCACCGCATATCGCATGTATGTCGCGAGCGGCGCGCTGCGCGATTCGCGGCGGCGGCTGATCGAGATTGCGACGAGCGTGGGTTATGCGTCGGAGAAGGCGTTCATTCGCGCGTTCCGGCGCTGGTCGGGCATGGCGCCCAAGCAGTACGCGCGCAGCGTGCGCGATCCGCACGGCGTACCTCACGCGCCGGGCGTACCGCACGGCGCGTGAGTGTGGCGGGTACGCGGGAAGCGCGCCCGCGCACCGGGCGTGTGGCACGTGCGGTGGCGCGCGCCGCGCTCTGCTCGCGCGCCGTGGGGCTTAATGCGGTCTGGCCCGGCTTAGCGAGGTCTGGCGCGGTTCAGCGCGGCAGGAACGGCCGGATTGCCGCGTCGCTCATGCCCGCCGCGCGCGCCGCTTCCACGATCTGCGTCCAGCTTTCCTTGTCGACCGGAATGCCGCTCGCGCCGCGCACGCCGCGCGTGGCGTCCTCGCGCTCGCCGGGCAGCAGGATCTCGTCGACGCCGCTTTCGCGACGCGTGGCCTTGAGCCAGTCGACGAACGCATCGGCTTGTGCGTCGCGCGCGGGCGCATCGAAGGCCTCGGGATTCACGATCACCGAGAACATGCAATTGACGATGGCGTTGCTGGTGACGAGTGTTTCGGCATGCGAAGTAAAGCCACCCGTGAGCGCGCCCGCAAAGATCTCGCACATGGCGGCCAGCCCCGAGCCCTTATGGCCGGCCACCGCGCCGCCGAAGGCGAGCAGGGCGCCGTGCTGACCCTCGCTGAAGAGGGCGCCGGGGTCGCGCGTGGGCGCGCCGTCATAGTCGATCAGCGCGCCTGCGGGCGCGTCCACACCCTTGTTGAACGCCACGCGCACCTTGCCCGCGGCAATCGCGCTGGTCGCGAAGTCGAGCACCAGCGGCGGGCGGCCCGGACGCGGAAAGGCCGCGCAAAAGGGATTCGTGCCGAAGCGCCGGTCGATGCCGCCGAACGGCGCGACGAGCGGGTCGCCGGCCACGTTGACGAAATGGAACGAGACGAGCCCGGCCTGCGCGCATTGCTCGGCCCAGTGGCCAATGCGGCCGATATGGTGCGCGTTGCGCAGGCCGAGTGCGCAGATGCCCAGCTCCTTCGCGCGCGCGATACCGCGCTCGATCGCCTCGTACGCGACGACCTGGCCGAACGCGCGGCCGCCTTCGACGGTGAGCACGGCGCCGGCGTCGCGCACGAGCTCGGCGTGACCATTGAGCTTGAGCGCGCCTTCGCGGCACGCGCGCATATAGCGCGGAATCATGCCCACGCCGTGCGAGTCGTGGCCCGCGAGATTGGCCGCGACGAGATGATCGGCGACGAGTTGCGCCTCGCGCGCCGCGCTTCCAGCAGCCTGCCAGATGGCGACGACGAACGCATGCAGCGACTGCACGTCGATGAGGACTTCGGAGTACGGAGCAATATTCGATTCAGGCATGGTGACAGGACCGGGAAAGCTCATTTGATCTGACGAAAGTAGACCAGCGGCGCGCGCCGGTCAAGCGGGTCTAGCCCGCATTGGCATGCCGGGAAGACCCTGCGCCCGGCTGTGCGCAAGGCTTCTCGAAGTGCCCCGCACCGGGCCGCTCAGGCCTTGCGCGCCTTGAGCTCGAGCGCGAGGAAATCGACGAACGCACGGATGCGCGTGGACATCTGATGCCGCTGCAGATACACGGCATAGATGTCCGCGTTGGGTGTGTCGTACTCGGGCAGCACCTGCACGAGCCGGCCGTCGGCCAGATAGTCGGCGATGTCCCACTCGGCGCGCATCAGGATGCCGTGCCCCTCCAGCGCCCAGCGCACGGCGATCTCGCCATCGTTGGTGGTGAGATTGCCGTTGATGCGCACCGCCTCGGTCTTGTGCGCCGCGCCGCGCCCCGACGTGAGCCGCCAGACGCCGTAGGCCTCGTCGCCCTGGCGAATGCCGATGCAGTTGTGGCGCGCAAGCTCCTGTGCCGTCGTGGGCAGGCCGTGCTGTGCGAGATACGCGGGCGCCGCGCACAGCAGGCGCCGGTTGGCCGCGAGGCGGCGCGCCACCACGCGCGTGTCGGGCGGCTCGCCGAAGCGGATGCAGACGTCGAAGGTGTCGTCGGTGAGCGGTGGCGGCGCCACCGAGAGCTGCAATTGCACCGTGACCTGCGGATGCTTCGCCACGAAGCGCGAGATGGCCGGGCCCACGTGGCTGCGCCCGAAGCCGAGCGTCGCATTCACGCGCAGGAGCCCCTTGGGGCTCTTCTTCGCGCTGCCGAGCAGCTCGGCCAGCTCATCGATCTCGTCGAGAATGCGCCGCGCGCGCTCCAGATACAGCTCGCCCTCGGGCGTGAGCATCATGCGCCGCGTGGTGCGGTTCACGAGCGGCACGCCCGCGCGCTCCTCCATCTGCGCGAGCCGCTTGCTCACGGCGGCGGCGGTCAGGCCCAGCTCGCGCGCCGCCGCGCTCAGGCTGCCCGCCGCCGAAAGCGTGGAGAAGAACGAGAGATCGGCGGGATGCACGGCTTCGCTCATGAATGATCCGCACTTGTGAATTAAAGTTAAGAATGCTTTGAGTCTAGCACCGGTTGCGGCGCCTCTGGTTGGGTAAAGTCGATGCCACATTCAATCGAAGGACGTGGAGACGGACACCATGAAGACGTATCGCATCGCAACCATTCCCGGCGACGGCATCGGCAAGGAGGTCGTGCCGGCGGGCAAGGCCGTGCTGGAGGCGCTGGCGCGCACGA
Organism: Paraburkholderia sp.; assembly: GCA_035277805.1. Classification (GTDB taxonomy): domain Bacteria; phylum Pseudomonadota; class Gammaproteobacteria; order Burkholderiales; family Burkholderiaceae; genus Paraburkholderia. The sequence continues at coordinate 6,815 of DATEJU010000605.1, read as the reverse complement.
ACCGCTCGTTCGCCTTCGAATTCGAGAACTTCGACTGGGGCGCCGACTACTACCGCGCCAACGGCGTGATGATGCCCGCCGATGGCCTGGAAAAGATCCGCGACAAGGACGCGATCCTGTTCGGCTCCGCGGGCGACCCCGGCGTGCCCGATCACATCACGCTCTGGGGCCTGCGCCTGAAGATCTGCCAGGGCTTCGACCAATACGCGAACGTGCGCCCGACGCGCATCCTGCCCGGCATCGACGCGCCGCTCAAGCGCTGCGGCCCGCAAGACCTGAACTGGGTGATCGTGCGCGAGAACTCCGAGGGCGAATACGCGGGCGTGGGCGGGCGCGTGCACCAGGGCCATCCGATCGAGGCGGCCACGGACGTGTCGATCCTCACGCGCGCCGGCGTCGAGCGCATCATGCGCTTCGCGTTTCGTCTTGCGCAGTCGCGTCCGCGCAAGCTGCTCACGGTGATCACGAAGAGCAACGCGCAGCGTCACGCCATGGTGATGTGGGACGAGATCGCGAACCAGATCGCCGCTGAATTTCCGGACGTGAAGTGGGACAAGGAACTCGTTGACGCCGCAACGGCTCGCATGGTGAACCGGCCGGCTACGCTCGACACCATCGTCGCGACCAATCTGCACGCGGACATCCTGAGCGATCTGGCTGCCGCGCTCGCGGGCAGCCTCGGCATCGCGCCCACCGGCAACATCGACCCCGAGCGCCGCTATCCGTCGATGTTCGAGCCGATCCACGGTTCGGCGTTCGACATCATGGGCAAGGGCCTCGCGAACCCGGTGGGGACATTCTGGTCGGTCGTGATGATGCTCGAGCATCTGGGCGAGCAGGCCGCGGCGCAGCAGGTGATGGCCGCAATCGAGCGCGTCACCGCCGACCCGGCGCTGCATACGGGAGACCTCGGCGGCAAGGCAACCACGGCGCAGGTGACCGATGCCGTGTGCGCGCTGATCGAAAAGGTTGCCGTGGCGGCCTGAGCCGTCGCTCGCCGCTGCTTTACGGCGCGTGCATATGCACACGAATCCACTACGACACACGCACGCGCCGCTCTGAAACCGTGGCCCGCCCCGCGCGCGCGGCACGGTCTCCAAGGAGGAGACATATGCATCCCGAACTCGAAACCCGGGTCTCGAAGAAACTCATGTGGCGCATCATCCCGTTTGTGATGCTGCTGTATTTCGTGAGCTTTCTGGACCGCGTCAACGTCGGCTTCGCCGCGATGTCGATGAACAAGGCCATCGGCCTTTCGTCGGCGGCTTACGGCCTTGGCGGCGGACTGTTTTTTATCGGCTACTTTATTTTCGAAGTGCCGTCCAATCTCATCTTGCATCGCGTGGGCGCGCGCGTCTGGATCGCGCGCGTGATGGTCACGTGGGGCATCGTGAGTGCGGCTTCGGCATTCGTTAGCGGTCCTGCGAGTTTCTATACGCTGCGTTTCTTGCTGGGCATAGCGGAAGCGGGCTTCTTTCCCGGCATCATCCTGTATCTGAGCCAGTGGTTTCCCTCGCGCCAGCGCGCCGTGGCCGCCGCGTGGTTCATGGCCGCCGCGCCCATCTCCACGGCCATCGGCTCGCCCATCTCGGGCGCGATTATGCAGATGAAGCCGATGTTCGGTCTCGCGGACTGGCAAATGCTCTACGTGCTCGAAGCGATTCCGGCTGTGTTGCTGGGCTTCGCGGTGCTGCGCTGCCTGACCGATGCGCCGGCCAGGGCGAAATGGCTCGCCGACGACGAAAAGGCGTGGCTCCTCGCCAAGCTCGACGAAGAGGCGAGCGCGCGCAACGCGCAGCATGGCCATACGGGCGCGGTGCTGGCGGCGCTGTGCAATCCGCGCGTGCTTGCCTTGGCGCTGATCTACTTCGGCACCTCGGCGGGGCTCTATACGCTTGGCATCTGGGCGCCGCTGATCGTCAAGCAGCTCGGCTACAGCCCGCTGCAGACCGGCCTGCTCACGGGCATTCCGAGCGTGGCGGCAGTGGTGGCGATGGTGGTGTGGGCGCGCCATTCGGACCGTACCCAGGAGCGCACGTGGCACGTGGTGGTGCCATGCCTGCTGGCATGCGCCGGGTTTGTGCTGGCGGCCGGCGCGAACGGCACAGCCGCGATCGTGGGGGCGCTCGTGCTGGCCAACGTGGGCATCAGCGCGGCCAAGGCGCCGTTGTGGGCGATGCCGAGTGCGTTCCTCTCGGGCGCGGGCGCCGCGGCGGGGATCGCGATGATCAACTCGCTCGGCAACCTGGGCGGCTTCGTCGGGCCTTCGGTGATCGGCTGGCTCAAGCACACAACCGGTGGCTATGGCGCGGGCTTGTATGTGGTGGCGGGGACGCTCGCGGTGTCCGCGGTGGTGACGCTGGTGCTCGGGCGCAAGGCTGGCAGCGGCGAGCAAAAGCCGCTAGCCCAGGCGCATCGTTGAGATCGTGCGCGGCGCGCGGGCCATGCGAAGCTGCCCCGCGCCGCTGTTTTGCGAATCGGCACTCGGCGGTGGCTATCGCGAGCGCTTGCGCGTTCCCTTCTTCGCACCTTCTTTCGCCGCGCCCGCGCGCGGCGCTTCTTTTGGCGCGGGCGCCGTAGCGGCGCTCAGGTCTTCGAGCCACGAGAGCGCGTCGGCATACGCGAGGAACTGGCGCAGATATCCCGGCGAGAGTTCGCGCATGAGCAGCAGCGCGCGGTGCACGAGGCTGCTCGAATTGAGCGGCCCCGCATTCTTCGGCACTTGATCGAGCGATTGCTGCACCTGCTGGTCGGCGCTCAGCTTCGACCAGACATCGCGGAAGTAATCGAGCAGCTCCGCAGGCGGGCCGCTGCGTGCGAGGTGGTCAGCACTGCCAATTTGTGCGGCGAGGTTGCCGTGCGTGGTGGTGTTTTGCAGTGCCGTGTTGTCCGCATGCGCTGGTGGGTTCGATATCGCGTTCGATGTGGCGCGCTCGACCCCGGCGGCATAGTCGGCGAGCAAGGCATCGATGCGTGCGTCCAGCACACGTCGCGCCGCGCCGGCATGCGTGCTGGCGCGCCGGTCCAATGCGTCGATCAACGCGTAGCGCACGGGATCGAGCCGGTCTGCGCCTTGCGCGCGCCAGCCATCGAGCGTGGCGCGCGCGTGTGTGGCTTCGTCGCGTGCGCCGTCACTCATGGCCGTCATGCGCCGTCGCTCCCGCACGCGCGCTGCTCGCGGGCCGTGGCACCGCCGCGATTTCCACGCGGCGATTCTTCGCGCGGCCTGCCTCGTCGGCGTTCGAGCTCACGGGCTGCTCCGAGCCGAACGCCGCCGCGAACACCGACGCCGCCGGCACGCCCGCATCGATGAACGCGCGCGTCACGGTGAGCGCGCGCTCGGCGGAGAGCTCCCAGTTGTCCGCGAAGCGGCGGTTGCCGGCGTGGACCTGCTGGTCGTCGGCGAAACCGCTCACCATGAGGATCTGGTCGCGGTCGCGCAGATACGCGGCGAGCGGCCCCGCCAGGCTCTTGAGCAGTTCGCGGCCTTGCGGCTGGAGCTGGTCGGAGTTCAGCGCGAACAACACGTTGCCGCTGATGCCGATGCGCCCGTTCACGAGCGTCACGCGCCCGGCCGCGAGCGGCCCGGCCAGCGCCTGCTCGAGCGTCTTGCGCCGCTGCGTTTCGATTTGCCGCTGCTTGACCTCGTTGGCGAGGCGCGTGGACGCTTCGAGCTGCATGCCGATCACGCCGACGAGAATCAGCACGAACGCGCCCAGCAGTGCCGCCATCAGGTCGCCGAACGCGGCCCAGACCGGCGCGGTGGGCTCTACGCCGCCGTCGATTTCGTCGTTCATGCGACTTCAGCCCCCGCTTGAGCGCTGAAACGCTGCAGGTTCTCGACGATCTGCTTCTGCGAAAGCAGGCTCAGGTCGATCACTTCCTTGGCCTGGGCGACGTAGTAGGCGAGCTGGTCGTCGCTGCGCGCGAGCGACTTGTCGAGCGCGGTTTCGATTCGCTGCAACTGCGTCATGAGCTTGTCGTTCGATTCGCCGAAGTGCTGCACGGCCGCGCCGAACGCGTCGCCCAGGCTCGCCATCTCGACGGCGCTGCCGGTGACCTGGGCCGCTGCGCCTTCGAGCGTCTGCGCGCCGGTTTCGACTTGCCGGTCGAAGCGCGCGCCCACGCGCTCCATGAGGCCCGCCGAGGTCTGCACGAGCGCGTCGATGGCGGTGCGCTGCCCGGTGCTCGCGTGGTTCACGGCGTCGAGCAGCGTGGTGACGGTGGAGAGCAGACGGCTGCGCTCCTCGAGCATCGCGGTGTCCTGGACCATGCTCTCGGAGAGCTTCTGGCGCAGCTCGGCGACGACTTCGGCGGCCACGCGCGGCGCCTCCGATGCGGCATCGACGAGGCGCGCGATTTCGGCGATGGTGCCGTTGGCGTGCGCTTCGGTTTGTGCGGCGATGTTGTTGGCGGTTTTTGCGAGCGCGTCGCAGGTTGCTTGCTGGTACTCGGCTGCTTGGGTGCTTGCGGCTTGCCATGCCGTTGCGTTGACCTGCGCTGCACGCGCGATTTCGGCGATGGTGCCGCTGGCGTGCGCTTCGGTTTGCGTGGCGATGTCGCTGGCGGTCTTTGCGAGGGCGTCGCAAATGATTTGCTGGCGCTCTGCGGCCTGCGCGCTTGCCGCTTGCCACGCCGATGCGTTCGCCTCGGCCGCACGTGCGATCTCCACAATCGTGCCGCTCGCATGTGCTTCGGTCTGCGTAGCAATGTCGTTCGCGGTCTTCGCGAGCGCATCGCAAATCGCTTGCTGGCGTTCGGCCGCCTGCGTGCTTGCGGCTTGCCACGCCGCCGCCGAAGCTTCGGCCACGCGCGTGATCTCGGCTATCGTGCTGTTCGTGTGCGTGCTGGCGTGCGCGGCGATATCGCTCGCGGTTTGAGTCAGCGTCTCGCATGCGGCCTGCTGACGCTCGGCCGCCTGGGTGCTGGCCGTCTGCCAGGCAGCCGTTGCCGATTCGGCGGCGCGCGAGATTTCAGCGAGCATGCCCTTCGCGTGCGTTTCGCTCTGGGCCGTGATCGCCTCGGCGGTCTGCATGAGCGTCGCGCAAACCGACTGCTGATGCTCCGCCGCCTGCACGCTGGTCGAGCGCCATTCGTCGTACAGCGTGGCGCCCATCGCGCCGAGCGTTTCGCTCCACGTCGCAAGGCGCGCCTCGTCGCGCGCGACGAGCTGCGTCTGCAGATTCGCCTGCGCATCGCTCACGGCGCGCAGGAGCGCAGCCGAGTGCTGCTCGAAGGCCGCGGCGGCTGCCGAGAGCGCTTGCTGATTGTCGCCCGCAAGCTTTTCGCCGGCGCGCTCCTGGCGCGCGAGCGCTTCCTGCCATGCCTGCGAGACGCCGGAAGCCGATGCCGCGAGACGCGCGTCGATGTCCTGCACCAGGCTGACCGAGCGTTCCTCGAAGGTCGCGGTGAAGCGCTCGAGCGCGCCTTGCAGATCGCGCGCGAGTGCTTCGCCCGAGCGGCGCTGGTCCGCGAGGGCTTCATTCCAGATGCCGGCCACGCGCGTGGTATTGGCCTCGAAGCCCGAGGCGATGCCGTCGAGCTGACGCTCCACGGCTTGCGTGAGGGTGCGGTGCAGCGCGCCGCTTTCGCGCGCGAGGCCCGCCATCGTCGCTTCCACGACGGGCGCGAAGGCCGCGCCGGCGGCGCGCGCGCTTTCGGCGGCGCTCGCCTTGAGCGATTCGCCCACCGACGACGCGAGGCGCGCATAAGCCGCCTCGGCGTTGCCGAGGAACGCTTGCTGGTTCGCGAGCTGGCGCTCGCCTTGCGTGGCGCCCTGGCGCTCGATGGCGAGCATCATCGCCTCGAGGCGCTCGACCAGTTGCGGCATCGCCTCGGCTTGACGCTGCATCAGCGCGAAGCTCGTCTCACGCTGATGCGCCTGGGAGAACGGGCGCAGCGTGGTGGCGATCCGGGCGTCGAGGCGCTGGGCGGCCTCGATGCGCGCGCGGCGGCACAGCGCGGAAAGGAGGCCCAGCATCGCCGAGCTGGCTACGCCCGCGATCGAGGTGCCGAACGCGAAGCCCAGGCCGCGGATCGGACCGGCGAGCGCGGCGCGGATGCCCTCGAGATCGGTCGCGCCGTCGAGCGCCACGCCGGTGCCGCGCAGCGTCGTCACCATGCCGAGCAGCGTGCCCAGCATGCCCAGCAGCACGAGCATGCCGACCAGATAGGGCGTGAGCGACGGGCCGGGCAGCGTGACGCGCTCGCCTTCGACGCGTGCGCGCACGGCGCTGCGCAGGCTCGGATGCAACGGGTCGAGCCAGGCGCCGAGCGAAGCGGCGGGCCGGGGAGATGCACCCACGGCATCCATGGCACCCACGGCGCGCGCGAGCGTGGCGGTGGCCTGGGCGTAGCGGTACAGCTCGAACGCGCCGGCCACATAGCAGGCGCCGATCAGCACGGTGACGGCCAGCGCGAGCGGATTCGAGCCGGCATAGCCGGCGGCGATCCAGCACACTGCTACAAGACCGGCGAGGAAAACAACGAGATCGATACGAAGTCTGGACATAGCGTTTGGGTTAGCGTGCGCTACTAGCGGGCACGAAGGGCCGCGAGCAGCCCTTCGACCGGTTGAAACCGAACATCGAGTTCGGCGAGCAATACGCTCTGTACATCCTTGCGGAACGCGTCGAGCCAGGCGCCCGGCGCGGTCATGCCGCTGGGGCTGGCCTGTGCCGATGCCGCGGCGGCTGGTGCCGATGCTACGGCGGCCGATGCCGGGGCATCGGCCACTGCCGCGACGCTTTGCGCCTGTTGGGCGCTTTCGGCGCTTTCAGTGCCTTCGGCACCGGGCGCGCTACCGGCTTCGGCTT
>DATEJU010000604.1:0-2000 GCA_035277805.1 Paraburkholderia sp. | reverse complement strand
GCCGCCGCCGAGATTGGCGAACATCGAGCGGATCTGCTCGGTCATGTCTTCCATGCCCGGCGGCCCCATGATGTCCATGCCCACTTGCGGCTGCTCGACGTCGAGCTCGATTTCCTTGTCGTCGAGCTGGCCTTCGCGCAGACGCTTGCGGAAGGTCTGGCGCGTGGCGTTGTCGCTTTCGCCGTGGCTCGCATCGGCCGACGAGGAACCGAAGCCGACCGGACGCGCGCTCGGCAGCAGGATGTCGAGGATGCGGTCTTCGGCCTGATCGGTGGCCTTGCTGCGCACCTTGCGCATTTCCGATTCGCGCGTCTGCTTCACCGAGATCTCGATGAGGTCGCGCACGATGCTGTCCACATCGCGGCCCACGTAGCCTACTTCGGTGAACTTGGTCGCTTCGATCTTGATGAAGGGCGCGTCGGCGAGCTTCGCGAGACGCCGCGCGATTTCGGTCTTGCCGACGCCCGTCGGCCCGATCATGAGGATGTTCTTCGGCGTGATTTCCTGGCGCAGCGGCTCGGCCACCTGCTGGCGGCGCCAGCGGTTGCGCAGCGCGACAGCCACGGCCTTCTTCGCGTTTGCCTGGCCGATGATGTGCTTGTCGAGTTCCGAGACGATCTCGGCGGGGGTCATGGTGCTCATCCTGATTCCTTCTCGTCTGTACGCGCGTTTTTGTACGTCGCGCTGCGGGTTACTCGATGGTTTCGATCACGCGGTTGTGATTCGTGTAGATGCACATGTCGCCCGCGATTTCGAGCGACTTTTCGACGATCTCGCGCGGCGAGAGCTCGGTGTTCTCCACGAGCGCGCGGGCCGCGGCCTGCGCATACGCACCGCCCGAACCGATCGCGCAGATGCCTTCTTCGGGGTCGAGCACGTCGCCGTTGCCGGTGATGACGAGCGTGGTTTGGGCGTCGGCGGCAATCAGCATGGCCTCGAGGCGGCGCAGCATGCGGTCGGTGCGCCAGTCTTTCGCGAGCTCGACGGCCGCGCGCGTGAGATTGCCCTGATGCTTCTCGAGCTTGGCTTCGAAGCGGTCGAGCAGCGAGAACGCATCGGCCGTGCCGCCTGCGAAGCCCACCATCACCTTGCCGCCGTAGATGCGCCGGACTTTCTTCGCGCCGCCCTTCATGACGATGTTGCCGAGGGTGACCTGACCGTCGCCGCCGAGCGCGACCTTGTCGCCGCGCCGCACGGAAACGATTGTCGTGCCGTGAAATTGCTCCATGTGCGTTCCTTTTTACCGTTGATGCCAGGCAGGGCTGGAGCGGCGTGACGCTTGCCGCCACGCCGCATTGTCGGATTCGGTACGCGCCGCGCGCGCCAATGATGGAATCCAGGCGCGCGAGCAGGCGTGTCGGTAGAAGTTTAGGGCGGTGGCGGGCAGTTCAAGGGCTCGCGGCCTGGAAATCGGGATAAAGGCAGGACGCACGGCGCGGTCCTGAAAACGCAGACGAATCCGCGTGAGGCGGGCAAGCGCGCAAGAGCAGCGCGCAAACAAAAAAGCGCACGGGACTCCGTGCGCTTCAACTAGGAAGGCAGAAAAATCCGGCACCCGCCGCGCGGCGGCGCCGGCAGCCAGTCAATCGCCGAACAGCTTCTGGCGCAGTTCGCGGCGCTCCTGCGCCTCGAGCGAGAGCGTGGCGGTGGGGCGTGCGAGCAGACGCGGGATGCCGATCGGCTCGCCCGTTTCCTCGCACCAGCCGTAGTCGCCGGCTTCGATGCGCGCGAGCGATTGCTGCACCTTCTTCAGCAGCTTGCGCTCGCGATCGCGCGTGCGCAGCTCGAGCGCGTGCTCTTCTTCGATCGTCGCGCGATCGGCCGGATCCGGCACGATTACGGTTTCGCGCAGATTCTCAGTGGTCTGGCCCGCATTGCGGAGAATTTCCGCCTGCAGCTGTTCGAGCCGGTTTTTGAAGAAGGCGAGCTGATCCTCGTTCATGTAATCCTTGTCGCTCATCTTCAGGATTTCGGCTTCGGTCAAGAGTCGTTTCGTCGTC
>DATEJU010000603.1:0-2343 GCA_035277805.1 Paraburkholderia sp. | reverse complement strand
CCGCCCATGAACGTGCCGCAGATGCCGAGGATATGGATGTGCATAAGCCTGTCGCGCCGCGCGGGCGTCGTGAACGGGTTGAACAGTTTATAGGGATGGGTACAGCGAAGACGGCGGCGTGAGCCGCCGGAGCAAAGAACGCTATTGTACCCGAGGCCCTGCGGCTTTTTCGCCGCAGCGGGCCGACGAGCGGCCGATGCGGCGAGGCCAGGCCCGAACGGGAGCCAACGAGGGCGCCATGCGATCTCTAGTATGATGGACGCATGGTTCGCAGATCACATTTCGATCCCCAGCGCGCGCGCGAGGAAATCGCCATCGCGGCAGCAAGGTTGATCGCCGAGGATGGCCTCGATTACGCCACCGCCAAACGCAAGGCCGCACGGCAGGTGGTGGGGGACACGCGCATCGAAGGCGCCTGGCTGCCCGATAACGATCAGATCGAAGACGAAATCCGCGAATATCAGGCCCTCTTTCAGGGCGAGCACCAGCCGGCGATCCTCCGGCGCCTGCGCGAGATCGCGCTCGAATGGATGCGGCGGCTCGAGCCGTTCAATCCGTTTCTGACCGGCGCGGTGCTCAACGGCACGGCCGGCGAGCACTCGGATATCCATCTGCAGATCTTCTGCGACAACGCGAAGGACGTCGCGATCTGGCTCCTGAACGCGAACGTGCAGTACGACGTTTCGGAAACGCGCCATTTCGCCGCTCGCGGCTACGTGGAAACGTTCAGCTTCATGTGGCAGCCGTCGCGCGACGAGGAGCCAGTGGGCATACACGTTGCGCTCTACAATACCGACGACCTGCGCGGCGCGGTGCGTGCCGATGCGCGCGGGCGTCTGCCACGCGCGAATGCGCAGGCGCTCCAGGCGCTGATCGACGAGAGCGGCGCCACCTCCTCCACCACCTGACTCATATAGAGCTTAAGCGCAGCAATGAACACGAAGCGGATTCTGGCCGGCGTCGCAGTGGCGGCGGTGGCAGCCGGCGGCGGCATCCTGGCGGGACATTATGCAAACAGCGGCAACAGCGGCGTCGCCGACGCGGCATTGGTCGCCAGCAAGCCGGATGCGGTCGGCCAGCTCTGGACGGCCGCCGTGACCAACCCCGACGGCAAGCCCCAATCGCTCTCTATCTATAAAGGCCACCCGATCGTGGTGAACTTCTGGGCGTCGTGGTGCGGGCCATGCGTCGAAGAGATGCCCGAACTCTCCGCACTACAGCGCGAGTACGCCAAAAAGGGCATTCAGTTCGTCGGCCTTGGCGTCGATTCGGCCGCGAACATCCAGAATTTTCTCAAAAAAGTACCGGTCGACTATCCCATCTACATTGCTGGATTCGGCGGCGCGGATGTCGCGCGCGCGTTCGGCAACGCCGCCGGCGGCTTGCCTTACACCGTGGTAATCGACGCGAACGGCATCGTACGTGCGACAAAATTAGGCCAAATCAAGATGGACGAGCTGCGCCATACGCTTGATACGCTCTGACACAGCCCAAATGCCGCGGAACAATTGACCGGATCTTAGCGGCCGTACGGCACTTTTTGCTGCGAAATTTGGGGCAGTTAGCGGAAGATCGGCCTGGGCGCACCGCCCGGCGCGTGCTCGGGGCCATATCCCCGGCATGGAAAACTAGACAAATTTCTCTAATCAGCGCTAAAGTTCGCGCAATTCCACGGAAAAAGAAGTCACCATGACGCGACTGCTGGTTCTGCACGGCCCCAACCTCAATCTTCTCGGCACCCGGGAACCCGAGGTCTACGGGCGCGTGACGCTGCCGCAGATCGATCAGGCGCTCGCCGACCGTGCCGCCGATGCGGGCGTGGAGCTGGCAACGTTTCAGAGCAACCACGAAGGCGCGCTGGTGGACCGCATTCAGGCGGCCCGCAGCGAGCAGACGGATTTCATCCTGATCAACCCGGCGGCGTACACGCACACGAGCGTGGCAATCCGGGACGCGCTGGCAGGCGTCGGCATTCCGTTCGTCGAGATTCATCTCTCGAACGTCCATCGCCGCGAGGCCTTCCGGCATCACTCGTATTTTTCCGACCAGGCCGAGGGTGTCATCTGCGGCCTCGGCTGGAAGGGTTATCTTTACGCGCTCGAATACGCGCTCGACCGGCTCGCGGCCGGTTCAGCCGCGTGAGTCCGACGGCGAGAAACCCGGCATTCTGCAAGACAACACCAAACCCGTGCCGGGGCGCGCGCGCCCTGGCACCTCACGTATGCAAAGCAAAGGGGCTGCACCATGGATCTACGTAAGCTGAAGACTCTGATCGACCTCGTCTCCGAATCGGGCATCTCGGAGCTCGAAGTCACCGAGGGCGAAGGCAAGGTGCGCATCGTC
>DATEJU010000602.1:0-6010 GCA_035277805.1 Paraburkholderia sp. | reverse complement strand
CGCGCTGAGCGCGGGGCAAGCTCGCAAGGCCGGAGAACCTGCATGCTGATCGACTTCTTTTACACGCTGCGAGACGCGAAGCTGCCGGTCTCCGTGAAGGAGTACCTCACGCTCGTCGAAGCGCTCAAGGAGCGCGTGATCGCGCCCTCGCTCGACGACTTCTACTATCTCGCGCGCATGACGCTCGTGAAGGACGAGCAGTATTTCGACCGTTTCGATCAGGCGTTCGGCGCGTATTTCCGCGGCATCGAGAAGAAGTCGGAGCTCGCCTTCGACATCCCCGAAGACTGGCTCAAGAAGCGCCTCGAGCGCGACTTCACGCCCGAGCAGCGCGCGCAGATCGACGCGATGGGCGGCCTCGACAAGCTCATGGAGCGCCTCAAAGAGCTTTTCGAAGAGCAGAAGGAACGCCACGAAGGCGGCAGCAAGTGGATCGGCACGGGTGGCACCTCGCCCTTCGGCAACGGCGGCTATAACCCTGAGGGCATCCGCATCGGCGGCGAAGGCGGTCAGCGCAGCGCCGTGAAGGTGTGGGACGCGCGCGCGTACCGCGATTACGACGACCAGGTCGAGATCGGCACGCGCAACATCAAGGTGGCGCTGCGGCGCCTGCGCCGCTTCGCGCGCGAGGGCGCCGCCGAAGAGCTCGATCTCACCGACACGATCCGCAGCACCGCGGCGAACGCCGGCTGGCTCGACCTGAAGATGGTCCCGGAGCGCCACAACAACGTGAAGGTGCTGATGCTGCTCGACGTGGGCGGCTCGATGGACGATCACATCAAGCGCACCGAGGAGTTGTTCTCGGCGGCCAAGGCGGAATTCAAGCACCTCGAGTTCTACTACTTCCACAACTGCGTCTACGACTACCTGTGGAAGCACAACCGCCGCCGCCACGCGGAGCGCACGCCCACCTGGGACCTGCTGCACAAATTCACGCCCGACTACAAGCTCATCTTCGTCGGCGACGCGACCATGAGCCCCTATGAGGTGCTGCAGCCTGGCGGCTCGGTCGAGTACAACAACCCGGAAGCCGGCGCCGTGTGGCTGCGCCGTCTCGCCGATCAATTCCCGCATTTCGCGTGGCTCAATCCCGAGCCCGAACGACTATGGGAGTACCGCCAGTCGGTGTCGATCATCCGCGAGATACTCGGGCATCGCATGTATCCGCTCACCGTCGCCGGGCTCGAAACGGCCATGCGCGTACTGAGCAAATAGCGGCACCGTACCCACGCAACGCGCCGCAGTAACGTACCGAAGCGACCTGAGCGCAGCACGTTCGCGGTGTATCGTACGCTCACGCAAACCGCGCCACCGCCAGCCCCGTGTGACTGGACACGCTTTGCCCAGCTTCAACGCGCAACTCGCGCCACGCGACCAGACCCTTGCGCGCACAACCATAAAACGAGGAGATTTCCAGCATGACCGCGCCTTCGTCCCCGGACCTGCCATCGACATTCCGGCCGGGACCGCTGCGGCCCTTCGCCGACACATCGGTTGCCACGATCGTCGCGGGCTTCGTCGCGATGATGACCGGCTACACGAGTTCGCTCGTGCTGATGTTCCAGGCGGGCCAGGCCGCGCATCTCTCGCCGGCACAGATCTCCTCGTGGATCTGGTCGCTCTCGATCGGCATGGGCGTGACCACCATCGGGCTATCGTTCTGGTACCGCGCACCCACGGTGATCGCCTGGTCGACGCCGGGCGCGGCGCTCCTGATCGGCTCGCTGCCGCACGTGCCCTATGCCGAGGCCATCGGCGCGTATCTCGTCTGCGCGGTGCTGCTCACGGCCGTGGGGCTCACCGGCTGGTTCGATGCGCTGATGAAGCGCGTGCCCGCAGGCATCGCTGCGGCTCTGCTCGCGGGCATCCTGTTCGAGATCGGCATCGAGATCTTTCACGCGGCGCAGGTCCAGACGCCACTCGTGCTCACGATGTTCTTCGCCTACCTGCTGCTCAAACGCTGGGTGCCGCGCTACGCGATCGTCGGCACGCTCGTGGTGGGCGTGGCAGCCGCCGCGGCGCTCGGCCTGCTGGATTTCAGCCACTTCCGCGTGGCGCTCGCGAGGCCCGTCTTCACGATGCCGGCGTTCTCCGTTTCGGCGATCGTAAGCATCGGCATTCCGCTCTTCGTCGTGGCCATGGCCTCGCAGAACGTGCCCGGCATCGCGGTGCTGCGCGCCGATGGCTACAACACGCCCTCCTCGCCGCTCATCGCCACGACCGGCATCGCCTCGCTTGTGCTCGCGCCGTTCGGCTCGCACGGCATCAATCTCGCGGCCATCACCGCGGCCATCTGCACCGGCTCGCACGCCCACGAAGACCGCACGAAGCGCTATATGGCGGCCGTCTGGTGCGGCATCTTCTATCTGATCGCCGGCATCTTCGGCGCGACCATCGCGGCACTGTTCGCGGCGTTTCCGCAAGCGCTCGTGGTCTCCATCGCGGCGCTCGCGCTGTTCGGCTCGATCATGAGCGGCCTCACCAATGCCATGCAGAACCCGAAGGAGCGCGAAGCGGCGCTCGTGACCTTCATGGTGACGGCTTCGGGGCTCACGCTGCTCTCCATCGGCGCGGCGTTCTGGGGGCTCGTGGCGGGCGTGATCACGCAGGTGATCCTGAGCGCGCGGCGGGCGTGAAATCCGCGGAGCCATCGCGCGGGCACGGGCGGATTGCGTGCCCGTGAGCACGCGTCATCGCACCGCCAGCCGATCCGCCATAAAATGATGGGATACGCCGTGCCCACCGGCACGGCATCGCGCGCCGCCCGCGCTCCGTCCCCGTACTTGCGGGCGACGGCATCGAGGACGGCGACGCAGCGCCCCCGTTACGTGCTGCAGGCGTTTCAGGCGTTCTGCATTTCGCGTTCCGCCCTTCGCGCCAGGAGCCAGCGGCTCGGGCGCGCAAGGCCGTTCAACTCCTACCGACGCCGGCGCGCATGCGCCCACAAGGCCTGACATGACTACCGCACTCGATCAGCTCAAGCAGTACACCACCGTCGTCGCCGACACGGGCGACTTCCAGCAGTTCGTCCAGTACAAGCCCCAAGACGCGACGACGAACCCGTCGCTGATCCTCAAGGCCGTGCAGAAGGCCGAGTACCGCCCGCTGCTCGAAAAAACCGTGCGCGATCACGCGAGCGAATCGGTCGAATCGATCATCGACCACCTGCTGGTCGCCTTCGGCACCGAGATCCTCAAGATCATCCCGGGCCGCGTCTCGACCGAGGTGGACGCACGCCTCTCGTTCGACACGAAGAAGTCGATCGACAAGGCGCATCACATCATCGACCTGTACAAGCAGGCCGGCATCGCGCGCGAGCGCGTGCTCATCAAGCTCGCCTCCACGTGGGAAGGCATCCGCGCGGCCGAAGTGCTGCAAAAGGACGGCATCCGCTGCAACATGACGCTGCTGTTCTCGCTCGCCCAGGCCGCCGCATGCGCCGAAGCGGGCGCGCAGCTCATCTCGCCGTTCGTCGGCCGTATCTACGACTGGTACAAGAAGGCCAAGGGCGCCGACTGGGACGATACGAAGGACGGCGGCGCGAACGATCCCGGCGTGCAGTCGGTGCGCAAGATCTACGCGTACTACAAGAAGTTCGGCTACCAGACCGAGGTGATGGGCGCGAGCTTCCGCAACACCAGCCAGATTGTCGAGCTGGCCGGCTGCGACCTGCTCACGATCAGCCCGGATCTGCTGCAAAAGCTGCACGACAGCACCGCGAAAGTCGAGCTCAAGCTCTCGCCCGAAGCGTTCAAGGACGCAAAGATCGAGCGCGTGGCCGTGGACGAGCCGTCGTTCCGCTTCCAGCTCAACGAAGACGCCATGGCGACGGAGAAGCTCTCGGAAGGCATCCGCGCCTTCGCCGCCGATGCGATCAAGCTCGAAAAGATGATCGAGGAGCTGCGTGCGCGCTAAGGCCGCATAAGAACCCGATAAGGACTCGACGATCGCACGAGGCCGTCACTGAGCCTCCCAAAGGGCCGCGGGCCGCACATGCATCATGTGCGGCCCTTTTTGCATGCCGCGCCAGGCCGATGCGCCACCCAGCTTTGCGGCAGCGCGCCGCGCAAACTCCATTCCCGTCTGCGCTCTCGCAAACCCTGGCGACACATGCCCCCAAAAAGTGCGTGCGGCTATCCGGAGCGCCTAGAATCAGGGCAGCGGCGCAACATGCCGCGCCATCCCGGCCCCGCCCTGCCGCGCAGCGTCACCCAGGCAGCGCGGCGTTTCCCCGTGGGACCGGCCAACCTGGGATCGCCCACCGCGGGATCGCCCGGCGGTCCAGTCCGCAAGGAAATTGACGATGCAAATCCAGCCCTATCTGTTCTACAACGGCACCTGCGAGGAAGCGATCGCGTTTTACCGCGAGGCGCTCGGCGCGCAGGAGCTGTTCAAGATGCGCTTCAAGGACGCGCCACCCGACCCGGAGCGCCCGATGCCGCCCGAATTCGCCGAGAAAATCATGCACGCCACGCTGCAGATCGGCGACGCGCAAATCATGATGTCCGACGGCGGGTGCATGACGCCGCATGACAAGTTCGCCGGTTTCAGCGTCTCGCTCACGGGATCCGACGCCGCCGCCGCGCAGCGCTACTTCGACGCGCTCGCCAAGGGCGCCCAGGTCACGATGCCGTTCCAGAAGACCTTCTGGTCGCCTGGCTTTGGCATGCTGACCGACAAGTTCGGCGTGCCGTGGATGGTCTCGGCACCGCACGACCAGCCTGCAAGCTAGCCGCCCGCCGCGGCCTCCCCAACGCGCGCGTCACACCATGCGGTGCATGTGCGCGCGCTCGATGTTCCATCTCGGCTCGGTTTCGAGGAGCAAGGCACGCAGTTGCCCCACCTGCTCCTCGAAGCGCTGCTCGAGCCAGTAAGGCCCCTGCATTTCCGGTGCGAGCCGCGCGGCGCCCGACTCCAGCGGCGCCACGTCCGGCACCCCCGCAGGCCCCTCCACTGACACCCCCTCCGGCACCGCGCGAGGCACCGGACCCGGTACGACGCCCGCCCCGCCCAATCCGCCCGCGGCAACCTCGAGCGCGCCCGAGCGCAACGCACGCGCCGCCGCCTCCGGATGCCGCGAGCCGCCAAAACGCAGCGCCCGGGCCGTCGTCAGCAACGCTTCGCGCACGCACGCGCTGCGCCCCGCGAAGGCCAGCCGCACGAGCTGCTGCTCGTAATTCCCGAGGCCCGTCGACATCATCTCCAGCGAGCTCAGGAGCGAACGGTGCAGGCGCTGCACCTGCTCGAGCCGCGCGAGCGGCACGTCGATCTCCTTCGCGACCGACGGCATCAAGCCGCGCAACTGCACGAGCCGCGCGTTCAGGCGCCGAAACGTCTCCAGCTGCTCATTGGTGCTCACGTGCGCGCCGCTCACGACCTGTGCATAGACACGCCCGATCTCGCGCAAATTGTCGGCGAGCCGATAGCGCCACGAATAGGTGGCGTGCAGCGGCAGCGCGAACGAGAACGCCAGCGCGATCACGATGCCGATCATCACGTTGAGCGTGCGCCACAGGCCCGTGTCGATGAGGTTATCGCCGTGGCCCGCGACGATGCACATCGTGATGGCCGTGAGGAGCGGCACGTAGCCCGCCTTGCCGATCGCGTAATAGCTGCACACGGCCGCGACGCTCGCCATGAGCAAGTACGTGAGCCATGTGAAGCCCGTGACCGCCTGCACGATGATGAGCGTGAGGCCGATGAGCGCGCCGAGCACGGTGCCGAGCGCCCGCTCGGTGGCCTTCTTGCGGATGTTGCCGTGATGCTGGAGCCCGCCGATCACCACGAGCAGCGTGACCGACGCCCAGATGCCGTGCGGAATGTCGACGCCCGTGGTAGCGAAAATCGACACGAGCATTGCGAGCCCGACGCGCACGCCGTGAATGATCCCGGCATTGCGGTAGCGATAGAACGGCGACGTGAGCGCGCGCCAGACGCGCGCCACGCGCGAGCGCCGGCGCACGGGCTTGCGGCGCGCGGCGGCGCTCGCGTCTTTGCGCGACGCATTGGC
>DATEJU010000601.1:0-10520 GCA_035277805.1 Paraburkholderia sp. | reverse complement strand
AGCAGCTTCTTTTCCTTGCCGAGACCCTGGGCGTGCTTCGAGTCGTTCCAGACGTTGGGGTCTTCGAGTTCGCTGTTGACTTCGACGAGCCGTCGGGCTTTTACGTCGTAGTCAAAGATACCCCCGTAGCTCGCCCGCGCGCGTGCGCAGGTCCGCCAAAAGGGCTTCGATCGCGTTGAGACGTTCCGCTTCCATGTGTATCGTGATCCGGCGTGTAAAACACTGAATTATAGCCGATTGGACATGCGTCAAGGGCGCGGCGGGCGGTGCGATGGCCGGGCTCGCGCCTCGTGTCGCTCAGAGCGCTGCGTGCTCGACGACGAGCTGCACGCGCGAGACGCCGTTCCACGTATCGCGCACGAGCCGGTAGGCGACGGTCGTGTGCTGCGGCAGCGGCTCGGTGTGGTTGAACCAGATCGCATTGAAGCGCTGGCGGCCGCGCAGCAGTTGCAGCTTCAGATGCTTGTCCTTCACGAGCGCCTGCGAGGCCACCTCGAACTCGCCCGAGAACACGGGCGCCGGAAAGCCCTGGCCCCACACGGCCGCGTCGAGCATTGCGACGAAATCGGGCGTGAACCAGGCGTCTTCGAGCTCGCCGTCGGTCTCCACGGTGCGCGCGAGCGCCTCGGCGGACAGCCATTCGCGGCCCACGCGCTCGAATGCGGCGGCAAAGCGTGGCACGTCGGCGGCGGCGATCGTCAGGCCCGCGGCCATGGCGTGGCCGCCGAACTTGTGGATGAGGCCCGGCTCGCGTTTGCTGATCAGATCGACGGCGTCGCGCAGATGAAAACCGGGGATCGAGCGGCCCGAGCCCTTCACGAGCTCGCCGTTTTCGTCGGCGGGCGCGAACGTGAAGGCGGGGCGGTGGAACTTCTCCTTGAGCCGCCCCGCAACGATGCCGATCACCCCCTGATGCCAGCCCTCATTGAAGAGCGTGAGCGTGGCGTTGTCCTGCGGATCGACCTGGGCGAGATCGGCGAGCGCCTGCTGCTGCATGCCCGCTTCGATTTCGCGGCGCTCGCGGTTCATCGAATCGAGCTGCTGCGCGAGCTCCCACGCACGGCCCACGTCGTCGGTGGTCAGGCATTCGATACCGAGCGACATGTCCGAGAGGCGACCCGCCGCGTTCAGGCGCGGCCCGAGCGCAAAGCCCAGATCGAAGCCCGAGGCGCTCTTCGCATCGCGGCCCGCGGCGCGGAACAGGGCGGCGATGCCGGGCTGCATGCGGCCGTTGCGGATGCGCTGCAGGCCCTGCGCGACGAGCACGCGGTTGTTGCAGTCGAGCTTCACGACGTCGGCGACGGTGCCGAGCGCGACCAGATCGAGCAGGCCGTCGAGGCGCGGTTCGGGGCGCGCGTCGTCGAACCAGCCGCGCTGGCGCAACTCGGCGCGCAGCGCGAGCAGCGTATAGAACATCACGCCCACACCTGCGATGCACTTGCTCTCGAACGTGCAGCCCGGCTGGTTCGGGTTCACGATGGCGCGCGCGTCGGGCAGCGTGTCGCCAGGCAGATGGTGGTCGGTCACGAGCACTTCGATGCCTAGCTCGTTGGCGGCCTGCACGCCCTCTACGCTCGCGATGCCGTTGTCCACGGTGATCAGGATGTCGGGTGGCCCGCCCTTACGTTGCGCGGCGAGTGCGACGATCTCGGGCGTAAGGCCGTAGCCGTACTCGAAGCGGTTCGGCACCAGATAGTCGATCTGCGCGCCGAGCATGCGCAGGCCGCGCACGGCCACCGCGCAGGCTGTCGCGCCGTCGCAGTCGTAATCGGCGACCACGAGCATGCGGCAGTCCGCTTCGAGCGCGTCGGCGAGCAGCATCGCCGCGTCGTCGAGCCCTTTCATTCCTGTGGGCGGCATCAGGCGGTTCAGGCCGGTCTCGATCTCGTCCGGCTGGCACACGCCGCGCGAAGCGTAGAGCCGTGCGAGAACCGGGTGCAGGCCGTGGCGGATCAGGGCTTCGGTATCGGCGGGGGAACAGGCGCGGGTGACGATTCGAGTCATGCGTGAGAGGTCGTGGAAAAAACGCGTGGAAGAAGCGTTGAACGTTATTCGATGAACAGCGACGCGAACTCGCGGCGTCGCCAGAATTTGCGCAGGTCGCCGCGCGTGACCGAGAGCGTGACCGAGCCGGTGTCGCCGCACAGCGTGACGCCGAGCTCGGCCAGTTCGCCGGCCTGGAGGGCGGCGAGCGCGGGCGCGAACCAGTCACGCTCGAGCTGCGCGAACGCGGCGTTCCAGCGGCCCCAGTCCTGCTGGATATAGGCGGCGGAGAACGGGTCGAGCTCGACGAGCGTGGCGCCGTTTGCGTGCGCGTCTGCGTTTGCGGCGCCGTTCGGCGCACTGGCGGGAGCTGCATCAGTCGATGCTGCGAGCGCGCGGAATGTCTCGGGGGCCGCGCCCAGCCCGGCGCCGGCCGCGAGCGCGAGCCCGCGCGTGGCCGCGGCGTCTGAGCGCACGCGTGCGAACGCCCGCTTGACTGGGCGCAGCACACCCTGTGCATGGAACCAGATCGAGTTCACGGCGGGCAGGCCGCGCGCCTCGCGCGCTTCGTTCACAGGGTGCTCGAACCAGGCCATCTGCACCTCGTTCTGCACCTTCATCCATGCGCGCGAGCGCTGGCCCGAGTGCGCCTCGTGCGGCAGCCAGATTTCGATGTTGCGCCCGCTCGCGCGCAGCGGCGAGGCGCCCGCGAGCGTGCCGAACTGCTCGCTCGACAAGTACCAGCGCTGGGGCGTGGGCGCTTCGATGCGCACCCCGAGCTCCTCGATGAGGGGGCGCGCGACGGCGTAGAGCGCGGCGGCATCGGCGTCGGCGAGTTCGAGCGAAGCCGGATCGATCAGCACCAGGTGGTCGTGCGCAATGCGCACGTGCACGGGCTGGACGCATGCCCAGGTGGCGTCGCCTGGCGTGCCGCCATCGGCGAGCAGCATCCACGGGGCGAGCGGGGCTTCGTCATCGGCTGCGGCGCTAGTGCCCGCCGTGCTGGTCGCCACCTGGGGCGCGGCCGCACCGAATGCGCGCGCGACCCAGCGCTCGTGCGGCAGCGTGCGCTGAAAATCCTCGCCGATCACCTGCTCGTCGACGCTCGCGCGTGCGACCAGTTTCGAGAGTGCCGGATACTCGAGGCCGGCGAGGGCGGTGGAGGCCGCCGCCGCGGACGGCAGCGCAAACGGCACGAGAAGATGGAGGCGATGGAGGCGATCGACAGGCATGATGGTGCGCATTGTACTTCGGCCCAGATGGCGCCTGGGTGCGGCACGCGTCGTACCCGGGGTTGCTGGCCGTGCGTTGCGGCCAGGGCGGGCGGCGCTCGCCCCTGCGGGGAAACGGCGCGGGAACGGCGCGCAAGTTCGACAAGAGCTCCATAGGAATCAGTGACTTATCGGCAACAATCCGGGCACCTGGGCAGGCAATCCGCATCCAACGGCAGGAGCCCGGCCCCGGCGCGTGTATCGGGCTGCGGTGGCGTAAAGTCCGTAAGGCGCCGCTAGTGTGGCAAACTTCGCGGTTGATCGCCGAATGGCTCCGGCACGTAATTCGGCTCGCGGGCCGGCACGCGCAACGATCGGCACGCGCAACGAAGACGCACAAAAGGATTCGCTTGAAACTTCCCTACGAATGGCAGATAGGCTGGCGCTACACCCGCGCCGGCAAGCGCACGACCGGCAACGGGTTCATCTCGTTCATCGCGCTCATTTCGATGTCGGGCATTGCCCTCGGCGTCGCGGCGCTGATCGTCGTGCTCTCGGTGATGAACGGCTTCCAGCGCGACGTGCGCGATCGCATGCTCTCCGTGCTCGCGCACATCGAGATTTTTTCGCCGACGGGCTCGATGCCCGACTGGCAGCTCACCGCCAAGGAGGCGAAGACCAACCCCGAGGTGATCGGCGCCGCGCCCTATGTGGACGCCCAGGCGCTCCTCACGCGCGGCGAGAGCTTGAGCGGCGTCGCGCTGCGCGGCGTCGAGCCGTCCGAAGAGCCTCAGGTGTCCGACATCAACAAGGAGATGAAGGCCGGCAGCATGAACGATCTCACGCCGGGGAGCTTCAACATCGTGCTCGGCGCGGATCTTGCGGTGAGTCTCGGCGTGACGGTTGGCGACAAGGTTACGCTCGTCGCGCCCGAAGGCAGCATCACGCCCGCGGGCATGCTGCCGCGCCTGAAGCAATTCACGGTGGTGGGCGTATTCGAGTCGGGGCACTACGAGTACGACAGCTCGCTCGCGCTCATCAACATCCGCGATGCCGAAGTGCTCTACCGGCTGCCCGCGCCAACCGGCGTGCGCCTGCGCCTGAAGGACATGCAGCGCGCGCCCGCGGTGGCGCGCCAGCTCGTGCATACGCTCTCGGGCGACCTCTATATCCGCGACTGGACGCAGCAGAACAAGACCTGGTTCTCCGCGGTGCAGATCGAAAAGCGCATGATGTTCATCATCCTCACGCTCATCATTGCGGTGGCGGCGTTCAATCTGGTTTCGTCGCTCGTGATGACCGTCACCAACAAGCAGGCCGATATCGCAATCCTGCGCACGCTGGGTGCGCAGCCCGGCTCGATCATGAAGATTTTCTTCGTGCAGGGCGTGACGATCGGCTTTGCGGGCACCGGCATCGGCATCGCGCTCGGCTGCCTGATCGCGTGGAGCATTCCCTGGAGCGTGCCGATGATCGAGCACCTCTTCGGCGTGCAGTTCCTGCCGCCATCCGTTTACTTCATCAGCGAGCTGCCTTCGGAACTCGTCGCATCCGACGTGATCCGCATCGGCTTGATTGCGTTCGTGCTGTCCGCGCTCGCGACGCTCTATCCCAGCTGGCGCGCGGCCAAGGTTCGTCCGGCGGAGGCGCTGCGTTATGAATGACCGTCAATCGATCCTCGCCACGGCGGGCGACTATCCGTACGTGCTCGAAGCGCACGGTATTTCGAAGGTGTTCGGCCAGGGCACGCTCTCGGTGAACGTCCTGCACGACACCGAGATCTCGGTGAAGCGCGGCGAGAAGCTGGCAGTCGTGGGCGCATCGGGCTCGGGCAAGAGCACGCTCCTGCACGTGCTGGGCGGCCTCGACGAGCCCGGCACCGGCAACGTCAAGGTGCTGGGCAAGCCGTTCACCGAGCTGTCCGAGCGCGAGCGCAACGATCTGCGCAACCGCGCGCTGGGCTTCGTTTATCAGTTCCACCATTTGCTGCCGGAGTTCTCGGCGCTCGACAACGTGGCGATGCCGCTGCGCATCCGGCGCATGACGCAGGACGACGCGCGTCATGACGCGCTGGAGATCCTCGATCGCGTGGGCCTCGCCCATCGCGCGCGGCATCGTCCCGGCGAGCTCTCGGGCGGCGAGCGCCAGCGCGTGGCGATTGCGCGCGCACTGGTCACGCGGCCCGCCTGCGTGCTGGCGGACGAGCCGACCGGCAATCTCGACGGCGGCACGGCGGACACGGTGTTCAACCTGATGCTCGAATTGTCCGATCAGTTCAAGACGAGCTTCGTGATCGTCACGCACGACCCGGACCTTGCGTCGCGCTGCGACCGCATCGTGCGGCTGCGCGACGGCACGTTGCATGAGGAGCCGGTCGTCCCGGTGTAATCGACGAAATGGCGACGGCGCGGCGACGAAACGGCGACAGCGCGGCTCGCCTGTGGCGGGCTGCGTCGAGCCAACGCCGTGAAGGCCAGCGATGTCATTGCGCGGCGGGAGCGCGCTTTCCATGTGGATCGATACGCATTGCCATCTCGATGCCAGCGAGTTTGACGCCGACCGCGACGCGGTGGCGTCGGCGGCGCGCGCGTCGGGCGTCACGCGCATCGTGATTCCCGCCGTCGCGCGCGAGAACTTCGCGACCGTGCGTGCGCTCGCGCATCGCACCCCCGGCGCGGTCTACGCGCTCGGGATTCATCCGCTCTATACGCCACAAGCGCGCGACGAGGATCTCGATGCGCTGCGCGCCGAGATCGAGGCGAGTCTCGCCGATCCGCGCTTCGTCGGCATCGGCGAGATCGGCCTCGACTATTTCGTGCCGGGCCTCGACGACGCGCGCCAGCAGCACTTCTATGAGGCGCAGCTGCGCCTTGCCCGCGAGTTCGAGTTGCCCGCGATCTGCCACGTGCGCAAGTCGCAGGATCAGGTGCTCAAGGGGCTGCGCCGCCATGGCGTGCGCCGCGGCATCGCCCATGCGTTCAACGGCAGTTTCCAGCAGGCGAACGCGTTCATCGAGCAAGGCATGCATCTGGGCTTCGGCGGTAACGTGACCTTCGAGCGGGCCTTGCAGATCCGGCGCCTCGCGGCGCAATTGCCGCTCGAGACGATCGTCATGGAAACCGATGCGCCCGACATCTCGCCGTCCTGGCTCTATCGGGCGCGCAACACGCCGGATCAGGTGCCGCGCATCGGCGCCGTGCTTGCCGCCTTGCGTGGCTTGACGCCCGAGGAGCTCGCCCTCGGCACAACGGCCAACGCCGCGGCGGCGCTGCCCCGGCTCGCGCTTTCGTCTGCATAATTCCTTCGAGGGTGGCGCGCGATTCACGCGAATCGCGCGATAAAGTCGTTGCATAAAGTTGCGTGTGCAACGGTATGCGGCTCACGCTTGCGCGTCGCCCGGCAACGAAGGAGGCTCGATGCGGGCAGTGTGGTGCGGATTTGCGCTCGGTGTGATCGTGCTGCAACGCCAGGCGGCATTGCCGGGGCGGGGCGCGTGGCTCGCATTGATGGCGCTGGCGGCGGTTGCGGCGCTGGGCCCAGTGTGGATGTTGCGCGATGCTCCGGGCGCAGTGCGCAAGTTCGCCGCGTGGGCTGCTGTCTGCATGGCTTCGGTGTGCGCGGGCTTCGGCTATGCCGCCCTGCGCGCGGAACTGCGGCTCGCCGAAGCGCTGCCCGCTGCCTGGCAAGCGCGCGACATCGAGGTAACCGGACATATCGCCCGCATGCTCGCCCAAGACGTGAGCAAAGCGAGTTTCTTGTTTGCCGTGGAGTCCTGGCCGGCACGCGCGCCCGATGCGAATCTACCGAAACTGATACAGCTCACCTGGGTTGCGCGCGACGCCCCATTGCCTCGCATCGAGCCCGGAGCACGATGGCACTTGACCGTGCGTCTGAAACGTCCGCACGGCGAAGGCAACTTCGGTCTGCGCGATCCGGAAACCACCTTGCTCTCCCGTGGCGTGCGCGCGACGGGCTACGTCAACGACCCGGAACACGCACGGCGCCTGGCTGTAGATGCACAGGGCATTGGCGTTCGCATCGAACGTGCGCGCGCGTCGGTGCGTGCCCGCATCGACGCCGTACTCGCCGATGCACCCCATCGCGGCATCGTCGTGGCGCTGGCGACCGGCGCGCAGGACGCTGTCAGCGACGCCGACTGGCGGCTTCTGCGCAACACGGGCACGAGTCATCTCGTGGCGATCTCGGGGCTGCATCTGACATTCGTCGCCGGGCTGGCCGGCTGGGCTGTGGGCGCGCTCTGGCGGCGCGCGCGCTGGCGCGGCGTCGAGGCGCCGCTTGTCGTGCCCGCACAGAAAATGGCCATTGCCGGTGCGCTCTGCGCAGCGGCGGCTTATGCCGCGCTGGCCGGATTCAACGTGCCCGTGCAGCGCGCGCTGTGGATGCTCGCGGTCACGGCTGCGGCGCTATGGAGTTCGCGAGAGTTGGCGCGCGCTCATGTGCTCGCGTGGGCGCTCGGTCTCGTCTTGCTGCGCGATCCGTGGGCGGTGACGGCGGCTGGCTTCTGGCTCTCGTTCGGCGCCGTCGCGGCCATCCTCTACGCGGCGAGCGGTTCGCCGCGCATGCGGCGAGCCGACGATGTGGAGCTTTCGCCGGATGAAGCCGATCCTATGCGCGAGCAGGAACAAGAGCCGCGAGGCGCGACTCATCCACCACGCCTCTATGCGCGCCTTTGCACCGTGTTCGACTATGCGCGCTGGCGTCGAGCCGTGCGGCGCTTCTGCGCCAGGGTAAAGGACGGGGCGCGCGTCCAGTGGGCGGTCACGCTCGCGCTCGCACCGCTCACCGCGTACTGGTTCATGCAGATACCGTTGATCGGCCCACTGGCGAATGCTTTCGCAATTCCGTGGGTAAGCGTGCTCGTGACGCCCGCCGTGCTGGCGGGGGTTGTGCTGCCCGTGCCGCTCGATGCCTTCGCGCTGCGCGCGGCGCACACGTTGCTCGACGCGCTCGCCGCCGTACTCGCAACGCTGGAAGGGTGGCCTTGGGCCGTGCTGCGCCTGCCGCAGCCCGGCTATTGGGCGCTGGGCTGTGCGGCGCTCGGCGTCGCGTGGTGCCTTGCGCCGCGCGGCTGGCCGCTGCGCTGGTTGGCGCCGTTCACCTGGTTGCCGCTGCTGGTGCCCGCGCCCGGCGGGCCGCCGCCCGGCGCGTTTCGCCTGACGGCACTGGACATCGGGCAGGGGACGTCGGTGCTCGTCGAGACCGCACGACACACGCTTCTCTTCGACGCCGGGCCGGGACCCGAATCCACACATGCAGGCGAGCGGATCGTCGTGCCTTATCTGCAGGCGCACGGTGTGATGCGGCTCGACGCGCTCATGGTGAGCCACGACGACTCCGATCATTCGGGCGGCGCTCAGGCCGTATTCGACGCCGTGCCCGTGCGCCAGTTCGTGGCAGGCATCCTGCCCGGCCACCCGCTGTGGGCGAGCGCCCGCCGCACGGGTGCCGACCTCGTGCAGTGCGCCGCCGGGCAGCGCTGGCAATGGGACGGCGTCGCGTTCGAGGTGCTCTGGCCAAACGCCGGACCGCTCTCGGGCAAACCCAATTCGCATTGCTGCGTGCTGCGCGTCTCCACGGCGCCCGGCCGCGACCCGGCAGGAGGCGCCGTCTCCGCGCTGCTTGCTGCCGACATCGAGGCGTCCACCGAGCGCACGCTCGTCGCGCGCGACGCCGGCCAACTCCAGGCACAGGTGCTGGTCGTGCCGCATCACGGCAGCAAGACATCGTCGACTGAACCGTTCCTCGATTCTGTCTGGCCGCTCGTCGCCATATTTCAGGTAGGCTATTTGAACCGGTTTCACCACCCGCACCCAGGCGTGTTCGCGCGCTACGAGTCGCGTCATATCGTGATCGCGCGCAGCGACGCCGATGGTGCGGCACGTGTCGAAGCGGCGCCCGGTGCGCTGGCTGTCGAGCGCTTTCGCGATACGCAGCGCCGCTACTGGATGGAGGCGGGCGAGTGAAGCACGTACAAGGCCGGCGCGACCGATCGTTCGCCTGGGCGGCGGCGTCTCGCAAGGCCAGGTGAATCCGCTGAAGGAAGAGCCGCAAATCCAGCAAATGGGGCAGACAGCCTGGCGCGCCGGCCATGCAGGCGCTAAACAGGCGTTACCAGGACCGAGGACCGGAGACAACAGGGCATTGAAGAACGTTATCCACTTTTCACACGCGAACGGCTTCCCGGCATCGACCTATCGCACGCTCTTCGCCGAGCTAGGCGATACCCACGAGCTGCGCTATATCGAGCGCATCGGCCACGATGCACGCTATCCCGTGACGCGCGACTGGCCGCACCTCGTCGATCAACTGATCGAAGACATTGGGCGCCATTATGAAAATCCGGTCTGGCTGGTCGGTCATTCGCTCGGCGGCTATCTCTCGCTCATGGCGGCGCTTAAAAAGCCGCAGTGGGTAAGAGGCGTGGTGATGCTCGATTCGCCGGTGATCGCGGGGTGGCGCAGCGGCATGCTCAAGGTGACGCAATGGACGGGTCTCGACGAACGTCTCTCGCCGGCCGCCGCCACGCGCAATCGCCGCACCAGTTGGGCGAGCCGCGACGACGCCTGGCGCCACTTCTATTCGAAGCCCGCGTTCGCCCGCTGGGACGAGCGCGTACTGTCCGACTATATCGACTTCGGCATTCCTCAGACCTCGGCCGACGGCACGCGCTCGCTCGCTTTCGACCGGCGCACCGAGTACCTGATCTACCGTACCTTGCCGCATACCTTCGGCACGCGGCTCGCGCACGGCTCGCCGGTGCCGGTCAGCTTCATCGGCGGGACGCACTCGAAAGAGGTGCGCCAGGTCGGGCTGGCGGCCACGCAGCGCATCGCCGGCGAGCGTCTCGAATGGATCGAGGGTAGCCATCTTTATCCGATGGAGCGGCCAATCGAGACGGCGCGTGCGGTGCAGCGCATGCTCTACGCGATGGAAAACGGCGGCTGAGCGCCCTGGCTTCGCGCGCCGGCCCGCGGAAGTCGGGCATGGAGAGCGGGCACGGCAAGGGGCGCAATCAGTCCCGCGAACGATTGTGGACGCCCGCGCCGCACGGCAAAGTGCTCACGCAAAATTCAGGGTTAGCCCTTGCTTTACGGTATAATCCGTTTTTCCCGCGAGCATCCAGCGATGACCAAATATGTTTTCGTCACCGGCGGCGTAGTTTCTTCCCTTGGCAAGGGTATTGCCGCCGCCTCCCTCGCCGCGATCCTCGAATCGCGCGGTCTGAAAGTCACCCTCCTCAAGCTCGATCCCTACATCAACGTCGACCCCGGCACGATGAGCCCGTTTCAGCACGGCGAAGTGTTC
>DATEJU010000600.1:0-11683 GCA_035277805.1 Paraburkholderia sp. | reverse complement strand
CAACGTGCTGCGCCCCGTGCTGGTGGGCAAGGACACGCGCCTGCCCGACTGGGTCGTGCTGATTTCGACGCTAGGCGGCATCTCGCTCATGGGCATCAACGGCTTCGTGATCGGGCCGCTGATTGCCGCGCTCTTCATCAGTTGCTGGGATCTGCTGCGCCGCGACCAGCACCACCATGACGACGGTGCCGCCAGCCAGCCAGCGGACGACGATCTGGTCTAGGCGCAAGCGGCATAGGAGCGGCGTGCTCGCTCAGGAAGAGACATGCAGAGGCAGCCCCGCGCGGCCCTGGCGCGCGACGTCGGGCATCGCGTGCGCATTGCCCGCCGAATCGCCGCCCTGCTCGGCCACCGAGAAACCGAACGTATTGACACCGTTCGCACTGCGCACGAATACCGAGCCGCCGTGCATCTCCGCTACCGCCTTGACGATGGAAAGCCCGAGGCCGTGGTTCTCATGGCTGTTCGAGCGCGCCTCCTGAATGCGATAGAAGCGGTCGAAAATGTGCTCGCGCACCACCGGATCGAGGGGCTCGCCGGGATTCGACACGGCAATCTCGACGTGGCCGTTCTGTGGCGCGATGGTCGCCTGCAGCAGGGTCCCAGGCGGCGAGTGCTGGATCGCGTTCACGAACAGATTGCTCACCGCGCGGCCGATCAGCGAGGTATTCGCCCACGCACGCGCATCGCCCTGCACCTGCACGCTCAGTTGCGCCTCCTCGAGCGGCATCTCCAGAAATTCCAGCATGCGCTCGACTTCGGCGCGCAACGAGACCTCCGTGAGCTCGGTCGCGCGCTCGCCGCGGTCGCTGCGCGAGAGGAACAGCATGTCGTTGACGATCACGCGCAATCGTTCGAATTCCTCAAGATTCGATTGCATCGTCTGCCGCAACTGCTCGACCGAACGGTCGCGCGTAAGCGCCACCTGGGTCTGGCCGATCAGGATGCTCACGGGCGTGCGCAACTCGTGCGCGACGTCGGCGTTGAACGATTCGAGGCGCTCGTAGGCTTTGTCGAGCCGCTCCAGCGCGCCGTTGAACGAGGTGGCGAGCTCGTGCAGCTCTTCGGGCAGTTCGCCGGCATGCAGGCGCTGGCGGCGGTTCGACGGACTCAGTTGCGCCGCCTCGCGCGAAAGCCGCGTGAGCGGAGCGAGACCGAAGCGCGTGACCGCGCGGCTCAAGAGCGCCACGGCGATGGTCGAGAGCGCGATCAGCACGCCCAGCGCGATGCCGAAGCGCCGCAGCATGCTCTCCGTGCGCACGCAGTCGCTCGCCACCACGAGCTTCACCTCGGGGCGGTCGCCGCTTGCGGGCACCATCATGCTCGTGACGATCAAATCGTAGTTGCAACCTGCCGGCCGCACGAGCTGATGATTCGGGCCGACGTCGCCGGTGATCTTGCCCACGATGGGTGCACCGAAGCGAAAGCGCGGATCCGGACCTTCGACGTAGTAATGCATGCGGCTATCGGAAGGCGAGAGATCGTGCAGCTTCTCCTGCACGAATGCCCACTTCTTGACGTCCGGTGCATGCGCAACGATCAGGCCCGCGATGCGCGCACGCGTGTCGAGCGTTTCGCGCAGCTCGTTGAAGAGCTGATGCTGCATCAGCAGAAAGAGCCCCGCGCCGGTGAGCGTGAACACGATCAACGATACCGCTGCGAACATCGCCGAAAGCCGCAGCGT
Source organism: Paraburkholderia sp. (assembly GCA_035277805.1). Taxonomy (GTDB): domain Bacteria; phylum Pseudomonadota; class Gammaproteobacteria; order Burkholderiales; family Burkholderiaceae; genus Paraburkholderia. Next base: position 9,999 of record DATEJU010000600.1, on the reverse strand, counting down.
GATCGAGCGCTTCATGATGTCTGGCCTCCGTCCTCACGCACTTCGCGCATTTCGAGAACGTAGCCCATGCCGCGTATCGTATGCAGCAGCTTGGACGCATGCGGACCGTCGAGCTTCGCGCGCAGCCGCTTGATGGCCGTTTCCACCACATTGGCGTTGCTCTCGAAGTTCACGTCCCACACGAGCTCGGTGATGAGCGTCTTCGAGAGGATCTCGCCGCGCCGCCGCGCGAGCACCGAAAGCAGCTGAAACTCCTTCGCCGTGAGATCGAGCCGCACGCCGTCGCGCGTCGCGCGGCGGCTGATGAGGTCCACCTGCAGGTCGCCCACGGAGATGAGCGTGGACTCCTGGGCCCGCGCGCGGCGCGTGAGCGCGCGCAGACGCTCGACCAGTTCGAGAAACGAGAACGGCTTGGTCAGATAGTCGTCGGCGCCGTCGCGCAGGCCATGCACGCGGTCGTCCACGCGGTCGCGCGCGGTCAGCATGATGACGGGCGTCTCCTTCTTCGCACGCACCGCGCGCAGCACGCCGAAACCGTCGAGCTTCGGCAGCATCACGTCGAGCACGATCACGTCGAAGTCGTACTCGGTCGCCATCCATGCGCCTTCTTCGCCGTCCATCGCGACGTCGACCACCCAGCCCTGCTCGCTCAATCCGCTGCGCAGGTAGTCCACTACCTTGCGCTCGTCTTCGATCACCAATACTTTCATTATCATCCTCCTCCTGGTGCGGCGCCCTCCGGCATCTCGCGGCAGGTGCCCGCACTGCAGGCGAGCGCGCGTTCGTCCGCGCTCCAGCCACCGCCCAGCGCCTTCGCCAGATAGACCACCGTGGCCGCCTGTTGTCCGTGAATCTGCACCTCCTGGCGCTCGCTGGCAAGCAGTTGCTGCTCGGCGTCGAGCACGTCGATGAATGCCACGAGCCCGCCCTGATAGCGGTCGTTCGCGAGATCGAAGGACTTGCGTGCGTCGTCCACGGCGGCCTGGCCGTTCGCCGCCGCGCGATCTAGCACTGAAAGCCCCGTCACCGCATTCTGCACCTCCTGAAAAGCGGTGAGCACCGTCTGCCGATACGACGCCTGCGCCGACTCGTAGCCTGCCTGAGCATAGTCCACGCCCGCTGCGCGCTTGCCGCCATCGAACAGCACCTCGCCCGCCGCCGCGCCGAGCGACCACATCAGGCTCGGCGCCGTAAAAAGATTGCCGAAGCGCGTGGACTCCCAGCCCAGCGTGGGCGAGAGCGTGATGTCGGGAAAGTACGCCGAGCGCGCCACGCCGATCTGCGCGTTGGCCGCGGCCATGGCGCGCTCGGCCGAGGCCACGTCGGCACGCCGCTGCAGCAGCTCGCTCGGCAGGCCCGTGGGCAGCGCGGGCACGGGCAGCGCCACGACCTCCGGCGCGAGCACGAACTCGGGCGCGGGCTTGCCGATCAACACGGCGATGGCGTGCTCGTCCTGCTGGCGCTGGTTCTCGAGCAACTGGAGCTGGGTCTGCGCGGCGTCCAGCTGCGCCTTCTGTTGCAGCAGCTCGAGGCCCGAGACCGCGCCCAGGTCGTGCTGCGCGTTCACGAAATCGAGTGCCTTCTGCTGCAACGCCACCGAGCGGTGCACCACGTCGATTTCGTCGTCGAGCTCGCGCAACGCGAAGTAATCGGTCGCCAGCTCCGCGGTGAGCACGAGGCGCGCATTGGCGAGATCGTCGCCGGCCTGCTGCGCCGACGCCTGCGCCGACTCCACCATGCGCCGAATGCGCCCGAACAGATCGAGCTCGTAGCTGATGGTCGCCCCCACGCTGATATCGTTCTGCACGGTCGACATGTTCGGCGTCGCGTAGGTCAGTTGCGGGCGGTTCGCGGAGACGCGCGAGCGGGCGAGGTTCGCGTCCAGCGAAACCTGCGGTGCCTGTTGCGACGACACCGAAGCGAGCGTTGCGCGCGCCTGCTCGTAATGCGCGACTGCCATGCGCAAGGTCTGATTCTCCGCGAGCGCCTGCGTTTCGAGGCCATCGAGCTCCGCGTTGCCGAACACCTTCCACCACTGCGGATCGAGCGGCGCGTGCGAGGGCTGCGCCGCGTGCCAGTACGCATCGGCGGAGTCGACGCGCCAGGCGGCGGGACTCGCCGTCTGCGGCGCGCGATAGTCCGGGCCCACCGTGCAGGCAGCGAATCCCGCCACGCCGAGCGCCCCGAATGCCGTAGCCGCTGGACGCGCGCGTTGCAGCATGCGGCGCTTGACGAGCCGCTCGATGAACCTTGCAGCGCTCATGTCGCACCTCTTCTGGCGGTGTTGCCCGTACCGGCGGCACCACGCCTGGCCGGCGCGACCACCACCACGCTGTCACCGTTGGCAATCGCGTCGCTCGGGTTCAGCACGACGCGATCGCCCGGATCGAGCCCGCGGCTGATCTCGAGTGTCTGACCGAGATCCTGGGCGATCTCGACGGGCTTGAGTTCGACCTTGCCTTGCGCATCCACGACCGCGAGGCGCGGCCCCTCGGCGCGAAACAGCAGCGTATTGCCCGGAACCGTCAGGAGTCCATTCGAATCAGTCTGCAACGCCGCCTGCACATAAGCGCCGGGCAACAACCGGCCATCGTGATTGGGCAGCGTGATCTCGACCTGCAGCGTGCGCGTGGCCACGTCGATGGCCTGAGCGGTGCGCGTGACCGTGCCGTCGAACGTCGCGCCGGCCAGCTCCTGCTCGGTCACGCTCACGTGCTGGCCCACCGCGACTTGATTGGCGTAAGTCTGCGGCACGTCGAGATAGAGACGCAGCGGATCGGACTGCGCGATCGCGAAGAGTGCGCGCCCCGCGCCGCCGTTGCCGGCGTTCACGAGGTCGCCGATATCGATATTGCGCTGCGTGATCACGCCCGTGATGGGCGCAACGATGTGCTGGAACGATTTCATCCGCTGCAGGCGACGCACGTTGGCGTCCGCTGCCGCGAGATTCGCCACGTCCTGGTTATACGCGCCCTGGCGGTCGTCGAGTTCCTGCTGCGAAACCGCGTCGCGCTGGCGCAATTGCTGCGCGCGGTCGAACGAGGTTTTCGCGAGCGCGAGTGTGGAGGCGGACTGATCGCGTTGCGCTTGCGCCTGCGCGAGCTCCTGGTCGATCTCGGGCGTATCGATTTCCGCGAGCAACTGGCCTTGCTGGACGTGCGCGCCAATATCGGCATACCACTTGCGCACATAGCCGTTCGCGCGCGAATAGATCGGCGCCTCCACGTAGCCGCGCAGCGTGCCTGGCAGCACGATGCGTCCGTCCGCGCCGGCCGCAACGGGCTGCACGACGCTCACGTACTGCTTCGCGTTCTGCTTCGTGACGGCAGCCAGATAGTGCGCGTTCATCACGTTCGAGACGATCGTGCGGGTCGCGCCGGCCGCAAGCAGCAACGCGACGAGGATCACCGCGACGCGCGCGCGTTTGCCTGCCTGCGCACGCCCGGGCAAATCCATGCCTTGCTCGCCGCCCACGGCGATGTCGAGGGATGAGTGGTGCTGGGATTCGTTCATGTCTTCGGCCAGGAATAGCGTTTCCGGTTAGCGCTCAAATGCGTTCATTTGCGCTCATTGACGTAACGGGCGGCGGCGTTGCGCCTCGTGTTCGCGCCGGGCTTGCGCGCGGCGCGCAAGTCGCGAATGAACCGCCGCGAACATCAGGGGTACGAATAAAAGTGTGGAGACGGTCGCGAACATCAGGCCGCCGATCACCGCACGCCCGAGCGGCGCGTTCTGCTCCGCGCCTTCGCCCAGGCCCAACGCCATCGGCACCATGCCGATCATCATCGCGAACGCCGTCATCAGCACCGGGCGGATACGCGTGGCCCCCGCCTCCAGCGCGGCGGCAAGCGGCGTCGCGCCAGCGGCGAGGCGCTGGCGTGCGAACGCCACCACGAGAATGCTGTTGGCGGTAGCCACGCCCACGGTCATGATCGCGCCCGTGAGCGCAGGCACGCTCAGATGCGTGCCGGTGATGAACAGCATCCACGCGATGCCCGCGAGCGCCGCCGGCAAGGCGCTGACGATGATGAGCGGATCTGCCCACGACTGGAAGTTCACCACGATCAGCAGATAGACGAGCACGATCGCCATGGCGATCCCCACGCCCAGCCCCACGAACGAGGTGCGCATGGTGCCGATCTGCCCGCGCATCGTGATGGTCGTGCCGCGCGGCGCATGCGCCTGCGCACCCTTGATGAGCGCGTCGATCTGCGTGCCCACCGAGCCGAGATCGGTGCCCTCCACGCTCACGAGCAGGTCGATCACCGGACGGATGTTGTAATGCGTGACGATGGCGGGCCCATCGTGCGGCTTGAGCTGCACGAGGTTGCTCATGAGTTGCAGGGGCGCTGCCGCGCCTGCCGTCGCTGCGTGCGCGGACACGGGCGTCTCCATCACCTCGTTGAGCGATGCCTCGCGGTACTGCGGCGTCTGCACAGTGAGCGGATATTCCACGCCGGTTTGCGGGCTCACCCAGAAGGCGGGCGCAGTCTGCGAACTGCCCGAGAGCGCGACCAGCACGTCCTGTGCGACGTTCTGCGGACTCAGGTTCAGTTGCTGCATACGCGAACGGTCCATCGCAAGCATCAGCGCAGGCTCGTTGTCGCGCTGCTCGATGTGCGCATCGACGGCGCCCGGCAACTGGCGCACCTTTTTGAGCAGCGTGCTCGCGAGCGCCATGTTCCGGGCAAGGTTCGCGCCCACCACCCGCACGTCGATTGCGGCGGGCTGCCCGAAGTTGAGGATCTGCGTGATGATGTCCGCGGGCTGGAAGAAGAACTCCACGCCCGGAAAGCGCTGCGGCAACAGCGTGCGCAACTTGTCGATGTAGACGTGCGATGGCGCATGATCGGCTTTGAGCGCGATCTGTATTTCGCCATCGAGCGTGCCCATCGTGCCCGAGTTGCTATACGAGAGGTTGATGCCGCTATACGGCAGGCCGAGATTGTCCACGATGGTCGCCAGCTGGTCGGGCGGCACGACCGAGCGGATCGTCTGCTCGACTTCATCGGCAAGCCGCGCCGTCTCCTCGATGCGATAGCCCGTGGGCGCGCGCATATGCAGCCGGATGTTGCCTGCGTCGACCGAGGGGAAAAAGTCGCGCCCCAGAAAGAACACGAGCCCGAGCGAGAGCAGGCAGAACGCGAGGAACGTGCTGCCGAAGAGGCGCCGCCGCGCGAGCAAGACGCTCAGGAGCGCGATGTAATTCGCGCGCACGCGCTCGAATGCGTGATTGAAGCGCCAATGCACACGCGCGAACCCCGAAACGCGCGCGCCTTGCTGCGGGTGAACGCCTGGGTCGTGGCCTGCAAAGAGCAGCATCGCGAGCGTGGGCACGAGCGTGCGCGAGAGGATGTACGAAGCGATCATCGCGAACACCACGGCTTCGGCGAGCGGCACGAACAGAAAGCGCGCCACGCCCGTGAGGAAGAACATCGGCACGAACACGATGCATATGCACAGTGTGGAGACGAGCGCCGGCACCGCGATCTCGCCCGCGCCTTCGAGGATGCCTTCGTGCAGGTCCGCGCCCAGATGCAGATGGCGCTCGATGTTCTCGATGGTCACGGTGGCGTCGTCCACGAGGATGCCCACCGCGAGCGCGAGGCCACCGAGCGTCATGATGTTGATCGTTTCGCCGAGCGCGTAGAGCGCGATGATCGAGGCGAGAATCGAAAGCGGAATCGACACCGCAATGATGAGCGTGCTGCGCCAGTTGCCGAGAAACAGCAGGATCATCGCGGCCGTGAGCGCGGCGGCAATGAGCGCCTCGCGCACCACGCCCTGCACCGCCGCCGAAACGAACACCGACTGGTCGAATAGCGGCTTGATGACGAGGTCCGCAGGCAATGTATTGCGCACCTTCGGCAGCAGGTCTTTCAGGGCGCTCACCACTTGCAGCGTGGAAGCATCGCCGCTCTTGAGGATCGACATGAGCACGCCGCGCTGGCCGTCCTGGCGCACCACGTTGGTCTGCGGCGTGAAGCCGTCGCGCACGTGCGCAACGTCGCCAAGATAGGTCGTCGCGCCGTTGACGGTCTGCACCGGAATGCGGTTCAGGCCCGCGATGGTGTCGGGCGATGCGTTGGTGTCCACACGGTACTCGGTCTGGCCGAGCTTGGCCGTGCCGGTCGGCAGGATGAGGTTCTGCGCATTGACCGCGTTCACGATATCGGCGGGCGTGAGGCCCTTCGAGATGAGCGCGTGCGTGTCGATATCCACGGAAATCACGCGCGTCTTGCCGCCGTAGGGATACGGCACCTGTGCGCCCGGAATCGTGATGAGCTGCGGACGCAGGAAGTTCATGGCCACGTCGGCGAGCGCCTGCTCGCTCATCGACTTGCTGGAGAGCCCCAGCTGGATCACCGGAATGCTCGACGCCGAATAGCTGATCACGAGCGGCGGCGTGGCGCCGGGCGGCATCTGCCTGAGCGTGGCCTGCTCGAAGGCGACGGCCTGCGCAATGGCGGTCTGCTGGTTCGCGCCCGGCTGCAGGAACAGCTTGATGACGGCGATGCCCGGCAGCGACTGAGATTCGATGTGCTCGATATTGCTGACGGTGGTCGTGAGGCCGCGCTCGTTCACCGAGGTGACGCGCTCGGCCATGTCCTGCGCCGAGAAGCCGGTATACGACCAGATGATGCTGATGACGGGGATATTGATGTTCGGCAGCACGTCGGTGGCCATCGACATGAGCACGAAGGGCGTGGCCAGCACGATCAGGATGGCCATCACGATGAACGTATAGGGCCGCTTCAGCGCGAGGTTGACGATCCACATGAGGCGGTGTCGGGCAATTCAGGCGAGGGATGAAGACGCGCGAAGCGTCGCTTCGCGTCGTTGAAAGAAAGGGGCTCGCATCATAGGCAATTCGCGTCGTGCTTCGCGCACGCGCGCCGTGCGAAAGGCTGCGGCTCAGTTCACGAGCCGCAGATGCTCGACTTCATGCCCCTCGTGAGACGCTCGCGCTTCGCGCAAACGCGCGCGTGCCGTGGCGCGCTGGCGTGCCGACACATCGCAGGCCGCGAGCGCGGCTTCCTGCTCGGCCAGCACGGCGGGCACCTTCTCGCGCAGGAACTCCACGAACGTGCGGATCTTCGCGTCCAGATAGCGGCGCGAGGCATAGAGCGCGTAGATGTTGAGCTTTTGCAGACGATGCGTGGGCAGCACGCGCGCGAGCGAGCCGTCGGCGAGGCCCGGCAGCGCCACCGGCACCGGCAGCGGACCGATGCCCATGCCCTCGCGTATGGCAAGCGCAAGCGCCTCGGGATTGTTCACCTGGAAGGGCGTCACGGCCGTATGGCGAAACGTTTCGCCGTGCGGCCCCTCCGAGACCCACTGGCCGGCGGGCAGGCTCGCGTCGGTGAGGTGCAGGCACGTGTGCGCCTCGAGGTCGTCGAACGATCGCGGCTCGCCGCGCGAATGCAAATACGCGGGCGACGCGCACAGAATGGCAGCGGTGCTGCCCAGATGCTGGGAGATCAGCGCGGAATCCTCGAGTTCGGCGGCCACCACCACGGCCACGTCGAAGCCTTCCTCGATGATATCGGGCATCTGTTGCGCGATGGTCAGATCGACGGCCACATCGGGCAAGTGCTGCTGGTAGCGTGCGATCAGCGGCATCACGTAGTGCTGGCCGAAGCTCGTGCCGCCATAGACGCGCAACCGGCCCGCCGGGTTCGCCTGCGCGGCGGCGGCTTCGGCTTCCGCCTGCTCGATATCGGCCAGAATGCGCTTGCAGCTCTGCAGATAGCGCTCGCCGGCCTCGGTCAGCGACATGCGCCGCGTGGTCCGATTCAAAAGCCGCGCGCGCAGGCGCGACTCCAGATCGGTGACCGCGCGCGAGACCTGCGCCGTCGTCATCGACTCGCTCGCGGCGGCGCGCGTGAAACTGCCCGATTCCACCACCCTTACGAAGATCCGCATGTTGCGCAGCGTATCCATCAGCGACTCCTGGCCCACTCCATCATCAATAGAGCCAGTCTCGCTTAAAGGCCGTGGCCTCATGCTGACCCGGACATGGCAGCCATGCCAGCTTGGCGGGCCCCCTTGTTCCGCGTATGATCCACGGCGCCCCCCGCATTGCGGATCGCACCACGCGCGAGCGCCGCGAGGCATCCCGCATGCAGATTTCATGACAGAACGATGACTTACGAATTCGCCCTACGCCTTCTCGCGGCGTTCGCCTGCGGCGTCGCCATCGGACTGGAACGCCAGATGCGCCAGCGCACCGCTGGCCTGCGCACCATCACGCTGGTTGCCAGCGGCGCGTGCCTGTTCGTGACGCTCGGCGTGCTCACGGGCAACGGCACCAGCGGCGTGACGCAAATCGCGGCCTACGTGGTCTCGGGCGTGGGCTTTCTGGGCGGCGGTGTGATCATGCGCGACAAGGGCTCCATTCAGGGCATCAACACCGCCGCAACGCTGTGGTGCTCCGCCGCCGTGGGCGTGTTGTGCGGCGCGGGCCACTATGTGCCGGCCCTCGCCGGCACGGGCGTCGTGCTGATCACCAACACCTTGCTGCGCGAGGTGAGCCGCATCATCAATCAGGCGCCGGTCTCCAACGCCGACCTCGTGAGCATCTACGAGCTCACGGTGGTGTGCCGCGAAGAAGACGAGATCCACATTCGCACCGTGCTCTCGAACTCGATGTACTCCACGCCGCTCTCGTTCCAGAGCCTCACGAGCGAAGACATGCCGGGCGACCCGCCGCGCTTGCGCGTGACGGCGACCCTGCGGCTGCATCCGAAATATCAGCCCAAACTGGAGCTGATGGCGAGCCGCCTGAGCATGGAAAAAGGCGTCTCGAGCGTGAGCTGGACCGCCGCGGAAACCGAGGTCGCGCCCGAGTGAGCGCGCTGCACACGGTATCGACGGGCATTGCCGTAAAATCGGCACGCATTCCTTACGAATACATTTCACTCTATTGCAATTTTTGCAATCGATTCGCGGCAGGCTATAAGAACTGTCAATTCTGGCCGCGTTTCATGGACTCGACCCCGTCCTTGGACTAAGCTCCACTTCACCGTGCTTTGTTCACACCAACGAGGGGGGTCTTCCATATGCAACACGGCATCATCGCGTGGCTCATCATCGGTGCAATCGCCGGCTGGCTTGCTGGAGTGCTCGTCAAGGGCGGCGGTTTCGGCTTGATCGTCGATATCATCGTCGGGATCGTCGGGGCTTTCATCGGCGGCTGGCTCGCGGGCCTGCTCGGGATTCACATCGGCGGCGGCATGATCAGCTCGATCATCACCGCCATCGTCGGTGCGGTCATCCTGCTCTTCATCATCAGGCTGTTCCGAAGAGCGTAGCGATTCAAGGCCGTCAAACGAAAAGCGGGAGCACCGTTACTGGTGCTCCCGCTTTTTTATCGGCTTGCCGCTTTTGCCGCTTATGCCGCTCGAGGTCGGCGTCGATCGGCCATTTCAGCCATTTCAGCCGCTTCAGCCGTTGACGACGAGCTCGCCCGTGTCCGCTTCCGCCGCGACGGGCAGCATCGAGCCGCTCTCGTTGAAGCGCAGATGCATTTCGTACGCCTTGGCAAGATTGTGTGGCGTCTGTCCACCGATCTTCAGCGCGTCGCGATAATAGTCGCGCAGCAGATCGCGGTAGAGCGGATGCGCGCAGCGCTCGATGATCAGCGTGGCGCGCTCGCGCGGCGCGAGGCCGCGCAGGTCCGCGAGACCTTGCTCGGTGACGATCACATCCACGTCATGCTCGTTGTGATCGACGTGCGGCACCATCGGCACGATGCTGGAGATGCGGCCGTCCTTCGCGATGGCCTTCGTCGCGAAGATCGCGCACGAGGCATTGCGCGAGAAATCGCCCGAGCCGCCAATGCCGTTCATCATGTGGGTGCCGCCCACGTGCGTGGAATTCACGTTGCCGTAGATGTCGCATTCGAGCGCCGTGTTCAGCGCGATGAGACCGAGGCGGCGAATCACTTCCGGATGGTTGCTCACTTCCTGCGGACGCAACACGAGCTTGTCGCGATAG
>DATEJU010000599.1:0-6559 GCA_035277805.1 Paraburkholderia sp. | reverse complement strand
ATCCGGGCGCTTGTACGTGGGCAGACAAATCGAGACTTTGGTTTTTATCGTCATGGGCCTACCCCTTGTTCCTTAGGGACGATGAAGAGGTTCGCATTGCGAACGCCACTCAACTGGCATGACGGTAAGGGATCAAAACTCAAAAGAAATTGAAAATAAATCGCAAGGTGGCGTAATGCGGGAAAACGCGTATCTGGCGGGAATTAAAGGGAAATCGTAGGAAGAATAGAAAAGAAAATCGATGGTTGGACGCAAGCGCCGTGCCTTGCGGCTTGCCGGCGGGGTGAGCGCCCGAAAGGCCGTTTCCATCGGGCTTCCTGCCCTAAATCCAGCGGCCTGGCGCGGTGCTGGGCGGCACCCAAAAATCGCGCGGAAAACGGCGTATCTCGATGGCCGGCCTGGTTTTGGGTATCGCCGGATTATTTTCCGAATGGCGCTGCTGTATATCGCGCCTTTTCCTTTCCAGAATGGCGAAATATGCGCCATTCACGCACGGGCTTATTTTCTGGAAGCCGGTCGCAGCCAGTCGCGGTATCGCGGCGTTGCTTGAGTCGAGAGGCGTGAGGAGAAAATAATTCTGCGGCAGAAGAATGTGCGCCGGAATTATGGAAGCACTTTCTACGGACCGCCGCGTAGCATGGTGACCCATTCAATCAGCGACAGAACGACGGACCATGGGCGACAAACTACACTATTTCGATTACGCGGCCACGACGCCGGCCGACCCGCGCGTGATCGCGTCGATGTGCGAATGCCTCGGCATCGAGGGCGCGTTCGGCAATCCCGCTTCCAGCTCGCACGCGGCGGGCACGAAAGCGCGTGCTCTGGTAGAGGCAGCGCGCGCGCAGGTCGCGGCGCTGATCGGCGCGGCGCCCGACGAAATCGTCTGGACCTCGGGCGCCACCGAGTCGAACAACCTCGCCCTGAAGGGCTTTGCCGACGCGGCCACGGGCGCGCGCCATCTGGTTACGAGCTGCCTCGAGCACAAGGCGATTCTCGACACTATGGCGAGTCTCGAAGCGCGTGGCATGACGGTCGCTTATGTGCGTCCGTCCGCTGACGGCAGCATCGGCGTGGAGGCTGTCAAGGCGGCCCTGCGCAGCGACACCGGCCTCGTCTCGCTCATGCTCGTGAACAACGAGATCGGCACGCTCACGGACATCGCCGCGATTGCGCCGCTCGTGCACGAAGCGGGCGCGCTGCTGCACGTGGATGCGGCGCAGGCGCTCGGCAAGACGCCCATCGACGTGAAGGCGATGGGCATCGACCTGCTGTCGATGTCGGCACACAAGGTCTATGGGCCCAAGGGCATTGGCGCGCTCTATGTGCGCGGCGAAGTTGCCGCGCGTATCGCGCCGCAGATGCATGGCGGCGGCCACGAGCGCGGGCTGCGCTCGGGCACGCTCGCCACGCACCAGATCGTGGGCATGGGTACCGCCTGTGCGCTGGCCGCGTCCGAAATGGAGGCGGACACGCAGCGCATCGCGCGTCTCGCCGAGCGCCTCATCGATGGCGTGCGCGGCCTCGAAGGCGTGACGCAGAACGCGTGCGCGGCGCGCAGGATTGCGCATACGCTGAGCCTCACCATCGGCCTTCCCGGCTTCTTTCCGTTCATGCTGGCGGCGGATCTGGCCGTGTCGTCCACCTCGGCGTGCAACTCGGCTTCGGGCGCGCCTTCACACGTGCTGAGCGCGCTCGGGCTCGACGCCGAGGCGGCCAGCCGCACGCTGCGCTTCAGCATCGGCCGTTACACGACAGAGGCAGATGTCGATCGTGCGATTGCGTGCATCCGCGCGGTCGTGGCGCAATGCGCGCCCGTGGCGGCCTGTGCGCGCGCAGCGTGATCGGTGACCCGCCAGGAGTGCATATGCAGATCTCGCTCGAAGTGTGCGTCGACAGCGTGGATGGATTCGAAGCCGCCATCGCCGGCAGCGCGGATCGCATCGAACTATGCTCCGCGCTCGATCTCGGCGGCCTCACGCCCACGCCGGGGCTGATCGTGGCGGCGGCGCGCGCGCCCATTCCGGTCTACGCGATGATCCGCCCGCATGCGCGCTCGTTCGCGTGGTCGCCCGCCGACGCGGCGGCGATGCTCGCCGAAATCGACGCGGTGCGCGCGGCGGGTCTCGCGGGCGTGGTGCTCGGCGCGGCGCTGCCCGATGGCCATCTCGACGTCGCGTTGCTGCGCACGTTGTGCGAGCGTGCACGCGGGCTTGGCACCACGCTGCATCGCGTGTTCGACCTCGTGCCGGATCCGGCGCGCGCGCTCGAAGAAGCCATCGCGCTGAACTTCGAGCGCATTCTCACCTCGGGCGGCGCGGCGCGCGCGGCGGATGCCCTGCCTGCGCTCGCCAACCTCGCGCGACGCGCGGCGGGGCGCATCGTCATCATGCCGGGCAGCGGAGTGGCCGCCGATAACGTCGCGCGCATCGTCGAGGCGACCGGCGCCGCCGAAGTGCACGCATCGTGCCGCGAAGCGCTCGCACGCAGCGATGGCAAAGGCGTCGAGCTCGGCTTCTTCCCGGCGCGTCCGGGCCGCACTTCGCAACGCCTCGTGCAAGCGTTCAAGCAGACTCTTGCTTCAATCGGTTGAAGTCAGTCGGCTGAACGCCGTTACGAAATCGGCTGCGAATCTTTCGTGGGATTGCCCAGGTCGTCGGTCGGCAGCCATTGCTGATCGAACGCGGCCACGTAGAGCGCCCACTGCGGCGCGCCCAGATCGACGAGCACGGCGCCGTCTTGCCAGATGTCGTTGTGGTCGTTGCTGTCGTCGCCGGGGCGATGCATGAACTCGCCCTTCGATCCCTGGTTCATGTGCACGTCGTGAATGCCGTCGCCTTCGCTATAGAAGCGGCCGAATACGTAGACGTCGAAGCTCGATTGCATCGCGCGCACCAGGAGGCGCTGCAGCGTGGCGACAGGCTCGACGGCGTCCGAGCCGTCCATGACGTCGCTGTCGCGCCAGTTGCCGGTGTTGGCGAGGAAGTCGCTGCGCTGGAAATCGAGCGCGGGCAGCGCGTCTTGCCCGGTCAGATCATGCGAGCCCGGCGCGGCGCTCTGGAGCGTCGCGAGCACCGGGTGGCGAAAATCGAACGGCAGCTTGTATTTCAGCAAGTCGTCGGCATCGGTGGTGCCGACGTTCACCGCGATGTCCCATTGCACGCCCGCGACCGAGAGCCCGAAATGCAGGTGATATTGCATTTCATGGGGGCGTTGCGTGGACTTGAGTTGCGGCGTCGTCACGATCTTGCCTTTCGCGTAGCCGTAGGGAAGCGCCATTTCTTCCATCTCCTTGAATCGCTTGCGGCGGGACCGCCCATCTTGGGCCGGCCGCGTGACAGTTGTGCTGCGCGGCGTCTCGCGCGGGTAGCGGCGCTGGCCTGGTTCAGCGTTGCGCGGGCGCTTCCTTCGCCACTTGGCTGGCCCATTGCGCAAGCGTGGCCACGGTGTTCATGTTGCGCGCCGTGCCGTTTTTCGCCGCAGGAATCTTGAGTTTCGAGCGCCCGATGCCGTCCTTGTAGTACACATAGATTTCGCGCTTGCCGAGCGCAAGGGTTTCCGTGCCCTGGCCACTGACCGTCGCCAGCGCATCGGCGCTCGGGGCGGTGTCCAGAAAGAGCGCGAGCGTGCGCTCGGGCGGCGCGCTCGCGAATGGATTCGCTGCGAGCACGGCGGCCATTTCGTCTGCGGTGCGCAACAGCACACCCACGGGTTGTCCCGCGTACTCGTCTAGCCTGCGCTCGAGCTGCTTCTTGACGCTCGCCGCCGCGAGCCGGCTCTGGAAGACGACGTTGCCGCTTGCGATATACGTGCGCACGCCGGTAAAGCCCAGCGCTTCGCACATCGCACGCAATTCGGTCATGGGCAGCTTGCCGGTGCCGCCGACGTTCACGGCGCGCAAGAGAGCGATATAGGTAGGCATGGGCGCATGATACTGCGGTTCGCGCGGGGCGTGAGCGACGCGCCAATGCGTCGGGCGCCGCTGCGTCGGGCGCCGCTGCGACGCGTGGCGGTATCATCGAAACGATGGGACGCGCCATTCCGGCGCGCCGGCGGACCGAAGAGCGAATACGCATGAAGACGCTGCTGATCGTCTATCACACGATGACCGGTGGAACGCGGCAAATGGCCGAGGCGGCGGCAGCAGCCGCGCGCGAGCAATCCGGCGTGATGGTGAAGCTGCAGCGCGCGGACGCCACGCAACCCGAAGACGTGCTGGCCGCCGACGGCTATCTGTTCGCGACGCCGGAGAATCTGGCGGCCATGTCCGGGCTCATGAAGGACTTCTTCGACCGCAGCTACTACGCGGCGCTCGACCGCGTGAACGGCCGCCCGTATGCCGTCATGATCTGCGCGGGCAGTGACGGGCAGAACGCGTTGCGCCAGATCGATCGCATCGCCACGGGCTGGCGGCTGAAGGCGGTGGCGCAGGGCGTGATCGTCTGCACGCATGCGCAGACGCCCGAGCGCATTCTCGCGCCCAAGACCATCGGCGCCGACGATCTCGAACGCTGCGCGGAGCTGGGCGCGGGACTTGCCGCAGGGCTCGCGCTCGGGGTCTTCTGAGGTGTGCGCGCTTTATTGGCGCCGATAAAGATACCTGGGAGTGCGATTCAAGAGCGCAAGTTCGACGCGCGTCGCTCAACGATGGCCGTGACGTCGCTTGTGCGCCTGCGCCAGTTTCGCGACATAGGCCACGTAATCCGCGAGTGCCTGCGTGTCGGGGCCGTGCGCGGCGTTTCCTGCCTGCGCCGGCGCACTCGCCGGAGCAGGCACGGCGCGCAGGCTCGCACCAGGTGCACCGGACACGGACGGCGCATGGAGCCGTTCGCCAAACAACGCGCGATCCTGAATGGCCGGCACGCCGCGCAGGTCATGCGCCATCTGCAGGTCCAGCGCGTGCGCGATCGTGGCGAACCCATTGACCTGCGTGGCAGTCGGGGCCATTGCAGCCAACGGCTGCGGCGCGCCGGAGGGAGCCGCAGTTGCGGCAGTGGCGCTGGCAGCGGTGGTCGCGGCGGCCGTTGCCGTGGCTGCCGCAGCGGCTGCACCCGCGGCAGCGACCGCGGGCGGGAGCGGCGTGCCGAGGGTCTGCGGCCCGTCGTTGCCACTCGCTCGGCAAGTATCGAGGAACGCCGCCGTCCACGCGGGCGATGTCGCGTCGCGTTGCGTAAGCGGCTTGCCGATGCCGAAAGTCTCCCGCACCGAGCGCACGATCGACGCGTGGTCGAACGCCGTGCCCTGCGACGCGGATTGTGCGGTGTCTTGTCCTGCAGCGGCAGTGCCCGGGAAGAGCTGGCTACCCGTTTTCCCGCGCGGCGCCCACGGCGAAATCAGCAGCGCGGGCACGCGCACGCCGAGCCGGTCGAACGCGAAATTGCGCGGCCTGGCCGCGCGCGCGCCGTTGGTGTTCGCGTCGCCGGGCGGCACGGCGGCGGGCGGCACGCGGTGATCGAAGAAGCCGCCGTGCTCGTCCCACGTGAGCAGCAGCACGCAGCGCGGCCAGACCGGCGAATTGCGGATCGTTTCGTACACGTACTGGATGAACTGCTCGCCCGCCGACATCGAGCCCACCGGATGCTGCGAATTGCCTTCCGAGAAATTGCCGCTCAGCAGGCCGTAATTCGGCTCGATGAAGGTGTAGTCGATATCGTAGTTGTCGTGCAGGTCTTGCGCGAAGGCGTCGTCGGCGTGCTTCGGCGAGATCGTGCGGAACGTGTCGCCATTGAAGAAGGTGCCCACGAGACCGCGGATCGCGAGCACCTGGGGAAAGGCATCGGCGTGATAGACGCGCCACTTCTTGCCGGCTGCGGCCAGGCTGTCGAACAGCGTGCCGTTCTCGAACGAGAAGCCGAGATTGTGGACCGTTTCCGAGGCCGCGCTCGTCAAGCTGCCCGGACTATTGTCGAGGCCGCCCGAGGAGGCCGCATGCGCGAAAAAGCGGTTCGGCCATGTGGGGCCGGGCATCGACGAATACCAGTTGTCGAACAGCACGAATTCTTGCGCGAGCTGCGCGATCACCGGCAGCGTGCCCGGTCCGAAGCCGCGCATCGCGAGCGACGCGGACGCGCCCGTGCCAAAGCCGCTCATGGGCGGCGTGCCGCCGAGCTGCGCGGCGACGTCGTCGAATTCGTGAGGCGGGTCGCTCGCGAGCCGGTCGGGCGCGCCCGCCGTGAAGCTCCACGTGGCAGGCGGCGGCGTCACGCCGTCGAGGCCGGCGAGGCCAAGCAGATGATCGAAGGAGCGGTTCTCCATCATCAGGACGAACACGTGTGCGATGTCGGCCATGGCTGTCTCCATGTGTTCGGGGTGCGCGGCCCGCTGCTGGGCGGGCGTGATGCGGCGGCCAGGCGTCGGTCAATCGCGTGAACAGGCCCGGCACCGCGCTGCACAAGTTCGGCGGCTAGACTAGCATCGCGCGGCGCAAGCTGGAGCGAACCTGCGCGCACATTCGGGATGTTATCGAACGCATGCAAGGCAGCGCCCGATGCACGAGCGGTCTGAACCCTACGCCACGCGCTCGCCGGCGCGCGCGACGCGGTTGCGGCCGGCGCGCTTG
>DATEJU010000598.1:0-3437 GCA_035277805.1 Paraburkholderia sp. | reverse complement strand
TTTTCGCCGCCATCGAGCAGATGCACTTCCACCTGGCGGCGATCGCGCTCGCTCACGCGCCGCTCGACGAGATCGAGCGCCTCGCAGCGCGAGACGAGCGCCACCACGCCGTGGTGCTGCGCCTGCAGGCGCTCGGCAATCTCGCCGATGGTCGCCCACGTGCGGCCAGGATAGCCCTTCACGTGCAGCAGCAGCAGATATTGCAACGGTGTGATGCCTTCGCCCTGGGCGGCCTGTTCCGAGAAGCGCTCGAAGCGGCGCATCTGATAGCGGAACTCGGACAATTGCTCGAAATCGGTCTTTGTCAGACCGCGCGAGTTGTTCTTCATTGGGAATTCAAATTGGTGCGATTCGAAATGCGAATATATCACAATGTGATATTTTTGGTCGAGTCCGGCTGCAACTGTTGCGCGGTGCGCAACACGCCACGGGCCAGGGCCTGTTCACGCCAATAACAGGTCCTATGTGTCGCTCAGGCGTTCTGACGCTGCAGCGGCTGCGCCTGGCGGTACAGACCCGAGATCAGATCCGCCTGCGTGACGATGCCCACGAGGCGTCGCTCGCCGTCCACCACGGGCACGTGATGGTGGCCGCGTCCCGCGAACATGCCGAGCAATTCGACGATGGGGGTGTCGCCAGAAATGGTGCGAACGTGCGTGCTCATGATCGTGCTCACGTGCACGCCATCGGCGGGATGGGCGGCGATGCCGCTTCTGAGCGAATGCAGCAGGGCGCGCAGCGGGTGGCGGCCGAGGCCCTCTTCCGCGAGGTCCGCGCGCGTGACGATGCCTTTCACGTGACGTTGGGCATCCACGACCGGCAGCGCCTTGATGTCGTGCCGCTTGAGCAGCGTGCGCGCTTCGCCCACCGTGGTCGCGGGCGTGATGCTGACCACGTCGCGCGTCATGACGTCGGCGCAATTGAGTTCGCCGAAGCTGCGCGCATAGGCGCGAATCTCCGTTTCGCGCAGCAGCGCTTCGAGGTCGTCGGTGTCGATGTCGAGCAGTTCGTCGCGGTCGCGCAGCACCGCTTCGAGATCGGCGCGCGAGAAGCCGCCCGGCGTGGTCGCGGGCTGGACGGCCTTGGGCTGCCGCGCCGCGTGCGGATAGCGGTGGCCGGTGGCCGTGTGATAGACGAGTGCGGAAACGAGCAGCGTGAAGGATTGCAGCGCGACCGGCTCGAACACGAACTCGTAGCCGAGCGCATGCACGGCGGGGCCGCCGAGCACGGCGGTGAGGGCGACGGCGCCCGAAGGCGGGTGCACGCAGCGCAGCGTGAACATCGCGCAGACCGCCACGCCGATGGCGACCGCAGCGGCCTCCACCGGATCGTGAATGAACATCGCACTGGTCACGCCCACGGTGGCCGAAACGAGATTGCCCCCGATGATCGACCACGGCTGCGCGAGCGGACTCGCGGGCACGCCGAACAGCAGCACAGCCGAGGCGCCCATTGGCGCGATCAGATACGGGATGGTCGAGGCGTTGCCGAGCAGGTAGTGCGAAACGGCGCCGGTGACCGCAATGCCGACCAGTGCGCCCAGGCCAGAGCGCAGGCGCTCACGCCAGCGCAGGGTAACGGGAGACGGGGCGAAACGCGTGAGCCAGCGAAGAATTCTGAAGCGTGACACGGTTGAAAAGACGATAAGAGGTACGAATCTGCGTCCCCGCCGGGGCGCCCGGGATTTTTTTGAGATCGCGATTGTATCGCAATGTGATATATGTTGCGACGCATCGTCGCTGATACTCGCAATTTGGGGCCTGATCTAGGAGGGGCGAATCGGGACGCGGGAAAGATTGGCGTCGGCGATGGAATGACGCCTGGTGCGGGCCGCCAGGTATCGACCGCTTTGTGGACGTCAGCGGCTCAACGCTTTGGCCATCTCCGTCGTACCGCTCCAGCCGAGCTGGCGATAAAGATCGCGGCCTTGCTCGGTCGCGTGCAGGATGATGTAGCACTCGCTTCGGTGTAACGAAACCGCTGCATATGTAACGCCGCGCGCCCGTGGCTCCGCGTTGCGCTGCGTTGAGTTACGCTCGCAAGTGCTTGCCGTACGTTTGTCGCGCCTCGATTCCCGGCCTCGCTACCTTGCGCGCGCCAGCACCGCATTCCAACGATCGTCACGGACGAGAAATCGCCATGAAGAAGCTCTTTTTCCTGGGCGCGCTGTTCGCGTGGTCCATCGCGGGGTTCACATGCTGCGCGAGCGCGTTCGCACAGGGCGTCGACCAGTCGGACCCGCAGGTACTCATCAAGACGGCCACGCAACAGGTGCTGGACGAAGTGCGCACGAAAGCCATCGCGCCCGACGACATCCCGCGCATTCGCGGCATCGTCGACCGGGACATCCTGCCCTATGTCGATTTCCGCCGCACCACGCAGCTCGCGATGGGCCCGCACTGGCGCACCGCCACACCCGCGCAGCAGCAACAGATCGTCGAGCAGTTCCAGTTGCTGCTGATCCACCTTTACGCGGGCGCGCTCGCGCAGCTCAAGCCCGACCAGCAGATCGACTACGCGCCCTTGCGCCGCGCGCCGGGCGACATCGACGTGGTCGTGCGCACGTTCGCGCAGACGAGCGGCAACCCGGTCGAGATCGACTACCGTCTGTACAAGACCCCCCAGGGCTGGCGGCTCTACGATCTGAACGTGCTGGGCGCGTGGCTGATCCAGACCTATCGCGCGCAGTTCAACGAGAAGATCCAGCAATCGGGCGTGGACGGGCTGATCCAGTTCCTCAGCTCGCACAACCAGGAGCTGGAGGCGGGCAAGCCTTGAGCAGCCACTCGCGCGGCTCTTTCACCAGAGGCGCGTCTGCGCTACGCTTCCGGGCCGATTTGCCCGCTGTTGCCCATTGTGTTGCCCGCTTTGTGCCCGATTCGCGCCGCACGCACTACCCTGAACTCAGGCGCGCCAAATGCGCGCCATACCCGATCGCCCGACCAGCCAACGCTTCGCCATGAATTTCCAGAGCCCGCCTGAGAGGCCTTACTCCGAGCCGCCGACCGGCCCATCGCCCAGCCGCCGCAACCGCGTCTTCGCATCGAGCACGCCCACGCTGCACACGCTCGCCGCGGTCGTGACCGGAGTGGTAGTGGTGTCCGGCCTCTACTTCGGGCGCGCCATGCTCATACCGATCACGCTTTCGGTGCTGCTGAGCTTCCTGCTCGCGCCGCTCGTGAACGCGCTGCGCCGGCTGCACATACCGCAGTTCCTCTCGATCCTGATCGCGGTGCTCGCCACCGTGCTCGCGCTGGCGGGCGTGGGCGCGCTGATCGCCGCGCAGGTCGTGCAGCTTGCCGCCGACCTGCCGCAGTACCAGGAAGCCATCATGGAGAAGGCGAAAACGGTGCAGGAAAAGACCGTGGGCCGCGCCGATTCGCTGATGACGCGCGCCGCCGCCACACTCCAGCGCATGGCCCCCACGCCGCCGCCCG
>DATEJU010000597.1:0-2128 GCA_035277805.1 Paraburkholderia sp. | reverse complement strand
GAGGCGGCGGCGGGCGGGCCGCTCGCGGCGGTGCGCAACGGCGACTGGATCGAGCTCGACTGCGAGGCGGGCCGGCTGCACCTGGACATCAGCGAAGAGGAGCTGAAGCGCCGCTTGAGCGACGTCGATCCGGCCGCTGCGCCCGGCGTGGCCGAGCAACTGGGCAAGGGCGGCTACGCGCGGCTTTACGTCGATCACGTGCTGCAGGCCGACGAGGGCTGCGACCTCGATTTCCTCGTGGGCCAGCGCGGCGCCGCTGTGCCGCGCCACTCGCACTGACGCGCAGCGGAGGTTTTCGATCATGACGATGTCACTCACCGGCGAACTGCTGATCGGCGCGCTCGCGAAGCGCGGGGAAGGCGCGGCATTCCAGGCGATCGACGCCGCCAGCCACGCGCCCATCGCGCAACCGGTTTTCCACGGCGCGCTGCAAGGCGATGTCGAACGGGCCTGCGAGCTCGCCGACGAAGCGTTCGACGTCTATCGCACGCTGCCCGCCGAACAGCGTGCGCAATTCCTCGACGATTGCGCGGCGCGCATCGAAGCGCTCGGCGACCAACTCGTCGAACGCGCGATGGCCGAAAGCGGCCTGCCGCGCGCGAGGCTCGAAGGCGAGCGCGCACGCACGGCGAATCAACTGCGCATGTTCGCCACGCTCGTGCGCAGCGGCGACGCGCTCGACGTCCGCATCGAACCCGCGCTGCCCGAGCGTCAGCCGCCGCGCACCGATCTGCGCTTCTGGCGCATCGGCGTGGGTCCGGTCGCGGTGTTCGGCGCCAGCAATTTTCCGCTCGCGTTTTCGGTGGCGGGCGGCGATACGGCGTCCGCGCTGGCCGCCGGCTGTCCCGTGGTCGTGAAGGCGCATCCCGCGCATCCCGGGACGTCGGAACTCGTGGGCCGCGCGATTCAGCAGGCGGTCGCGGCGGCGGGCTTGCCCGCGGGCGTGTTCTCGCTGCTGTTCGATGCGGGCCACGAGGTAGGCAGCGCGCTCGTCCAGCATGCGGCGATTCGAGCGGTGGGTTTCACGGGCTCGCGCATGGGCGGTCTCGCGCTGCTGAAACTCGCGGCTGCGCGCGCCGAACCGATTCCGGTCTACGCCGAAATGAGCAGCGTCAATCCGAACCTGCTGCTGCCCGGCGCGCTGGCCGCGCGCGGCGAGACGCTGGCGCGTGAATTCGCGGCATCGGCGACGCTCGGCTGCGGCCAGTTCTGCACCAATCCCGGCTTGATGCTCGGCCTCGCGGGCGCGGCATTCGACGCCTTCGCCGCGAACGCCGCGCGCGAGTTCAGCGCGGCCGCGGCGGGCGTGATGCTCACGCCGGGCATTCTGCGCGCCTACGAACACGGCATCGATCGTCTCACGCAGCATCCGAAGGTCACGACGCTCGCACGCGGCGCCGCCGCGCCGGGGCGCGCGCAAGCGGCCTTGCTGCGCGTGAGCGCGCGCGATCTGCTGGCGGACGCCGCGCTGGGGGAGGAAGTGTTCGGCCCGAGCAGCGTGCTGGTCGAATGCGCGGACGAGAGCGAATTGCGCGCGGTGCTGCGCAAGCTCGAAGGGCAACTGACGATCACGCTGCACGCGCAAGCCGCCGATGCCGACCTCGTGCGCGCGCTCCTGCCGCTCATCGAGCGCAAGGCGGGCCGCGTGCTCGCCAATGGTTTTCCGACGGGCGTCGAGGTCTGCGATGCGATGGTCCACGGCGGCCCGTTCCCGGCCACCTCGGACGGCCGCAGCACGTCGGTGGGCACGGCGGCGATCGAGCGTTTCCTGCGCCCGGTCTGCTACCAGAATCTCGCCGATGCATGGCTGCCCGACGCGTTGCGCGACGCGAATCCGCTGCACGTGAGGCGGCGCTTAGCAGGCAAGGCCGAGGGCGCCTGAAGCGAAACGACGGTCCGCGATTGCGCGACACAACGTAATTCTCGAAGCAGGACAGACAACATGACTACGAGCCGTACGCCCCGTTACACAGGCATTTTTCCTGTCGTGCCCACCACCTTCACCGAGACCGGCGCGCTCGATCTGGCGAGCCAGAAGCGCGCCGTCGATTTCATGATCGACGCGGGCTCGGACGGCCTGTGCATTCTCGCGAACTTCTCCGAGCAGTTCTCGCTCTCCGACGACGAA
>DATEJU010000596.1:0-7637 GCA_035277805.1 Paraburkholderia sp. | reverse complement strand
TTCGCGGCGAGGTCGCGCACGAGACGCGGGAAGCGGCTGAACACGTAGTCCATCGGCATCATGCGGATCGACATCACCGCTTCCTGCAGGTCGCGCGCGTTGCGCTCGAGCTGCGCCATGCCGTTGAAGAGGCGGTCGTGCAGGGCCGGGTCGAAGCTGCTGGTGGTCTCCGCCAGCATCGCCTGGGTGATGACGAGCTCGCCCACGAGGTTGATGAGCTGATCGACCTTCTCCACGCCCACGCGAATCGAGCTGCCTTCGGCCGATGCGGCGGCCGCCGCGCGCGGCTTGCGGTCGTGGTCCGCGGCGGTCGATGCAGCCGATGCAGCCGATGCGGCGGGCGCGGCAACGGGCGCGCTTGCTTCAGCGTGCGCTTGCGGTGCCGGCGCGGGTGCAACGGCAGGCGCCGACTGGACCACCGGCGCGGCCTGCATCACGGGCTCGAGCACAGGTTCGGGCGCGGCTGCGGGTGCGGCAACGGCGCTCGGCTGCGCGGCAGACGCGGCGCTTGCCTCGCCTTGCGGAGCGGCGCCGCGTCCGATCACGATCTGGCTCTCGTCGATCACGAAGCAGCACACGGCGACGATGTCGTCGGCGGGCACGTCGGTTTCGAGCCAGAGCGTGATGTCCTCGCCGGTCTTCATCTGGCCGAGCACGCGGCCCAGATTGCCGAGCTCTTCGGCAAGCAGTTCCTGGTCCTTTGCGTCCACGCGGCGCAATGTGATGCGCAGGTGCGGGCCTTCGACCCCGCCGCCGGCTGCGGCACCCGCCGGAGCGGCGTCGATCGCCTCGTCCACCACGTGCTCGGGAACGCCGGGCGCCGCTGCGTCTGCGCGCGCAGCCATCGCCGCGGGCAGGTTTGCTTCGAACGCGGCTTCGAGATCCTCTTCGGAATCGACGGTGGACGTGGAAGCGGACGTAGATGCAGGCTCGGCCACAACCGCTGCGGCTGCGGGCGCCGGCTCGGCCGCCGGGGCGGCGAGGCCCCGGCTTTCGGCATAGAGCCGCTCGAGCTTGGCGCGCACGGCGGCGGCGGCCGACGCGTCGGGTTCGGCGCTCGCGCGGTAGGCCGCGAGCTGGTCGGAGAGCACGTCCTTGGTTTCGAGGAACGTGTCGATCATGTCCTTGCGCAGCACGAGTTCGTTGTTGCGCGCGCGGTCGAGCAGCGACTCCAGGATGTGGGTCGTCTCGGTGAGCGCCGTGAAGCCGAACGTCGCCGCGCCGCCCTTGATCGAGTGCGCCGCGCGGAAGATCGCCGCCAGATCCTCGGGATCGGGCTGGCCGATGTTCAGGTTCAGGAGCAACTGCTCCATTTGCGCGAGCAGCTCGTCCGCTTCGTCGAAGAACGTCTGATAGAACTGTGTGATGTCGAGAGTCATTGCTCTTTCACCGCGATAATTGCGTGGCCGGCGCCCGGCGCTGGCCCGCGCGCCTCATGTATTCGCTCATTGGTCCGTTTCGCCGAGCGCGCTCGCCAGATCGACGAGCAGCTCGGGGTCCACCGGTTTTTCGATCCAGCCCGTTGCGCCTGCATCGCGCACCGCGGCCTTGAAGCCTTCGTCCGACTCCGTGGTCAGCACGAGAATCGGCGTCTCCAGGTACGACGGGTTCGCCCGCAAGTGCTTGATCAGGTCGAGCCCGCCCATGCGCGGCATGTACAGGTCGGTGAGCACGAGATCGAAGCGCTGCGCGAGCGCGTGCTCGAGCCCGTCTTCGCCGTCGTTGGCCACCGTCACTTCGTAACCCGCCGATCCGAACGCCGCGCGCAGGATCTCCCGCATGGACGCCGAATCGTCGATCGCCAGAATATTTCTGATCATTCCTTCCTCGTTCGCCGCGCTGTTACTTCGCGCTCTTTCGCTGGTCGCTGCGCCGTACCCGTCGTTTCCGTTGTTTCCGTTGTTCCCGAGCGTCACGGCTCGAGGGGCTTGCCCGGCACGCCGGGCGCCGCGGGCGCCAGCGCCGGCGCCACCGATTCCGCCACGGGCATGAGCTTCATGCCTGCCGGCGCCGTACCCGGCAACCGCGGGGACAACAGCGGCGGCACCTGCGCCGGCGGCACTCTTTGCGCACCGCCCGCGCGAGAGACGAGACCCGGCACCTGCGCAGGCAGCAGCGCCTTGCCCGAGCCCGCCGCGTCGTCGGAGAGCGTGGTGGTCGTGGTGTCGTCGTGTGTCAGCGCGTCTTCCGACTTCTTGTTGAGCACGATGATGCTGATGCGGCGGTTCTCCGGGTCGAGCGGATCGGCCTTGTTCAGGTTCTGCGTCGAGGCGAGACCCAGCACGCGCAGCACCTTCGATTCGTCCATGCCGCCCGCAACCAGCTCGCGGCGCGACGCGTTCGCGCGGTCCGCCGAGAGCTCCCAGTTGCTATAGCCTTTCTCGCCGCCCGCATAGGGCACGGCGTCGGTGTGGCCCTGCACGACGATGCGGTTGGGCACGTCGTTCAGCGTCTCGCCTATCGCCCGCAGGATGTCGCGCATGTACGGCTCGACCACATCGCGCGCGGTCGCGAACATCGGCCGCTTCTGCGAGTCGACAATCTCGATGCGCAAGCCCTGCAGCGTGGAGTCGATGCGGATCTGCTGCCTGAACTGGCGCAGCACCGGATTGGCCTCGATCGCCGCCATCAGCTTGACTTGCAGGTCGTGCAGACGCACCTGCTCCTTGCGTTCGAGCGAGCCTTCCTGCTGGCGCTGCGACTGGTCGTCGGCGTGCGCGACGGTGCGCTCGGCATGCGCGGTCATGCCGTCGCTGCGGCGCGTGATGCCCTGCTCCTGCGAAGAGATGTCGCGCCCACCACCCTTCACGATGCTCGAATCCTCTGCGCTGCGATCGCCGCCCCAGAGCGTGATCTTGAGCGGCTGGTTGAAGTAGTCGGCGATGCCGCGCAGCTGCACCGTCGACGCCGACGACAGCAGCCACATCAACAGGAAGAACGCCATCATCGCGGTCATGAAGTCCGCGTAGGCGAGCTTCCAGGCGCCGCCGTGATGGCCGCCCTTCTTCGGCGCGGCGCGCTTCACCACGATGGCGCGGTCTTTATTGCCGCTCATCGGCCGCTCCCGTTTTCATCGCCTGCATTCCGTGCTTCATGATCGTCGCCGTCCTCGCCTCGATTCGCGTTGTTGCGCCTTGCTTCGCCCGCTTATTTCGCCTTCACGCGGCGCACGTGCTCTTCGAGCTCCGTGAACGACGGGCGCTCGGTCGAAAACAGCACCTTGCGGCCGAACTCGACGGCAATGGCGGGCGCGTAGCCGTTCAGGCTCGCGAGGATCGTCACCTTGATGCACTGGAACATCTTGGTCGACTCGGTCACGCGCTGCTCCGCGAGGCTCGCGAGCGGGCCGATGAGACCATACGAAAGCAGAATGCCGAGGAAGGTGCCCACGAGCGCCTGGGCGATCATTTCGCCGAGGATCGCGGGCGGCTTGTCGGCGGAAGCCATGGTGTGCACGACGCCCATCACCGCCGCGACGATGCCGAACGCCGGCATCGCGTCGCCCACCTTCGCGAGCGCGTGCGCGGGCGCCTCGCCCTCGGCGTGGTGCGTCTCGATCTCTTCGTCCATGAGGCTTTCGATCTCGAAGGCGTTCATGTTGCCGCCCACCATGAGCCGCAGGTAGTCGGTGAGGAATTCGACGATGTGATGGTCGGCCAGGATCTTCGGGTACTGGGTGAAGATCGGGCTCTTTTGCGGATCGTCGATATCGGCTTCGAGCGTGAGCGTGCCTTCCTTGCGCGCCTTCGCGAGCAGGACGTAGAGCAGGGCGAGCAGCTCCATATATACGTCCTTGTTGTATTTGGCGCCCTTGAAGAGCGACGGCAGGACGCGCAGCGTCGCCTTGATCGTCTTCATGCCGTTGCCGAGGATGAACGCGCCGACGCCCGCGCCGCCGATCATCAACAGCTCCATCGGCTGCATGAGAGCAGCCAGATGGCCGCCCTCCAGCGCGTAGCCGCCGAAGACGCAGACGATCGTCACGAGTGTTCCCACGATAATCAGCACTGCCGGATCCTCACTGGAAGTTTGTTGCGACGCGAACCCCATCGGCCCGCGCCCTTGATTGGGTTTACGGCACCGGCGCGGAAAACTTTGAGATCGGCCAGATGCGCGTTTTCCGCAGGGGCAAACGTTTGAGGGCCGGTTCGGAACGCCGCACCGGACGGACACGGCGACGGGCGCCCGGCGGGCGTGTCATCACGAGAGGATTCAGCAGCAATCTGTCGCGACTTCTTCAGGTCGGGCCCGGAATCGCCGGCGCGAGCCCTACTCGACCACGGCGGCCAGGCTGGCCGCGAGCGCGCGATGCGTTGGAGCGGCGGGGGTGTAACCAAGGAGGCTTAACGGCGCGGCAAGCAATTGCGAAGGTCGATTCGTGCGCATCAAGCGGCGCGGCCGGGATGGCGCGGGCCGCCAGTTCAGACCTGCTCGACGCTCTGGCTGGCAATAAGCATGGCGGCGTGGATCTGCGCGGCTTTGCCCTTCTCGGCGAGCGCGCTCAGGATGGCGTGCTCGTCGAAGCGGAAGCGGCACAGGAGCTGGCTGGATGCGGCAAGGCGCGCGGCCTGCGCGGCGCTGAGCCGGGTCAGCACGTCGGCCAGTTGGTCCGAGATACCCATGCGGAACATGCCGGCCGAGCGGTCGTCGCGCAGCAGCCGTTGTGCGAGCAACAGATACGACAGATTGATTTCATTGATCTCGCTGAGCATGTCGCTTGGCGTCGTCGCGCTCATGGATTCCCCCGAATTCGAAACGTAGCGGCTGGTCAGGCCTGTAACGGAAACGTTTGCTCGTTCGGCGCGAGGCGCGCAAAAAGCGCACGGCAACGCGAACGGCCCGTTGAGTGGTCGTCCACGCATTGTGGCGAGGGTGCTCGCAATTGGAAATCGGGCGGATGCCGCGACGCGTTGTGAGAAATATTTTCCTTTTTATGTAGGAATTTTTCTGACAAGCGGGAGAAAAGAGAGATGGAAAGCTGCCCAAACGATGCTTTTGGCATATTTTTCTCACCCTCTGTCGATTATAAAAGCCTTTTCATTGATGCGTAATAAATGTGTGCATAGGGTCCGACCACGCTGCAGTGTTCGGGCACGTGAATTGCGTGTTGCCGCGCTCCCGTGAGTCACGCTTTGCAATGCGTGCTTACAGGCGGTGTTTCCCGCTGTAACAACATTAAGTGATTGCAAAACAACTCGTATTGCAAATTCAAATGTCCATAATCGAGCTCAGGGATAACCCGATACTGCAGTGCCCGCCTCAGCCAATTGCGCCTGATCGAGCACCTTGCACCGTCAGTCGCACGCCACGCGGCATTTGCCAAGGAGAACTAGCCGATGCGAATCGCACAAATTGCGCCACTTTACGAAGCCGTTCCGCCGAAGCTCTATGGCGGCACCGAGCGCGTCGTGTCCTACCTGACCGAAGCGCTCGTCGACCTCGGCCATGACGTGACGCTGTTCGCCAGCGGCGATTCGGTCACATCGGCCAAGCTCGAATCCGCCTGGCCGCGCGCGCTGCGTCTGGACCCGACGATCCGCGACGCGCTCGCCCCGCACATCGTTCTGCTCGAGCGCGTACGCCGCATGGCGCACGAGTTCGACGTCCTGCATTTTCACCTCGACTATCTGCCGTTCCCGCTGTTCTCGACGCTCGACACGCCGTTCGTCACGACGCTGCACGGCCGTCTCGATCTGCCCGAACTGCAGCCGGTATTCGACTCGTTCTCCGAGGCGCCCGTGATTTCGATTTCGGATTCGCAGCGCCAGCCGCTTGGCCAGGCCAACTGGCTGAACACGATCTATCACGGCCTGCCGAAGAACCTGCTCACGCCGCAAACGAGCCGCAAGCCCGAGTATCTCGCGTTCCTCGGCCGCATCTGCCCGGAAAAGCGCGTGGACACCGCCATCAAGATCGCGGCGCTCTCAGGCCTGCCGCTGAAGATCGCCGCCAAGGTGGACAAAGTCGACCAGGACTACTTCAAGACCGAGATCGAGCCGCTGCTTTCGCAGGCGCACGTGGAGTTCGTCGGCGAGATCAATGAAGCGCAGAAACCTGAATTTCTCTCGGGCGCCAAGGCGCTGCTGTTCCCGATCGACTGGTCCGAGCCGTTCGGCCTCGTCATGATCGAGGCGATGGCGTGCGGCACGCCCGTGATCGCCTTCAACCGCGGCTCGGTGCCCGAAGTGATCGACCCGGGCGTGACCGGCTATATCTGCGAGGACGTGCAGGGCGCCGTGGCGGCGCTGCAGAATATCGACACGCTTTCGCGCGAAGCCATTCGCGCGCAGTTCGAGCGCCGCTTCACGTCGCACACCATGGCCAGTAATTATGTCGAAAGCTATTCGTCGCTGATCGAAGCAACGCGGCGTCCGGTGCTTCGCCGTGTCGCAGCCGCGGGCTGAATGCGCGGCATGCCTCACTTTGAGATAAAAAGACAAAGAAAAGCAGCGTGAATCGTTTGCACACACCGTGCACCAGGCCGATTGCCGGCCACTAAAAAAGAGCCGCATGTTTCATGCGGCTCTTTTTATCTGGATAAACGAATAGGCCAGGGCGGCTGCGAGCGGCACGCCCCACGCCGCACGACCTGACATTTTCATAACAACAATCAGGCGATCAAATAACGCTCTCGATTCTTGCCCGCAATCCATTTGGGCGGCTTGCCGCGCCCGCTCCAGGTCGCGCCCGTCTTCGGATCCTGATAGCGCGCCGGCAGCGGCGCCTTCTTGGGCGGGCGTCCGCGCCTGGCGGCGGCCGCAAAGCCAAGGTCCTGAGCGGACAGGCCGTACTCGACGATCTTCTCGCGGATCATGGCGATGATGTCGGCGATTTCGGTGCGCCGTGCTTCGTCGGCCTGCGCCTGGAGTTTGGCGATCTGGGCCTTGAGTTCTGAATATTGCGACATTTCTCCCCCCTTCATTGTCGATCTAACTGACTCGAACGCAGATTAGACGCAAATAAGAGAATTAGCAATCGATGCTAATACTGCTTTATCACGATATTGCGGCATTTAACGATTGCTCCCGGGAAACGGCATTCGGAGTGCATCCGAAGCAATAATGAGAACAATTACTGCGGAATTGACAATCCTTGACACCCGCGTTTTTCGCGAATCCCTAGAATCTGGCATTTCCTGGCGCCGGCGCTTTACTCGGCTCCCGTCAAATACCTTTTCAAGGCATCACGAAATGCACTTATCCAAACGACTTCTTGCCGAACTCTTCGGCACCTTCTGGCTCGTGCTCGGCGGTTGCGGCAGCGCCGTGCTCGCCGCTCATTTCGACGGCCCGGTGCAAGGCCTCGGCATCGGCTTCGTGGGCGTCGCACTTGCATTCGGCCTGACCGTGCTCACCATGGCGTTCGCCATCGGCCATATTTCGGGCTGCCATCTGAATCCCGCGGTGAGCGTCGGCCTCATGGTCGCCGGCCGCTTTCCGGCACGCGATCTCGTGCCGTACGTCGTCGCGCAGGTGATCGGCGCCGTGCTCGGCGCAGCCACGCTCGCGTGCATCGCCACCGGCAAGCCGGGCTTCGACCTCGTCGCGAGCGGCTTCGCCACCAACGGCTACGGCGATCACTCGCCGGGCCACTACACGCTGGCCGCGGCATTCGTCTGCGAAGTCGTGATGACGGCG
>DATEJU010000595.1:0-13030 GCA_035277805.1 Paraburkholderia sp. | reverse complement strand
AGGCCGGACATATCGGTGATGAAGCCAATCTTCACCGCGTCGTTGGCGGCCTGCGCGCTCCCCGCGCTGAACGCCATCACGGCTGCCGTTGCGGCAAACAGGCCCGCAAGCCGCGCGAACGTGGTTTTCTTCATTGCAGTCTCCTTCTTTGGTTGCGTAGTTATTCAGGAACACTCCATGAACAGCGGAGGCAAGGTAAAACGCGTCGCGCGGCGCGGTCCATGGCCGCGCGCAATGCAAAAGTAAAAACTAGACTCCCAGCAGATCGTGCAGCACGGGCATCTTGCCCTCGAGCTCGGCAATGCCGAAACGCTCGACGATGCGCCCGTGCTCCATGACATAGAAACGGTCGGCGAGCGGCGCCGCGAAGCGGAAGTTCTGCTCGACCATCACGATCGTGTAGCCGCGTGACTTCAGCGTGATGATCATGCGTGCGAGCGTCTGCACGATGACCGGCGCGAGGCCCTCGGAAATCTCGTCGAGCAGGAGCAGATTCGCGCCCGTGCGCAGGATGCGCGCCACGGCGAGCATCTGCTGCTCGCCGCCCGAGAGCCGCGTGCCCTGGCTGTTGCGGCGCTCCGCGAGATTCGGAAACATCGAGTAGATCTCGTCGAGCGACATCCCCTTCGCGCCCTTCGTGCCGATCGCCGGCGGCAGCAGCAGGTTTTCCTCGCACGAAAGGCTCGAGAAGATGCCGCGCTCCTCGGGGCAATACCCCACGCCGCAATGCGCGATGCGATAGGTGGGCATCTGGATGGTCTCGCGCCCGCCGACGCGGATCGACCCCGTGCGCCGGCCCGTGAGGCCCATGATCGCGCGCAGCGTGGTGGTGCGCCCCGCGCCGTTGCGCCCGAGCAGCGTGACGACTTCGCCGCGTTTCACGGAGAGATCGACGCCGTGCAGAATGTGCGACTCGCCGTACCAGGTCTGCAGACCCGCGATTTCGAGGGCGCTCTCGCCGGGCGCGGCATTCACGGCCGCTTCGTGTCCGTGTTCCGTCACTGTGCTCATGCGTGCGCCCCCGCGAGCGCCGCATCGGCGCTGCCCATATAGGCTTCGGCCACGAGCGGATTCTTCGACACTTCCGCATAGCTGCCCTCGGCCAGCACCTCGCCGCGCTGCAGGACCGTGATGGTGTCGGAAATACCGGCGATCACGTTCATGTTGTGCTCGACCATCAGAATCGTGCGGCCGCTCGACACTTTCTTGATGAGCGCCGTGACGCGGTCCACGTCCTCGTGGCCCATGCCTTGCGTGGGCTCGTCGAGCAGCATGAGCTCGGGCTCCATCGCAAGCGTCGTCGCGATCTCGAGCGCGCGCTTGCGCCCATAAGCAAGCTCGACGGTCGGCACATCGGCGAAATCGGTCAGGCCCACCTGGGTGAGCAGATCCATCGCGCGGTCGTTGAGCTCGGCGAGCGTGCGCTCGGTCTTCCAGAAGTGGTAAGCGGTGCCGAGCTGGCGTTGCAGGCCGACGCGCACGTTCTGCAGCGCGGTCAGATGCGGAAACACCGCCGAAATCTGAAACGAGCGGATGATGCCGCGCCGCGCGATCTGCGCGGGCCGCTCATGCGTGATGTCGATGCCGTTGAAGACGATACGCCCCGCGCTCGGGACGAGAAATTTGGTCAGGAGATTGAAGCAAGTGGTCTTGCCCGCGCCATTCGGTCCAATGAGCGCGTGAATCGAACCGCGGCACACGCGCAGGTTCACCCCGTTTACGGCCGTGAAACCCTTGAACTGTTTCGTGAGGCCGCGTGTCTCCAGAATCGTGTCGCCGAGAATCATGTCCCCTTCCACGCGAAGTAAGGCGTAGCACTTCAGAATCGTTCGTGCGGGGCTGCGCACGACTGTGTATGGCGCGCCATGTTTCGGCTCGCCCTTGCCCGCTGTTGCCATTCCGCGCCATTGTCTCGCCAATGATGCAGCGCAATCATTGGGATTTGCACTTACGGGTGAGAGGCAGAGCTCGCTCGCGCAGGATGCGCCACTTGGCAACAGATGGCAGCATGATGACGTCGCGATGGCAGCACATTAGACGCATCGCAATTACACACGAGACGTGCGAAAGCCCATGCGCCGCTCGCGCGGCGCATGTCCCGGATAGTGGTTCGAAACGCGTGCTTTGCTCAGCCCCGTCGCGCCCCGATGCGTCTCAAGCCAGGTGCTTGTCTGCCTCGGGCACGTGTCAGTCTCCCAAGTCAGGCGCGCGCTTCACGCCGGCGTCGCCGATGCGGCGGTAGCGCCGCGCACGTTCGTGGACGCGCCCGCCCGACGGTCTTCGCGCAACATCTGCGCGGCGCGCTCGGCAATCATCAGCGTGGGCGAATTCGTGTTGCCCGAGGTGATGAACGGCATCACCGATGCGTCCACGACACGCAAGCCCTGCACGCCGCGCACGCGCAGACGCGCATCGACGACGGCGTCGGCATCGTCGGCGCGGCCCATGCGGCAGGTGCCCACTGGATGAAAAATCGTCGTCCCCACGTTGCCCGCCGCCTCGTACAACTGTGCGTCGCTCTCGAACGCGGCCCCCGGCAGAATTTCCTCCGGGCGATAACGCGCGAGTGCGGGCGAAGCCGCAATGCGGCGCGTGAGACGCATTGCATTGGCGGCCACGCGCAAGTCCTCCTCGGTCGACAGATAGTTCGGCGAGATCGCGGGCGCGTCCTCGGCGTTGGCCGACACCGCATGAATGCTGCCGCGCGACGTCGGCCGCAGATTGCAGACCGATGCCGTGAACGCGTTGAAGCGATGCAGCGGCTCGCCGAAGCGGTCGAGCGAGAGCGGCTGCACGTGATACTGCAGGTCGGGGCGCGTCATCTGCACATCCGACTTCGCGAACGCACCGAGCTGCGAAGGCGCCATCGACATCGGGCCGCTCTGGAACAGCGCGTACTCCATGCCGATCTTCAGCTTGCCCCACCAGTGCGCGGAGGCCGTGTTGAGCGTGCGCACGCCATTCACGCGAAACGCCATGCGCAGTTGCAGATGGTCCTGGAGGTTCTCGCCCACGCCGCGCAAATCCTGCACGACGCCGACGCCGAGCCGCGCAAGCCGCGCGGCATCGCCGACGCCCGAGCGCTCCAGCAATTGCGGCGAGTTCACCGCGCCCGCGCTCAGGATCACTTCGCAGCGCGCACGCGCCACATACGCAACGTCGCCGCGATATTCCACGCCCACGCAGCGCGTGCCCTCGAAGATCACTCGCTCCGTGAGCGCGCCCGTGACCACGGTGAGATTGGGGCGCGTCATGGCGGCGCGCAAAAACGCCTTCGAGGTATTCCAGCGCACGCCGTGCTTCTGGTTCACGTCGAAATAGCCCACGCCGCCGCTCGGACCGCCGCTGTCACCGCGATTGAAATCGTCGGTGGCCGGAATGCCTTGCTCCTGCGCGGCCTGCGCGAACGATTCGAGAATCTTCCACTTCAGGCGCTGCTTTTCGACGCGCCATTCGCCACCCGCGCCGTGGTATGCGTTCGCGCCTCCGTGATAGTCCTCGCTGCTGCGGAACACGGGCAGCACCGACTCCCACGACCAGCCCGAGTCGCCGGTCACGCGCGCCCACGCGTCGTAGTCTTCGCGCTGGCCGCGCATGTAGATCATGCCGTTGATCGACGACGATCCCCCCAGCACGCGCCCGCGCGGATACGAGAGCGCACGGCCATTGAGGCCCTTCTCCGCCGCGGTCTTGTAGAGCCAGTCCGTGCGCGGATTGCCGATGCAGTACAAATAGCCGACCGGAATGTGAATCCAGTGATAGTCGTCCTTGCCGCCTGCTTCGATCAGCAGGACGCAGACATCGGGATCTTGCGTCAACCGGTTGGCAAGCACGCAGCCCGCCGTGCCCGCGCCGACGATCACGTAGTCGAATTCGCCTTCGAGGCGGCGCGAGGCCGCGCCCGGTCCCCGCGTGGATTCGCGCGTCGTTGTAGACATGATGGTGTCTCCTTTGTCCTGCTCGCCGCCTTTCAAGGCCGCGAGCCCATCACTTCGCCACCGGCATCGTGAACTCGGCGCCCTTCGCGATGCTGTCCGGCCAGCGCTGCATGATGCTCTTGTAGCGCGTATAGAAGCGCACCCCCTCTTCGCCGTAGGCATGGTGATCGCCGAACAGCGAACGCTTCCAGCCGCCGAACGAGTGCCACGCCATCGGCACCGGAATCGGCACGTTGATGCCGACCATGCCCACCTTGATCTGCCGCGAGAACGCGCGCGCCACGCCGCCGTCGGTTGTGAAGCACGACACGCCATTGGCGAATTCGTGGGCGTTGATGAGCTCGACGGCACTCGCGAAATCGGGCACGCGCACGACCGAGAGCACCGGCCCGAAAATCTCCTCGCGGTAGATGCTCATGTCAGTCTTCACGTGATCGAACAGCGTGCCGCCGAGGAAGAAGCCGCTCTCGTTGCCTTGCACGACATGGCCGCGCCCGTCCACCACGAGCTTCGCGCCCGCGGCCACGCCCGCCTCGATATAGCCCTGAACCTTCGCGCGGTGCGCACCCGTCACGAGCGGGCCCATTTCCGAGGCGTCGTTCATGCCGTCGCCGATCTTCAGCGCCTTGACGCGCGGCGTGAGACGCTCGATGAGCTCGTCGGCAATATGGCCGACGGCCACCGCCACCGAGATCGCCATGCAGCGCTCGCCCGCCGAGCCGTACGCCGCGCCGATCAGCGCATCGACGGCCTGGTCCATGTCGGCGTCGGGCATCACCACGAGGTGATTCTTCGCGCCGCCGAGCGCCTGCACGCGCTTGCCGTGCTTCGTGCCCTCGGTGTAGATGTATTCGGCAACAGGCGTCGAGCCCACGAACGAGAGCGCCGTGACGTCGGGATGCGCGATGAGCGCGTCCACCGCCACCTTGTCGCCGTGCACGACGTTGAACACGCCGTCGGGCAGGCCGGCGTCCTTGAGCAACTCGGCAAGCCGAAGCGTCACCGACGGATCGCGCTCCGAAGGCTTCAGCACGAAGGTATTGCCGCACGCCAGCGCGATGGGGAACATCCAGCACGGCACCATCATCGGGAAGTTGAAGGGCGTCACGCCCGCCACCACGCCCAGCGGCTGGCGCAGGTTCCAGTTGTCGATGCCGCCGCCGATCTGGTCGGTGAAATCGGTCTTGAGCAGATTCGGAATGCCGCACGCGAACTCGACGACCTCGATGCCGCGCATCACCTCGCCTTTCGCATCCGAAAACACCTTGCCATGCTCGCGCGTGACGAGCGCGGCGAGTTCGTCGTGATGCTGGTCGAGCAAATCCTTGAACTTGAAGAGGACGCGCGCGCGCTTGATGGGCGCCATCTCGCTCCAGGCGGGAAACGCAGCGTTCGCGGCGGCGACCGCTGCATCGACTTCGGCCACGCTCGCGAGCGGCACGCGCGCGCTCACCTGAGCGCTCGCCGGGTTGAAGACATCGGCAAAACGTCCGCTCGTGGCGTCCAGCGGCTTGCCGTTGACGTAGTGCGCGAGGGTGCGCACGCCTCTTTCGCTGCGATGTGTCTCGCCCATGTGTGCCTCTTTCGCGGAGGTTTATGTATGCGCACCGTGCACAACGACGTGAAACGAACGCCCGGCAGCGCTTGATTGGTGTGAGTTAGCGTAATCGCGCGAAGCACCGGCGATCCAATGATTAATCCTCAACTGAGATATAAGGCGAGTTAATATCAGCGGATGGACCTGACCTTGTTACGCGCGTTCGTGACGGTCGCCCGCGAGGGCAATCTCACGCGTGCGGCAACGCATCTGCATCTGACGCAGCCGGCCGTGAGCCTGCAGATCAAGCATCTGCAGGAGACGCTGGGCGTCACGCTCTTCACCCGCACCTCGCATGGCCTCGTGCTCACGCGCGACGGCCAGGCGCTGCTGCCGCACGCCGAGCGCGCACTCGCCGCCGCCGGCGACGTGCAGCGCGCCGCCGCGGCGCTGCGCCACGAGGTGCGTGGGCGGCTGCGCATCGGCACCATTCTCGACCCCGCGTTCCTGCGCCTCGGCGGCTTCCTGCGCCAGCTCGTGGAAACCTGGCCGCAGATCGAGACGGCGCTGCGCCACGGCATGTCGGGCTGGGTGCTCGATCAGGTGCGCGCGCGCGAGCTGGACGTGGGCTATTACATCGGCCAGCCCGGCCCCGACCCTGACATCTTCCGCACGATCACGCTCACGCGCTTTCAATACCGCGTGCTCGCGCCCGCCGGCTGGAAGGACCGCGTCAAGGGGGCGCGCGACTGGCGCGCGCTCGCGACCCTGCCCTGGATCTGGACGCCGCCCGCGTCGGCGCATAACCGGCTGCTCTCGGGGCTCTTCGAAGCCGCGCACGCGAAGCCCGTGAAAGTCGCCGAGGTGGACCAGGAGCCCTCGATGCTCGATCTCGTGAAGTCGGGCGTGGGCCTCACGCTTGCGCGCGACGCGACCGCGCTCGCCGAGGCGCACGCACACGCGCTCACCATCGTCGAAGGCGTGACGGTACCCACCGAGCTCACCTTCATCACGCTTGCCGCGCGGCGCGACGAACCCGCCATCGCGGCGGCGCTCAAGGCCATCGAGACGCAATGGGCGATATGAGCCGCGCTCATGAGCGCGGTGCGTGCCGGTGTTCGCGCGGGATGGATCGCCACGCGCGCCGCTCGTTTGTGTAACAGCGCGGTCACGCAAGTTTTGCTAGATTCGCAATTCGCTCCGCGTTTTTCACGCGTCTGACTCGCGCGCATCGACGCGGTGCGCTGCGAGCCTCGCCCATCGTTCCCCCCGTTCCACAGGAGCCTTGCATGGCCCGCAACATCGAAATCAAAGCCCGCGCCCGTCATTTCGACGCCTTGCGCGAGCGTGCCGCCCAGCTCGCAACCGATGCGCCGCTGATCTTTCGCCAGCAGGACTTTTTCTACGACGTGCCGCGCGGACGCCTGAAGCTGCGCCAGTTCGACGACGGCACGCCGCCCGAGTTGATCTTCTACCAGCGCGACGACCGTGACGGCCCGAAGGCCTCGTACTACACGCGCAGCCCTGTCACCAACGCCGAAGCGATGCACTCGCTGCTCGCCACGGCGCTCACGACGCGCGGCATCGTCTCGAAGGAGCGCCACGTGTATCTGGCGGGCCGCACGCGCATCCATCTGGACCGCGTGGACGGTCTGGGCGACTTCGTCGAGCTCGAAGTGGTGCTCGGCCCCGAGGACGACGAGCAAGGCGGCGAAGCCGAAGCGCACGCCATGTTCAAGCAGCTCGGCGTGGACGAAAGCGATCTGGTGGCCGTGGCCTACGTCGATCTGCTCAACGCGCCGGCCGCCGCGGCTTGAGCCACCCACGAGGGCCACGTAAGTCGAGTACCTCACGAGCGTGAGATGGACCCGCTCGTATCAGCGGCCGCGCATGGCGCGCGGCGTCTGCATCAAGGCGCTGCCGCGCCGGGCTCCAGATGCCCGAGCGGCAGCGGGCCGTTGCGCTTGAACGTCGTGAGCACGATGTTCGAGCGCACGCTGTCCACGCCGGGCACCCGCATGAGCTTTTTCATCACGAACGACGACAGCGCGTTCAGATCCGGCGCCACGATGCGCAGCAGATAATCGGCGTCGCCCACCACGGCGTGGCATTCGAGCACTTCTGGCAGCACGTCGATCTGCTGCTGGAATTGCTCGATGATCGAATCCCCGTGGTGCTTCAATTTCAGGCTCGTGAACGCCGTCACGCCAAGACCCAGCTTTTCGGGGCGCAGCACGACGCGATATCCGTCGATCACCCCCGAGGCCTCCAGTCGCTGCAGCCGCCTGCCGATCTGTGAGGGCGAGAGCGGCACCTGCTCGCCGAGTTGCTGATGCGTGGCGCGGCCAAAGCGCTGCAAAACGTCGAGCAGCGCGAGATCGAAGTGATCGAGTTCGAGCATGAAAAAATCCCGCATTGATTAGCGTATTAATGCTCGATTATTGCATACTAACCGGCATAATCACCTGAAATGCGCGCATGCCGCGCCCGCTCCGCTCTACACTTGCATATCAGCAAGTTGCTTTTATTGGAGCGTCAAGAACATGGCCATCGCCGCCACCGCGAAGCTGCAAGAGCAGTTCGACGCGGGCCTCGAAACCCGCCCCGACTTCACTGTCGATCAGCCGCTCGCACGTTACGGCGCGGTCGATCACGCGGTCTGGGACCAGCTTTACCGGCGGCAGACGGCGCTGCTCGAAGGCCGGGCCTGCGAGGCGTTTATCGAAGGCGCCCAGCGCATCGGCTTGAACGTCGCGCACGTGCCTGCTTTCGACGCCGTGAGCGAGCGGCTGATGGCCGCCACGGGCTGGCGCATCGTGGCGGTGCCGGGGCTCGTGCCCGACCGCATCTTCTTCGAGCACCTCGCGCACCGCCGCTTTCCGGTGACGTGGTGGATGCGCCGCCCCGATCAGCTCGACTACCTGCAGGAGCCGGACTGCTTTCACGACCTGTTCGGCCACGTGCCGCTGCTCACCGACCCCGTTTTCGCCGATGCGATCCACGCCTATGGCCGTGCCGCGCTCGCCGTGGACGAACGCGCGCTGCCGCTGCTCGCGCGCCTCTATTGGTACACGGTGGAATTCGGCCTGATACGTGACACAAGCGGTGCTACGAGCAAGGGCGCCAGCGCCGATACAGCCACGCCGCACGACGTGAAGATCTATGGCGCGGGCATCGTGTCGAGCAAGGGCGAATCGCTCTACAGCGTGGCCAGCGCCGCGCCCAACCGGCTGGCCTTCGACCTCGAGCGAGTGCTGCGCACACGCTATCGGATCGACACGTTTCAGAAGACCTATTTCGTGATCGACTCGTTTGCACAGCTGTTCGACGCGCTCGGCGCCGGCATGGCCGCGCACCTCGCCAATCCTGCGCCGCTCATTGCCGTCGAGCCCTACGCCGCCGGCGACGTGCTGCATAGCGACACGGTGTACACGCGCGGCACAGGCGAAGGCTGGCCCGAAGACGGCGACGTCTGAGCGCGCGGGGCGGCGAATCTCGACACGGTCCGCAGTGCTAACGGTGCGCCACGCACGCCCCACGCCGCCGCTCACCGCGACGGCCCAGGCGCGAATTGCCGCACCGGCGGCCGGCTCGCTCGCGCATGTCGCACATCCGTGAAAAAATGACTCATCGGCCTGGCGCGTTTGCCGGGCCCGGAACACACATTGAGCCTACAGGTGCCACGATGATCAACCGACTCACATCCGAAGAGCGCGCCACGCAGCTCGCCGACCTGCGCGGCTGGCACGCCGTCGCGGGCCGCGACGCCATCCAGCGCCATTTCCGTTTCGCCGATTTCAACGAAGCCTTCGGCTTCATGACACGCGTGGCGATCAAGGCCCAGGCAATGAACCATCACCCCGAATGGTTCAACGTCTATAACCGGGTGGAAATCACGCTTTCGACCCATGAAGCCGATGGCCTCACCGCGCGCGACATCGAACTCGCGCACTTCATCGACTCGATCGCGCCCGGCCCGCTCACGGCCTCTGCCTGAATCCAGTGCGGGTAAGCGCTTTGCGTGCGTCGCGCGTTAGATAGGGGCCCGCACGACGCACAGCACGCAAAAGCGCCGCAATGAAAGCATAATGCAGGGTGTCAGGCGTCCAAACCTTCAGCTTTGAAGGCCATTCTTGAGGGTTACGTAAGACTCCCAGGCAGCTCTTGAAAAGGGTTCCAAACGTTCCGGTGAGAAGGCGTTCTGACGCTGTACAATCAGCAGCGCATACGGCCTGGAGCGCGCCTCCTGGCACAACGCGAGTTCGTCTCCGCTCGAAGGCGAACGGTTGCGCCGGAAGTCGACCGCGAACTGCGTGCCTGCATGCTAAACCCATTGTACTTGAGCGAATTCCATGCGACTCCTTCTGATCGAAGACGACCGCCCCATCGCACGCGGCATCCAGTCCAGCCTCGAACAAGCCGGCTTTACGGTCGACATGGTCCACGACGGCATCTTCGCCGAACAGGCACTGACGCAAAACCGCCATGAGCTCGTGATTCTCGACCTCGGCCTGCCGGGCATCGACGGCATGACGCTGCTGTCGCGCTTTCGTCAGAGCAACCGGCACACGCCCGTCATCGTGCTCACCGCGCGCGACGAACTGAACGACCGCGTGCAGGGCCTCAATTCGGGCGCCGACGACTACATGCTCAAGCCGTTCGAGCCCGCGGAGCTCGAAGCGCGCATTCGCGCCGTGATGCGTCGCAGCGGCCCGCACGGCGACGTGCCGCGCCCCGAAGTCTCGCTCGGTGGCGTACGCCTCTCGGGTGTCGACCGCCGCATCTTCAACGACGACAAGCCGCTCGAGCTTTCGCCGCGCGAGTTCGCGGTGCTCGAAATGCTGCTGCTGCGCCATGGCCGCGTCGTGAGCAAGGCGCAACTGCAAGACCACCTCACGCACTTCGGCGGCGATCTCGGCGACACCGCGATCGAAGTCTACGTGCACCGCGTGCGCAAGAAGCTCGAGAACTGCCGTGTCGAGATCGTCACGGTGCGCGGCTTCGGCTACCTGCTGCAGGAAATCCGCCAGGCCGCCTGAGGCCCCCTCGCGCGCCATCAGGCGCGAGATTGGGGCGCATTCCCCATGCGCCCCCGCACTCCCCGCTCGAGCTTCCAGCCTGGCCACGCGCCGGGCTGAAGCCCGTGGCGCTCGCCACGCGATCACACGACTCTCCTGAGCGCCGCGTAGCCGCGCAAACGCCCCCACGCAAATATCCAGGCGAACAGCCAGGAAAACAGCCGCACACCCCGCAAAGCACCTCAAAGCACCACGGGTGATGGCCAAGGCGATGCCAGTCTGCCGCAGGCCCGTCCAGCCGCGTAAAATGGCTCCGAGCCTGTGCGGCGCGCACGCCCTGAAGATGCCGTGCCGCGCCTGTGACCCTTCATCGCCCGAACCGACCATGTCCCTACCGGCCGCAACGAGCCTGCGGCGCACGCTATTGCGGCGCCTCGCCGCTCCACTTTCGCTGCTCGCGCTAATGAGCGGCCTGATCGCCTATTGGCTCGCGTGGCAGTACACGCAACACGTGGTCGACCGCTCGCTCGCCGATCTCGCCACTGCCATCTCCAAACAGATCCAGATTGCCGGTCCCGAAGCGCCCATCACCGTGCCGCCGCTCGCCCAGGCGATGTTCTCCGACCCCGTCGAGCACCTCATCTACCGCATCAGCAACGGCGAAACCGAAATTGCCGGCGACCACGACCTGCCGCTGCGCGGCACCAACGTGCGCCGCATGCACTTCGCGTACGTGTTCGAGACCGTCTATAAGGGCGTGAGCGTGCGCGTTGCGCAAGTGCGCGTGCCGCAGCCCGAAGGCAATCCCATCGTCGTGGAGGTGGGGCAGCCGGTGCATCACCGCTTCCGTATTGCCGCCGAATTCCTCGTGGCGATCATGATGCCGCTTCTGCTGCTCCTGCTCGCCGGGTGGGCGATCGTGTGGCGCGTGGTGAACCAGCAGCTCAACCCGCTCACCGATCTCGCCGATTCGCTCAATCGTCAGACGCACACCTCGCTCGAACCCGTCGACGAGACCTTTGTGCCCGTCGAGATCCGTCCGCTCACCGGCGCGCTCAACGCGCTGCTCGGGCGTCTGAAGACCGCGCTCGACGCGCAGCGCAAATTCATCGCCGATGCCGCGCATCAGCTGCGCACGCCGCTCACGGCCGTGAAGCTGCATGCCGAGCAGGCCGTGAACGCACGCGAGCCGCAGAAAGTCAGCGACGCCGTGCGCGAGCTGCGCGCCGCCGCCGACCGCGCGGTGCGCCTCTCGAATCAGTTGCTCTCGCTCGCGCGCGCCGAGCCGGGCGAACAGGCGGCGCGCTTCGTCGACATCGACATGGCCGCACTGGCGTTCGAGACCGGCGCCGAATGGGTGCCGCGCGCGCTCGCGAGCCACGTCGACCTCGGCTTCCAGCGCCTCGACGATCCCGAGAACGACACGCCGCTGATGGTGCGCGGCAACCCCGTGCTGCTGCACGAGGTTATCGCCAATCTGCTCGACAACGCGCTGAAGTATTTGCCGCCCGCGCGCGTCGAGGGCGGGCGCATCACGGTCACCGTGACCGAGACGCTCGCGGATGGCATGCCGATGGCGGAGATCGTCGTCGAGGACAACGGCCGCGGCGTGCCGCAAACGCAGCAGGCCGACCTCTTCAAGCGCTTCTTCCGTGGCGACGGGCAAACCGAAAGCGGCGTGGACAGCGGTGCGGGCCTCGGCCTCGCGATCGTGCACGACATCATGACGCTGCATCGGGGCAGCGTGCACTACGAAGACGCGCTGGAAGGCGGCGCGCGTTTCATCGTGCGCGTGCCGCTGGCGAACCATCCGGCACCGGCTGCGAAAGAGGGCAAACAGACGAAACGCGCGAAAGACACGGCCGCGGGCAATCCGCTGGGCACGAACGCGCCGCGCGACGACGAACGGGAAGCCGGTCCCGACGCACAGTCCGCACAACCGCCCGCGCAAAAGCCAACGCATCAGGCACCCATCGATAACTGATGCGCGGCGCTATCCGACGCGCATCCGGCATCCAGAAAAGATATGGGCCGCAGTGCAATCTGCGGCCCATATTCATTTCGGCAGCACCCGAGGATGCGTGACGATGCACACCCGCCACGCCTACTTCTTTTTCTTGCTCTTCTTCGACTTGCCGCCCTTGCCTTCGCCTTTCCCCTCTTCGGGCGGCGCGAGCATCGTGCCGCGGCACTTGCGCGCGCCACAGCGGCATTCGTATTCGCGCTTGAGCTTCTTGGTCTGCTTCGCGTCGATCACGAGACCGTAGTCGTAAAAGAGCTCCTCGCCTTCGGCGATATCGCGCAGCGCGTGAATGTACACGTGACCTTCGATCTCTTCGGCTTCGCAATTCGGCGCGCACGAATGATTGATCCAGCGCGCGCTG
This sequence comes from Paraburkholderia sp., assembly GCA_035277805.1. Classification (GTDB taxonomy): domain Bacteria; phylum Pseudomonadota; class Gammaproteobacteria; order Burkholderiales; family Burkholderiaceae; genus Paraburkholderia. The sequence goes on along the minus strand of DATEJU010000595.1, from coordinate 153 downwards.
TTGCCGTTCACTTTGCCGTCGATCACGTCGCCGTCGTCGAGCGCGAAATAGAAGGTGTGATTCGGTTCGTCGGGATTATGCGGATGACGCCGCAATGCTTCCTTCCACGAGATGCGTTCGCCCTTGTATTCGATCAGACGTTCGCCGGCCTCG
>DATEJU010000594.1:0-7851 GCA_035277805.1 Paraburkholderia sp. | reverse complement strand
GGATGCGCGAATCGACTTCTTTCTGCACGGCGTCCTTCGGCAGGGAAATCGTCACGCGGCGTTCGAGCTTGCCGAGGTTTTCAACAACGTTAGCCATGGCTTCAATCGTCCTAAAATTGTTCGAGCGTAATCAGTAATCTTGCTGCCGCAGTCCAATGGGGCGGCCCGCGCAGGGTGGCCCGCATCGCTTGCGTCTCGCTTGTGCCTCGTCGGCGCCGCCTGCCGGTCGCGACCGGCCTGCGCTCTTTGAAGCGCCTCTCGCCGCAGCCGTCCGCAGCACCCGCGCACCGCGCGAGGCGGCATTGAAAGTGCTTGCTTGCAGACGCTGCCGCGTCGATCCATCCGGCGGCGCCCTTTCCGGGATCCGCGAGACCCATCCCGCTGCAAATCGGCCAAATTGGGCCGAATCGGGCGGTTTGCGGTGCGGTTCCGTCAAAAGAGCCGAGTATTTTAGCAAACTATTGACCCACTCAAATGGAATTGCCGTTCCAGCGGGAAGATGACGCGGCCCAAGAAGCAAAACCGGCCGGATTTCACGCACGGCGCAATGCTTCAGGGCAAGCTGCAGGGGCTTCGAAGCTATCTTCGGAGCCCCTGCATTCCAGCCCTTGCGACCCTCGGGCCTCGCCGCTGCGAACCACCTGCGATGCGTGCTATCTCGCCTTGGGTATCCAGCACGTCCCCGACCACTGGTAAGCTAGCGCTCGCGCCGGACGCCCCGCCGGCCACAGCCTCTGCCAACACAACTCTTCCAGTCGAGACACCATGCCTAACCAGACGTTTGCTGACGCACCCGTCGTCGTCATTGCTCCCGATTCCTTCAAAGGCTCGCTCAGCGCGGATGGGGTCGCCGCCGCGATCGCCCACGGCATCCGCCGTGCCCGTGCCGACGCCGATATCCGCATCTGTCCGATGGCCGACGGCGGCGAAGGCACGCTCGACGCGATGCTCAGCGTGGGCGGCGAGCGCCGTGTGATCAATGTCGAGGGCGCGGCCGGCGCGCGGCGCGACGCCACCGTGGGCCTGCTGCACGACGGCGGCGCGATCGTCGAGACCGCCGAGATCGTCGGCATCACCGACCCGGTGGGCATGGGCGTGCCGGTCGCCGCGCGCAGCACGCGCGGCATGGGTGAAGCCATTCGCGCGCTGCTCGACGAAGGCGTGCGCCGCTTCTATGTCGCGCTCGGCGGCAGCAGCACGAACGATGCCGGTGCGGGGCTACTCGCGGGCCTCGGCCTGCAACTCTTCGACGCGGCCGGCAACGCGCTCGCGCCTACGCCGCAAGCGCTGGCGCACGTGGCGCGCGTCGACGTTTCCGGACTCGACGCGCGGCTGACCGAGGCCAGCTTCGTCGCCATGTCGGACGTCGACAATCCGCTCAACGGCGGACACGGCGCAACCGCCGTGTTCGGCCCGCAAAAAGGCGTGAAGCCCGAAGAAGTCGCACCGATCGACGCGGCCCTCGCGCGTTTCGCCGACCTGCTCGAAGCGGCGCTCGGCCGCCATGCGCGCGACGAAGCGGGTGCGGGCGCCGCGGGCGGCCTCGGCTTCGCGCTGCGCATGCTCGGCGCAAGCTTCGAGCCCGGCGCCGAAGTCGTGGCGCACACGATCGGCCTCGACGCTGCGCTCGCAGGCGCGCATTGGCTCATCACCGGCGAGGGCCGCTCCGATGTGCAGACGCTGCACGGCAAGGCGCCCTTCATCGCCTGCCGCCATGCGCAGGCCGCCGGCGTGCCGGCCACGCTGCTCTCGGGCGCGGTCGACCCGGCTGCACTGCCGCGTCTTGCCGAGCACTTCAGCGGCTGTTTCTCGCCGGCGCCGGGACCGATCACGCTCGACACGGCCATCCGCGAAGCCGCCACGTTGCTTGCGAACGAAGCGGAGCAACTCACGCGCTTGAAGTACGGATCGCGCAGCGCATAACGTTGCGGCTGAAAGATTCGTCTGACTTTAGTTTGTGCGTTCTCGCCCTTCTCCGCAGTAAGCGATTAATAGATCCGTACGCCCATTCAATGTGGGCGTACGAGGGTTCATGCGCGTTGACCCCGGCGCTGGTTGAGGCAACAATCATGATAAGCGCGGCATGATTGCGCAGACCTCACGCGACCAGACCAGGACGACCATGAAGGCAAGTAAAGCCGGGCTTGAACAATTTCTGACCTATCGGCTCCATGTCCTGAACAAGCTTTCCGAACGCGGTGCGAGCGAGCGCTACCAGGCGAAGCTCGGCATCACGCTGCCGGAGGCGCGCCTCATCGCCGCCGTTGGCGCGTTCGGCCCGTTTTCGGTGATGGAGCTCGCGCGCCACGCGAATCTCGACAAGAGTCAGGCCAGCCGCGCCGCGGAAGCATTGATGCGCCGCGGCCTCATGCAACGCGACGCAAGCGAGGAAGACGGACGCCTCGTACTCGTTTCGCTCACAACCGATGGACGCGAGCTTTATCGCAAGGTCATGCCCGTCGCGCGCAAGTGGAACGTCGACCTGTTCGCATGCCTCGACGACAAGGAACGCGAATTGTTCAATCGCGCGCTCGAGAAAGTCATCGCCGCCGCCCAGGAAGAATCGTGACGCGATGCACGCGATAAACGGAATAGATGGCTCATGCGTGCGTGATTGAACGCGTGGGCGCCAGAAAAAAGGCCACATACCGGAAGGTATGTGGCCTTTGCTTTTGGTGCGTGAGGCCGGACTCGAACCGGCACACCCTTGCGGGCGTCAGGACCTAAACCTGGTGCGTCTACCAATTTCGCCACTCACGCGAATTCTTTGCCTGGCGAGACCGCTGCGAGTTCACGTGAGCGTGTGACGTGGGATACATCGCGTGCGATACAGACCTGCGCTGCGCCAGACGGCTGGATAAGCCATCGGCAAAGCGCAAGCGCGAGATTCTAACCGATTGCCTTGCGCTTGTCTGCACCCTGGCTGCGCGCGGCCCGACCTCGCCGACGGCTTCAAACGCCTGCCGGTGCTAGAATCGCCGCTCCTCGGCCAGTTGCCCCGCTTGCCCTGTCAGGGCGTCAACAAGTCCTCGCCCCCCGAACGCCGTGAATTTCGACGAATACTGCCTGCAAAAGGCGGCCCCGCCCGGATCGAGCACCTACTACGCGCTGCGCCAGGCCAGCGCCGCCCATCAACCGCGGCTCGCCGCCCTCTTCGCGCTGCACCGCGAACTCGAGGAAACCGCCAAGCAGACGAGCGACCCCACCGTCGGCCGCACCAAGCTCGCGTGGTGGCAAAAGGAACTGGCCGCATTGGCCGCCGGTAACGCCACGCATCCAGTGACGAAAGCACTCGCTCAACATCTGGATGATGCAGCAGGTATCTACCCGCTGCTTCAGCAGTTGCTCGCGGGTTTCGAAATGGACTTCGAGCAGGCCCGCTATCTCGACCTGCCGAATCTGCGCCGCTACATGGACGGCGTGGGCGGCACTTTCGCGACGCTCGTGGCGCAGGTCGGCGCGCGCACGGACGAGGCGCGCACCAGCGTCGCGCGCTGGGCCGCGCCGCTCGGCAATGCGCTGACGCTCGCGCAGTTCGTGCCCGAGATCGGCAACGACGCGCGTCACGGCCGCATCTATATCCCCATCGACGAATTGCAGCGTTACAACGTCACCGCCGCCGATCTGATCAACCGTCGCTATAGCAATGAGTTCACGGAGCTCATGCAGTTCCAGACGACGCGCGCACGCGAGGCCGTGAACGCCGCGCTCGATGCCATTCCGGCTTCAGAGCGCCGCCAACAGCGCACCTTGCGCGCACTTGCGGCGCTCGAGCTTGCGCTGCTCGACGAAGTGGAACGCGAAGGCTTCCAGGTGCTGCATCAGCAAATCGTGCTCACGCCGATTCGCAAGCTCTGGATTGCCTGGCGCGCCGCACGTCGCGCCTGATGTGTGGATCGCGCGCACCGACGCAAGCGCTGCTACGTCAATGTTATGTCGCCGCTACGTCGCTACTACGTGTTACGCAGCGCTCACACGCGCAGCAACGGTAGCAGCTCGAAGCGCTGTTGCAGCACGGTCTGCGCGTCGAGCCCCCACCATTTTTCAAGCACCGTCGCGTAGATCTGCCTGAAGTCGACGGCAACCGGCAAATTGCCATTGCCGTCGAGGCGCGCAAGCTGCGGCGCCTCGCCATAGAGTCCACCTGCCACTCTGCCGCCCGCGACGAAATGCGCGGACGCCGTCCCGTGATCCGTACCGCGGCTCTGATTCTCGCGCACGCGCCGCCCGAACTCCGCATAGCTGACGATCAGCGTGCGGTCCCAGCGCCCCATCTCGACGAGCGCAGAACGCATTGCGACCATGCCCGCCGCGAACTGGTGCAACAGGTCCGCGTGCCGCTGCGGCTGGTTCTGATGCGTGTCGAAGCCATTGAGCGTGAGCCGGATCGCAGCCACACCCTGTCCTGGCACCGGCACGGGTCCGCCCTGCGCGAACGCGACGGTTTCGCCCGAGGCCAGCGCCTGCATCGCGGCTTTAACCGAAGTGCCGAAGGCGCCCTCCGGAAACGCCGTCTTCAGCACGTACTGGCTGGGGCGCGGCTGCAAGGGGCCGACGGCATGGGCGATATCGTTCCCGACGTCGAGGATGTGTGCGAGCGCCGGATTTCGCTCCTCGAGCGAGACCGGCGCGACGAGCCGCGAGACGCGCGCAAACTGCGCAGGATTGACAAGCGCGACGGCGCGCGCGCCATTCGCGAGCGGCCCCAGCTCCGCGCTGCCGAGCACGAGGCCGTCGGCCGCGAAACTCCTCGGCGCGGGCGCGCTCGCGAACGCGCGCGTGAGCCAGCCTTCGCGCAGATATTGATCGGCATTCGAGCCCGTGTCCCAGATCTCGATCGAGCGGAAATGCGAGAGATTCGGCTGCGCATAGCTCACGCCCTGCACGATCGCGAGTTCATGCGCGCGCCACATCGGCATGAGCGGCGCGAGCGCGGGATGCAATGCCGTGCGTTCGTCGAGCGGGATCGCATCGCCGCGACGCACGCCAATGTTCGCGCGATAGCGGTAGTAGAGCGGATCCGCAAAAGGTACGACGGTATTCAGTCCGTCGTTGCCGCCCTTGAGTTCGATGAGAATCAGCAGGTTGTCGTACCCGCTTGCGTGGCGTGACGCGCCCACGCCGGCTTGCGCATATACGGCCCCGGGCAGCCACGATGCGGCGCCCGCAGCCGTCATCGCGGCCGCGGCAGCCAGAAAGTCGCGCCGCTTCATGCCATCCCTCGCTGGTCCATGCGGCGCCTTGCTGTGCCGCTGTTATCGTTGCAATTGCCGTTGTGATTGTCGTTGCAAACGCTCGTTTCAATCGTTCATCGCTAGCGTCATTGGATCACTTCTACCGGGTCGCTTCAATCGATATACGGGATCCATCAGGAGTGCTTCGAGATGCGCTCCAGCACTGCTGCTGGCCGCGCTCGCGCCGACGGGCGCGAGCGGCAGCACTGCGCGCCGCATCTGCAACTGCGCCGGCAAGGGAGCAACCAGAGGACGAAGGTATAAGCTAATGGGGCGCGCGATGCATCGGTTGAGTGCGCAATTGCTACGGGATTTTTCGCCGACGCTGCGTGTTGTCTTCAACCGTTGCCTTCAACCACAGGCGGGTGGACAGCCCGATCAGCGCTTGTAGAGTTCGCGCACGGCGTCTTCGATGTGTTGACGCAGGAGGCGGCGCTCGTCGGGCGTCATATGGCCGTCGCGGCGGCGCTGATCGAGATCGGGGGGAACTGCGGTGCGCTGCGTGATGTCCGAAGCTGGGCGTGCCGGCGTCTCGTTGCGCGCTTTGCGCGCCGGCGGCTTTGCGCCTGTGCGCCGGGTGGATGCGTAAGGGCCGTCCGCGGAGGTCTGGGCGTGGGCCGGCGCCGCGTCCAATGCAGTCACGATGCCGCTGGCCAACGCCAGTGCAATCATGGTGTGGCGCATTGTAGGCCTGACCCCTCCCATCGTTTTTTTCCCTTCTTGACGCGGCAAACGGCTACCTCGAATGCATGTGCGGACCCGGCTCTATACGGGCACTGGTTCGAAATTCGAATGAAGTATCTACCGAAAGACCGCATTACGCAAAGAAGTCTATCTGTCAGTGCTTGATGCCGTGCCACAGCACGGGTAAATTTTGTAACTGACTGTAACCTGATAAATGTTGCAAACTCGCACCCCATCTCAATCGCGCTAAGATGCCAGGCATGGAAACCAAGAACCCGTCCAAAATTCTCGTTGTCGACGACGACCCGCGACTGCGGGACCTGCTGCGCCGTTATCTCGGCGAGCAGGGTTTCAACGTCTACGTGGCAGAAAATGCACCCGCCATGAACAAGCTGTGGGTGCGCGAACGTTTCGACCTGCTGGTGCTCGACCTCATGCTGCCAGGCGAAGACGGTCTGTCCATCTGCCGCCGTCTGCGCGGCAGCAACGACCGTACGCCCATCATCATGCTCACTGCGAAGGGCGAAGATGTGGATCGCATCGTCGGCCTCGAAATGGGCGCCGACGATTACCTCCCGAAGCCCTTCAACCCGCGCGAGCTGGTCGCGCGCATTCATGCGGTGCTGCGTCGCCAGGCTCCCTCCGAGCTGCCGGGCGCGCCCTCGGAAACCACCGAGGTGTTCGAGTTCGGCGAATTCGCGCTGAACCTCGCCACCCGTACGCTCACCAAGGCCGGCCAGGAAATTCCGCTCACGACGGGCGAATTCTCGGTGCTCAAGGTGTTCGCGCGGCATCCGCGCCAACCGCTCTCGCGCGAAAAGCTCATGGAGCTCGCACGCGGTCGTGAATACGAAGTGTTCGATCGCAGCCTCGACGTGCAGATCTCGCGTCTGCGCAAGCTGATCGAGCCCGATCCGGGCAGCCCGCGCTTCATCCAGACGGTCTGGGGCCTCGGCTACGTCTTCATTCCCGACGGCGCTGCCTGATACTGGATGGTGTCTCGTTGTCTGCGCTGCCATTGTTGAAACGGGAAGGGTCCATGCGGATTGACCGGCGTTTGCTGACGCTCGCGTTTGGCGATCTGTTCTGGCGCACCTTCCTGCTGATCGCCCTGCTCATCGCGGTCAGTCTCGCGGCATGGTTCCAGAGCTTTCGCGTGATCGAGCGCGAGCCGCGCGCGCAGCGCGTGGCGCTCCAGCTCGTCGCCGTCGTCAAGCTCACGCGCACCGCACTCCTCTACTCCGATCCCGACCTGCGCCGCGCGCTGCTCCAGGACCTCGAGAGCAACGAGGGCGTGCGCGTCTACCCGCGCGAAGCCACGGACAAATACACGCTCGATACCGACGAGTCGGCCGTCAATCGCCTGATCGAGCACGACATTCGCGGGCGCCTCGGCGACAGCACCGTGATCGCGCAGTCGGTGAACGGCATTCCGGGCGTGTGGATCAGCTTCAAGATCGACGACGACGACTACTGGGTCGCGCTCGACCGCGACCAGCTGGATAGCGTCACCAGCCTGCAGTGGGTCGGATGGGGTATTTCCGCGCTCGCGCTCTCGCTGTTCGGCGCGGCGTTCATCACGAGCCTCGTGAACCGGCCGTTCGCGCGGCTGGCCATGTCCGCGCGCATGGTGGGCTCGGGGCAATCGCCGGCCAAGCTGCCCGAGAGCGGCATGGGCGTGGCCGCCGACACCAATCGATCCTTCAACCAGATGGTGCGCGATCTGGAGCAGCTAGAGGCCGACCGGGCGCTGATGCTCGCCGGCATCTCGCACGACCTGCGCACGCCGCTCGCGCGGCTGCGGCTGGAAACGGAAATGAGTCCGTCCGACCAGACGACCAAGGACGCGATGATCGACGACATCGAGCAGATGGACATGATCATCGGCCGCTTCCTCGACTACGCGCGGCCCGTGCAGCGCATGCCCGAGCGC
>DATEJU010000593.1:0-2256 GCA_035277805.1 Paraburkholderia sp. | reverse complement strand
ACGACGTGTCCTTCGTCGCTGAGGATCTCCGAGAGCAATTCCCGGATGCCCATTTCATCGTCTACCACCAGGATGGTTGCCATTTACGCTGCCCTTGTCTGCACTGTTGCTTTTGATCCCTGCTCCGTTGCCGTGCGCACCTTCCCTCCGGGGCCGCGCGCGGCGGCCTCCGGCGGGGCGCCCGAATGGGTGCCCGGTTGGGTGTCGTCCGCCAGCTGGAGAAAGAGAATCGAGATCTGCGCGCCTTCGATCACATCGCCCGCCTTCATGCGATTGCGGATGTCGATGCGCGCGCCGTGCTCGTCGATGATCTTCTTGACCATCGCAAGCCCGAGCCCTGTTCCTTTGGCCTTGGTCGTCACATAGGGTTCGAATGCGCGCGTGAGGATGCGCGCCGGGAAGCCAGGCCCGTTGTCCGACACCGTGAGGCGCACCGCGACGCGCGTGTGGCCATCCGCATCCGGATCGCCGTATTCTACGGCGCGCGTCTCCAGCGTCACGTGCGGAGTCTCGACGTCGGCCACTGCGTCCTGTGCATTCTGCAAGAGGTTGTGAATGACCTGGCGCAATTGCGTCGCGTCGCCCCGGATGATCGGCAGCGAAGAAAGCTCGACCTTGATCGCGCTCTTGCCTTCTTCCGCGCCGTAGAGCGTGAGCACCTCGCTCACGAGCTCGTTTAGCTGCAGGCTCGCGAGCACCGCCGGCGGCGTGCGCGCGTAGTCGCGGAAGTTGTCGACCATCTGCTTCATCGCCGCGACCTGATTGACGATGGTGGTTGCGCCGCGCTTGAGCACTTCGGCATCCGAGGGCGCGAGCTTGTCGGAGAGCTTCATCTGCAAGCGCTCCGCGGAAAGCTGGATCGGCGTGAGCGGATTCTTGATCTCGTGCGCGAGGCGCCGCGCGACTTCGCCCCACGCAACCGAGCGCTGCGCCGAGATCACGTCGGAGATGTCGTCGAACACGACCACGTAGCCCGAAGTCTGCATGTCGCCGGCGTCGCGGCCCGTGTCGGAGACGAGCCGCGCGCCGCGCACGAGCAGCGTGAGCGGGTCGGTCTCGCCCGCCACCGGCACCGAAAACTGCTGCTGCCAGTGGCCGTGGTCCACCTCGCCGCCTTCGCGATCCGTGCGCGAGGCCTCCTGGTCGGCGAATGCCTTGCGCACCATCGCCGCGAAATCGCCGAGCGCCGCCACGTGATCGATGGGCAAACCGAGCTGCGTCTGGAACGGGTGGCGGAAGATGCGTTCAGCGCCCGGGTTCGCCGTCGTCAGCCGGAACTGGCGGTCGAACACGAACACGCCCGCCGTGAGGTTCGCGAGGATGCTCTCGAGATACGCCTTCGAATGCTCGAGCGCGACGCGGTTCTTCTCCACCGCCTGGCGCGCTTCGGAGAGCTGGCGCGTCATCGCGTTGAACGACTGCGTGAGGAAGCCCAACTCGTCGCGCGACTTGATCTCGCGTTTGGGCGTGTAGTCGCCCTCGGTCACTTCCTTGGTGCCCTGCGCGAGCAGGAAGAGCGGGCGCGCGAGCTGGTTGCCGAGCGCGAGCGCCAGCATCATCGCGACGAAGGTCGCGAGAAACAGCGCGAGCGTGAGCGTGCCGATGTACATCTTGCGCAAGCCCGTGCGGCCCAGCGCCTTTTCCTGGTACTCGCGATAGGCGCGCTGCACGGCGTCGGCGTTGCGCGCGAGCGCGGCGGGCACCGGCTGCTCCAGTTGCAGGAAGCGCTCGACAGGCTGCAGGTCGGTGGTGTTCGCATCGGGAATGCGCGTGACGACACGCAGGCGCAGCGCGCCCTTCGGGCCATGCAGGCGCGGGTCGCCGTCGACTTCGCCCTCGATCGCCGCGTAGCCGCGCCCGCGCGCCTGATCGATCATGAGCGGCGTGGGCAGATCGGCCGGCATCAGCGAGGAGAAGTTGCTCGATGCCTGCGCGACCACGTGCATGTCCGGCGCCGCGCCCGACATGCTGCGCACCGGCTCGACGATGGTGGCATCCTGCACGCCGAACTGGTCGCGCGTGCGCAAGAGCGTGAGCGTGGTGCCGGCGGACTCGCCGTTCGCGATCTGCTCGGCCATCAGACGCGCCTTGGTTTGCAGGTCGGAGAGCGACGCATCGAGCATGCCGCGCCCGAGATTCAGGCCCGCCGTGAGCGCGGTCTCCACGTTCACGTCGAACCACGACTCGATCGAGCGCGAGACGAACTGATACGAGACGATGTAGATGATGCCGCCCGGCACCACGCCCACGAGCGCG
>DATEJU010000592.1:0-3399 GCA_035277805.1 Paraburkholderia sp. | reverse complement strand
CCGCTCGGGCCCACGAACACGACGAACTCGCCGTCTGCGATATCGAGGTTCACGTCGCGCAGCACTTCGGTTTCGTCGTAGCGCTTGAGTACGTCTCTCAGGATCACGCTTGCCATGATGTGTGTCTCCATTCGTTGCGGCGCTCAGGGACTTCTGCCCTGATGCCGCGCTTCATTACAGTTCGATCACGATTCGTCTTGCCGGAAGCCCGCGCTCAGTGCGCGCGCGCCTCCGCCTTCTGCACCCAGTCCGCCACGAGCGCGGGCAGCGCGCGCATGTCGTCGAAAATCTCCTGCGCGCCGACGTCGCGCAATTCGAGCGCATGCGCTTCGCCGCCCACGTGCGCGCCGCCCACGAAGCCGAGCACTGTCATGCCCGCCGCGCGCGCCGCGCCCACGCCCGCCACGCTGTCCTCCAGCACGAGGCAGCCCTCGGGCGCCACACCGAGCCCCTGCGCCGCCGCGAGATAGACGTCCGGCGCGGGCTTCGGTTTGGCCACCATATCGGCGCAATAGATGCGCTCGCCGAAGAAGCGCGTGAGGCCGTTGCGTTCCAGCACGCGGCGCACCACCGCCGCGTAGCTGTTGCTCGCGCAGGCCTTCGTGAGCGCGACGGCCGCAAGGGCCGCGCTCACGCCGGGAAAGAGCGGCGCCTCGGCCGCTTCGGTTTCGGCCACGGCGCGGATCGCATCGACATCCGCGGGCGTCAACTGCCGGCCGAGCGCTTCGCTCGCGCCGCCGAGCACGCGCTCGATACGCTGCCCGAGCAGCGGCATCAGCACCGGCGCGACCGCGACGCCCGGCCAGCGCGCTTCGAGCTCGCGCACCAGCACGCGCGCGGCCACGGCTTCGCTGTCGATCAGCACGCCGTCGCAGTCGCAGATCAGGGCCTGAATGGTCATGAGTTGGGTCCTTGCGTTGGGTCTTTGTGTTGCTTACTTGACCGCGCCGAACGTGAGACCGCGCACGAGCTGCTTCTGCGAGAGCCAGCCGACGATCAGCACGGGCGCCACCGCCAGCAGCGAGGCCGCCGAGAGCTTCGCCCAGAACAGCCCCTCGGGGCTCGAGTACGAGGCGATGAACACGGTAAGCGGCGCCGCATTCGAGCTCGACAGGTTGATGCTCCAGAATGCTTCGTTCCACGAAAGGATGATCATCAGGAGCGCGGTGGACGCCAACCCCGGCACCGACATCGGCATAAGCAGATAGACGATTTCCTGCCACGTGGCCGCGCCGTCCATGCGCCCGGCTTCGAGAATGTCTTTGGGAATCTCGTTGAAGTAGGTGTAGGCCATCCAGACCGCGATCGGCAAATTGATGAGCGAGTAGACGATCACGAGCCCGGTCACCGTGTCGAGCAGCCCGGTGTTCTTCCACAAGAGGTAGATCGGCACGAGCACGCCCACCGAAGGCATCATCTTGGTGGAGAGCATCCACAGGAGAATGCCTTGCGTGCGCCGGTTCGGGAAGAACGCCATCGCATACGCGGCAGGCACGGCAAGGATCAGGCAGACGACTGTCACGCCCACCGAGATCAGCACCGAATTCCACGCGAACGCGAAGTAGTTGCTGCGTGCGAAGACTTCACGGAAGCTGTCGAGCGTCGGGATGAAGAACAGCGACGGAATATACGCCTGCTGCTCGGTCTTGAACGCCGTGATCGTCATCCAGAAGATCGGGAAAAACAGCACGAGAGCGACGATCCACGCAAGCAGCCCCGGCACGACGCGCTGGATGAACCGGAGCGGCGAAGAACGGTTGATTGCGTGCGGCGACTCGGGCGCGCGAACAGGCGAAGCGGTGACTTGGCTCATTTTTCGTACTCCCCTTTGAGGTTGCGCGCGAGCATGCGCACGAGGAAGAACGACACGATGTTCGCGAGCACGACGGCGAGAATGCCGCCCGCGGACGCGATACCCACGTCGAACTGCTGCAGGCCCATCGCGTAGATCAGGTAAGTGAGGTTGGTGGTCGCGTTGCCGGGGCCGCCGCTCGTGGTCGTATAGATCTCCGCGAAGATCGAGAGCAGGAAGATGCTCTCCATCATCACCACCACGGCTATCGCACGGCGCAGGTGCGGCAGCGTGATGTAGAAGAACATGGAAATTGCACCGGCACCGTCGATGCGCGCCGCCTCCTTCTGCTCCTGGTCGAGCGACTGGATCGCCGTGAAGAGAATGAGGAACGCGAACGGCAGCCACTGCCACGCCACGATCATGATGATCGCGGTGAGCGGATAGTCGGCGAACCAGTCGATGGGCGTCATGCCCATCGCACGCATGGCGATGGCGACGAGCCCGTACACCGGATGCAGGATCATGTTCTTCCAGATCAGCGCGCTAACCGTCGGCATCACGAAGAATGGCGCGATGGCGAACAGGCGCGCCACGCCTTGCCCGACGAACTTGCGGTCGAACAGCACCGCCATCAGCACGCCGCCGACCACGGTGATCACCAGCACTGCCACGATGAGCTCGACCGTGTGGAAGATCGACGGCCAGAACGACGGGTCGGTGACGAGGAACTTGTAGTTGTCGAGGCCTGCGAAGCCCTTGAGATCGGGATTGAGCAGGTTGTAGCGCGTGAACGAATACCAGATCGTCATCGCGAGCGGAATTGTCATCCACAACAACAAAACCGCGACGGACGGCGAGACCAGCCAGCGCGACGCCGAACGGCGCGTCTCCGTGCGCTGCGGCTGAGGGGCTCGCGCTCGATTGAATATAGGCATGGGAAGATGGAGATGACGCATGAGGACCACCCTTCTCTGTTGCGCGGCGGCTCAGGGCGTGGCGCCGCATCTGCTTCGCGAAGAGCGCGCCGCGCCATGCGGCCCGGCATGCCCTTCGCTTCTACTGCGCTTCTACTGCGTATGCGCTGAAATACTGCGCCTTGCTTCGCTGCTTACTTCTGATACCCGGCCTGCTTCACGGCGCGGTCGGCAGCGGCGTTGCCGGCGGCGAGCGCCTGATCGACGCTCATCTGGCCCGCCACGGCGCCGGCGATGCTCTGGCCCACGACCGTGCCGAACGACTGGAATTCAGGAATCCCGACAAACTGGATACCCGTGTACGGCACCGGCTTGGCGGTCGGGTGAGTCGGGTCGGCGCTCTGGATCGCCTTCAGCACGAAGTCCGAGAACGGTGCGGCCTGCTTGTACTCGGGGCGCTGATACGTCGAGACGCGCGTGCCGGACGGCACCGAAGCCCAGCCCTCGTCCTTCGCGACCAGCTCGATGTATTGCTTCGAGGTCGACCATTCGATGAACTTCTTCGCGGCATCCTGCGACTTCGACGACTTCGGAATCGCGAGCGCCCACGACCACAGCCAGTGCGAGCCGTTCGGCGTGACCTCGGTCGGCGCCGCCGCGAAGCCGATCTTGTCGGCCACCTGCGACTGC
>DATEJU010000591.1:0-2049 GCA_035277805.1 Paraburkholderia sp. | reverse complement strand
GACCGTGAGCAGCGCGTTGATCGCGCGCACGCCCACGTCGAGCACCTTGTGGATCGGCTCGCGCTTCAGCGGGTTGATGACGGGCGCGGTGAGCGGCGCATCGGCTTCGGCATTCAGGGCGCCCAGGCCGTCGAGCGGGCGTCCCGAGGCGTCGAGCACGCGCCCGAGCAGGCCCCAGCCCACCGGCAGGCGCTTGGCGCCCGCCATCGGATCGGCGATGGGCGCGCTCTCCAGCGGCCAGACCCGCGCGCCGGGCAAGAGGCCCGCGACTTCGGTCGTGGGCATGAGAAAGAGCTTGTCGCCCGCGAAGCCCACGACCTCGGCTTCGGCCATCGGCAGCGTGCTGCCCGGCGGCAGCTCGATCATCACTTCGGCGCCCACGGCGAGGCGCAGCCCCACGGCTTCGAGCACGAGGCCCGCCGCGCGCGTGAGACGCCCGCAGCCGCGCAGCGGCAAGGCCAGCGCGTTGCGTGCGCGCACGCTCGCGAGATGCGTGTTCCACGCGGTGAGGTGCGGATTGCTCGGGTCGTAGTGCGGCGGCGGCGCGTAGGGGGCGGCGCAGGGCTGCGGTTCGGCGGCGCCGGGTGCGTGGGTGGCTTCAGCGGCTGCATCGGCTGCATCGGCTTTGGCTGCGCCGCCAACCGGATCCGACGACGCATGCCCATCGCCCGCGTTGGGCTGCGCGCCTTGCGCATCGGCGCTGTGCTGGCCCGCGTGTGCGTCGTCGCCCACCAGCACGCCGCGCGTTTGCGCCGGGTCGTGCGCGCCAGGCCCGAACGATGCGAGCGCAAGCTCCTGCTCGAGCGGCGAGAGGCCGCCCGTGTGGATCGTCTGATGAGGATTGGCGCTCACCACGGCCGTGCCTTGCCGAGCGCGGCCGCCACGCGCTCCCAGCGCGTGCCGATGGCCGCATCGGCTTCGCCGCTCGCCGCCTGCGCGCGGCAGCCGCCGCGCTCGAGCGCCGCGTCGGTGCGCACGGTCCAGCCGCGCGTTTGCAGCTCTTCCATCAGATAGGCCTCCACCACCGGCAGATCGGCGGGGCTCACCACGAGTTGCGGCGAGCCCGCGAGCTGCGGCTCGTGCGCGAGCACCTCGCGCGCCGCGGCAAGCAGCGCCGTCGGGTCGTGCTGCACGTGCTGGCGCACGACCTGCTGCGCGATGTCGAGCGCGAGCTCGACGAGCGAATCGGCCACGCCCGCTTCGACGGTCGTGAGCGCATCGGCAAATTGCTGCGCGAGCTGCGCCAACTGCCGTGCCTGCGCGCGCGCCTCTTCGCGCCCCTGCTCGAAACCCTGCTTGTGGCCCTGGTCGTAGCCGGCCTGATAGCCAAGCGCCTGGCCGGCCACGTGGCCGGACGCGAGGCCCTGCTGGTGCGCCGCGTCGCGCACGCACTGCAATTCGGCCTCGAACGCGGCCGTCTCGTCGGGCGTGGGCGGCGGCGGCGGAGGCGGCGGCGGGTCGAACGACGCCATCTCCCAGCGTTGATACGCCGAGCGTGCGTGCCGCTGTTGCGTTGCCGTTTGCGTTGCCTCGTCAGACATAAGCGTCTTCCGCCTTTCCACCGATCACGATCTGGCCGCTCTCGGCAAGGTTGCGAACGATCTGAAGGATACGCCGTTGTTGTGCTTCGACCTCCGAAACACGTACAGGGCCGCGTGCGTCGAGGTCTTCGGCGAGCAGTTCCGCGGCGCGCTGCGACATGTTCGAGAGGAACTTGGTGCGCAGCGCGGGCGGAGCGCCCTTGAGCGAGATGATGAGCGACTCCGACTCCACTTCCTTGAGCAGCAGCTGGATCGCGCGGTCTTCGAGATCGAGCAGGTTCTCGAAAACAAACATCTGGTCGATGATCTTCTGGGCCAGCTCGGCATCGTACTGGCGCACGTTCTCGATCACGCCTTCCTCATGCTGGCTCGTCATGAAGTTGAGGATCTCGGCCGCCGTGCGGATGCCGCCCATCGGGCTGCGCTTCAAGTTGTCGCTGCCCGAGAGCAGGCCTGTCAGCACGTCGTCGAGCTCGCGCAGCGCCTGCGGCTGGATGCCGTCGAGCGT
>DATEJU010000590.1:0-5107 GCA_035277805.1 Paraburkholderia sp. | reverse complement strand
GCGCAAAGAGCGCAAGCGCGTCGAAATCTATCTGGTCAACGGCATTCGCCTGACCGGATGCATCGAGTCGTTCGATCAGTACCTGGTGATGCTGCGCACGCCTGTCGGCCTGCAAGGCATCTACAAACGCGCCATCTCCACCATCCAGCTCGACACCGGCACGCGCCCGGGTCCGCGCACGCCGCGCCCCTCGCATGGCGAGCACACGAGCCGTGGCCCACATGGCAACTACGGCAACCACGGCGGCCATGGCTCGCGTGAACCCCGCGAGTCGCGTGAGCCCAGAGATCGCGAGCCGCGCGACTCCTGGTCGGCGCCCGGGTCGTCGACTTCGTCCGAGCGCCCCGCGCAGGACGGTCCGGTGGTCGTCACGCGCCGCCGCCGGCTCTATGGCTCCGTGAACAACGGCGGCAACGGCGGCGAAGGCTCGAACAACAGCTAAACCGCACGCATCTTTTTGAGCAACGGCTGATCCCACGATGCGGAGGCGCGCAACGCGCCTCCGCACCTTCCCACCAGAGCTCCGGGTTGCAGACGCATCCGGACGCATGCGCACCGGGTCCGGCGAGGCGCTCACGATTTTTCCCTTTGCGTTATTCTAAAAGCGACTCTCTTCGCCCCGGAGAACGCCATGAGTTCATCCAAACCGAAGTCCCCTCCGCCCTCGCAGGACGACGCGCTCGACGAGGCGCTCGAAGAAACCTTCCCAGCGAGCGACCCGATCGCTATCGACCCGCCGCCCTCCGGGCCCCAGCACACCGACGACACCCAAAAAAAAGGTCGCGACAAGCATCGTCACGGCAAGCATTGAAGCCGCGCGACGCGGATCGAACCCGCATCAGCTCCGAATCGGCCTGGCGTCGTCAGCCTGGGATTCGCCTGGTCTTCGCGAGATACCTGCAAACATCTCGCACACCTGCGCCGGCAGGCCCCGCAAAACATCCCGCTCAGAAGCAACGAAGGCGGCGCGTCATGGACGCCCGCCTTCATTCCCCATCCCGTCTTCTCGCAGTGAACCGGATCGCCGGGCCAGCCCGCGCTCACGCGGCCGGCTTCCTGCGCACCGGCACGCGTCAGCGGATCGGCAAACCGCCTTCCACCTGACGCTGCAACTCTTGCACCTGGCGCTGTACCGCGCGCAGTTGATCTTGCGCCGCCGTCTTCTCGACCTGGAGCGTGTTCGCCTGCGCGCGCGTCTGCTTCTGCTGATCCGCGACGAGCGCCTGCTGCTGGCGGGCAACCGCGAGGTCGGCCTGCAAGCGATTGGCGTGGTCCTGCGCCAGCGCGATCATGTGGGCCGTGAACGCCTTCTGCGCTTCAAGGCGCGTGCGGCGGATCTCGACATCCGACAACTGGAGCGTCTTCTGCACGAAATCGCGGTAGATCGCCTCGGCGCGCGTTTCGTCACTGGTCTTGATCACGCGCCAGAACGTCTTGTTCTGGAACAGCGTCACGTAATACGTCATCTCCTTGCCGTAGAACAGGAGACTCGCGCCATAGGTGCCGTTGTAGGTCGTGCGCAATTCGTTGAGATCGGAGCCGCGGATCATCTGCTGCAGTTCGGCCACGTTACCGGCCGCGTTCTGCTGCGCTTCCTCCGCTGTGAGCGCGGCCGGTGCGCCGGGCAACGGCTGTGCAGCCGTTGGCGCCTGCGGCTGCACGGACGCAGCAGCCGGGTCCTGTGCCACCGCGGTGTTCGCGGCCATGTTTGCCGTTGCGTGCGCCGACGTCTGTGCCGCTGCCTGCGCCGCCGCTTGATCCGGCAGCGATTGCGCGCAGCCAGCCTCGGCTCCCCCAAGCAGCATCAGCGCGGCAAACGCGACTTGTCGAACTCTCCACTTGTTGTTCATGAAGCCCCTGTTTTGGACCGTTTCTTTTTGTACGATTTTACAAAATCAAACAATTATTACTCACTTTCACCGGTTGCGGGCTCCTCGTCGAAAATTTGGTATTTGCGTATCTTTTCCCACAACACTTTGCGGCTGATTCCGAGGTATTGAGCCGTGTCCTTGCGGCGCCAACCGTTTGCATCCAGCGCCGCAAGCAAACGACTGCGCTCGGCCATGTCCCACTTGCTGCGGTCGACGATGGGCACCGCGGCCTCCGCCACGGGCTGGACGCCGCCCGAGCCGGCGAGGAGCCGGCGCAAGCGCGGCGCGTCCCAGTCGCCCATCTGCCGCACCGTCACGCCCACCCGTTCAGCCAGGTTGCGCAGCTCGCGCACGTTGCCCGGAAAGCGCATCGCGGCCACCGAGTCGGCCAGCCAGTAAGGCAGCTCCGGTAGTGCTCCGAGCCGCTCACCACCCACCACCGACGCGACGAAGGCCTTGAAGAGCGCAATCTTGTCCACCGCGCCGCGCTCTTCGAGCGACGGCACGGTCAGCTCGATCACAGCGAGCCGGTAATAAAGGTCGGCGCGAAAGTTACCGTCCTTCACCCGTTGCGACAGTTGCCGGTTGGTGGCCGCGACGAGACGGAAATCCACCTTGAGCGGCGTGGCCGAGCCGATGCGCGTGACCGTGCCGTCCTCCAGCACGCGCAGCAGCTTCACCTGCTGGTAGAGCGGTAGATCGCCGATTTCGTCGAGAAAAAGCGTGCCGCCGTCGGCCTGCTCGAAGTAGCCCTTGTGCGCGAGCGCCGCGCCCGTGAACGAACCCTTCGCGTGCCCGAAGAAGAGCGACTCGAACAGGCCATCGGGAATCGCGCCGCAGTTCACGGCAACGAACGGCCCCGTGCTGTAGCGGCTGTTCTTGCGGTGCAGCAGCTCGGCAATGCGCTCCTTGCCCGTCCCGGTCTCGCCGTGCACGAGTACGCTCGTGTCGCAGTCGGCGAACGTCTCGACCTCCTTCATCAGCGCGCGCATGCTCTCGGACTCGGCCACGAGCATATCGGCAGCCGCCGTCTGGGCCGAATGCGCGCGCAACTGGACGACGAGCTTGGCAACGAGCCCGCGCAGCTCGGCGCAGGTGAAGTCGAGCGGCAGGATGTGCGAATACTCGGCGGGATACATGGTCGGGTCGTTGTCGCGCGGCGCCGCGCCGACCCAGATCACGGGCATGCCGTGCGTGGCTTGCCAGTCGCGCAGCACGAGCGCGCCGGTGTCGATCACGCTCACGCTGACGATGGCGATCGACGCGCGCGCGGCGATGCGTTGCGGCGAGATGGCGGTGTCGTCGGCGCGGAGCACTTCGACGTCGAGGCTCGCCATGCAGCGCGCGACGCGCTCGACGATATCGGCTTTGCCTTCCCAGACGTAGAGATCGAGTTCCTCGATGGGTGTGGTGGTTCGCATCGTGGGTTTTCTTATTGAACGAGTGTTGCGACGCCGCAGCTCAGTGGGAAGTCGGTGATGTTCGCCACGCCGAGCTGGACGCCGAGAAGTTGGAGCAGCGGGCCGAGGAGCACGGTGTCGAGGGTGGAGGCGATCGGCGCGAGAACGCCGGCGACGAGTCCGCCGACCAACGTGCCTAAGTTCAGTGGCAGTCCGGCCACGCTCGCCACCAGACCACTGCCGTTCGAGAGTGCGTTGCCAAGGCTCGTCAGGCCGCCGCCGAGCGCATCGCCCACCGAAGTGCTGGCACTGGAACCGGACGAGCCGGTCTGCGTGTTCTCGAGCAGTTTGCCGTTGCCGTCGAAGGTCAGCGTATAGGGCTCGGTATTCGCGAGCGGCAGCGAAAGATTCGCCCCCACATCAACCGATAGCCCGCTGCCAAGCCCGGAGAACAATGTCACGTCGGCGAGCGGCGACGGCGCTCCACCGCATGCGCCCGCCGCTGTCTGCCCTGCCGAGGTGGGCGGCGAGCCGAGGCACAGATTCGCGATGCCGGGCAGCACGTCGATGATCGAACGGCTCTGGGCCGCTGTCGGGCCGCAATAGGTGGAGGCGAGTCCGGCCGTCGCCTGAGCCCCCTCTACGTAGAGTGGAAGATTCACGCTGGCGCTCAGCACGCCAGGAATGCCGACGGTGCCAAGCCCCAGACTGAGCAGCACCGTCACCTGCGCGTTATGCGCGTAGGTTCGCCACTGCGGCGGCGGATCCGGATTGTCTCCCGCCTCGCCGACCGCGATCGACGGCGGCGAGAGCACGTTCACCGTAAGCGCAAGCCCGAGCGGAATCAGCGAGCTCAAGCCGGGAATGCCGGACAGATCCACGTTCACGCCCACCGGCGCCTTGCCCTGCTGCGCGACCTCCGCCGCCACGATCAGCGCCTGCAGCGCATTGAGAGACACGTTCGCGGCCGACTCCGCGTCGGCGAGTCCAACCGAGAGCAGCCCGGACGACGAGCCCGTGGCCGCGATCGGGATTTGCACGTTGTTCAGCGCGCTCGCTGAAACAAAGGCCTGCAGACCCGCGATGCTCGCTGCGGCGTCAGCCGACACCACGCCGCCGCCGCGCTGGAGCCCATCGATCATGAGCTGTGCGAGCCCGCTCACACTGACGCTCGTATTGAGCAGCCCATTGACCGTGCCCGCGCTCGTCGCGACCTTGGCAAGCTGGCCGAGCGTGACGTTGGCGTTCGCGATGCTGCTCCACGACACCAGGCTGAGTTTCACGTTCGTGCCCAGCAGCGAGCCAAGCATGCCGTTGAGCAAATTCGCCTCTACGAGCGACGTGCCGAGCTGGAACGAGCCGATCACCGACGCCTTGGCCGTGGCGGTCGCCGCGATCTGCTGGCCTTTGCCGAGGAAGAAGTACGGCACGTAATTCGTGACGTGCACCCACACGCCGTTGAGCGGCGGCGTACCGCCGTTTTGCACGAACGTCATCCCGCCATTGCCGTTCGAGTCCCAGCGCCCGCATTTCGTCACGAGCTGGCGCGTCGTGCCGTTCACCACGAAGCCGTTGCTCGCCGCGTTGGCAAGCGCCGTCGCTTGTGGCTGCGAGCATAGATCGTCCATCTGTTGCGCGGCGGCGAGCGCCGCGAGATCGGCGACGTTTTGCAGCGAACGCTTCGCGAGATACACGTTCGCCACGTCGAGCACGCCCAGCGCCGCCACCGCGACCACGAGCCCGATGATCGCCATCAACGCGAGCGAGCCGCGCTGGCGCCGTGCGCTCGCGCCGGCCCGTGCGCGAACGCGGACGCGGACGCGGACGCGGACGCGA
>DATEJU010000589.1:0-2930 GCA_035277805.1 Paraburkholderia sp. | reverse complement strand
CTCGGCAACCATCGCACGACGCTGCGCGAGCAGGCGCTGCACACGCTCATGAAAGTGCTCGACGACTGGTTCCCGCACGCAGCCACGCCTTCTTCCGCGCAGTTCTGGGTCGGGCGCCGGCCGATGGTGCCCGATGGCGCGCCGCTGCTCGGCCACTCCGGCGTGCAGGGGCTGTGGCTGAACGTCGGCCACGGCTCGACCGGCTGGGCGATGTCGATGGGCTCGGGACGCGTGGTCGCCGATCTCGTCACGCAACGCGCGCCGGACATCGACCTCGATGGGCTGACGCTCGCGCGGTACCGGCGCTAGAGCCGGCGGCGGCCTAAACCGGCACGCTCGCGAGCGCCTCATAGCGCGCGCCCTGGCGCGCGAGCGTGCTCGAATACAACACGAGCGAAGCAAACCGCAGCGGCGGCAGCGCATGCGCGCCCCCCTCCGGCGGCGCGCCGCGCGCATCCCGCGTAAAGCGCGCCAGCGTGATGTGCGGCCGGAACGCGCGCGCATCGAGCGCCAGGCCCACTTCGCCCATCAACGAGCGCACGCGCCAGTCGAGCGCCGTGAACGCATCGGACATGGCCAGCACGGCCACCATCAGGCGCGGCTGCGCGCGCCCCGGCCAGCATTCGATCTTCGTGACCGGCGCGGGCGGTATCGGCGCCGGGTGCGCGGCAAGCCCTTGCGCGAGCGCCTCCCCTTGCCCGAACGACATGGCGCCGATGAACGCCACGGTGAGATGCAATTGCGCATACGGCACCCGGCGTGCGTTGGGCGGCACGTCGAGCGCGGCGAGCGCATCGCGCGAAGGCTCATCGGGCGCGAGCGCGACGAAGCAGCGCCGCCATTGATCGGTCTCGCGAGCTTCGGACATGATCGGCAGGCCTCGGGGTGAGGGACAACCGCCTCATGGTAACGCGCGGGCACGAGGTCGTGCTTTAGCACTTACTCTGTCTGGCCCCACACGGAGTGTTGCCAGCGCGGCGATTGCGCGACGAAAAAAAAGCCGAACCACCCTTACAGGCGGCCCGGCTTGACGTGTCGACCAGAGTGAGTGCTTTAGCACTGACTCTGGTCCCATGCACAGCTTGCTACTACTGCGTGTTGCCCTGTTGCGTGCGGCCCGCGAACGGCGCTCGCCAGCCTCAACCACCCTTAACGCGGCAGGTCCGAGCTGCCCGTCAGGAACGCATCGACGGAGCGCGCGCACTGGCGGCCCTCGCGGATCGCCCACACCACGAGCGACTGGCCGCGACGCATGTCGCCGGCGGTGAAGACCTTGTCGACCGACGTGTAGTACGCCTTTTCGCCTTCGGTCGAGGCGCGCACGTTGCCGCGCGCGTCCTTCTCGACGCCGAACGCTTCGAGCACCGGCGAGACCGGCTGCGTGAAGCCCATGGCGAGCAGCACGAGATCGGCCTTCATTTCGAACTCCGAACCCGGCACTTCGACCATCTTGCCGTCCTTCCACTCGACGCGTGCGGCGATCAGCTTCTCGACCTTGCCGTTCTTGCCTTCGAAGCGCTTCGTCGCGACCGCCCAGTCGCGCGAGCAGCCCTCCTCATGCGACGACGAAGTGCGCAGCTTGACCGGCCAGTACGGCCACACGAGCGGCTTGTTCTCTTCCTCCGGCGGCTGCGGCAGCAGCTCGAACTGCGTGACGCTCTTCGCGCCGTGACGGTTCGACGTGCCCACGCAATCGGAGCCGGTATCGCCGCCGCCGATCACGACCACGTGCTTGCCCTTGGCCAGGAGCTGGTCGGCCAGCTTGTCGCCCGCGTTGACCTTGTTCTGCTGCGGCAGGAACTCCATCGCGTAGTAGATGCCCTGCATCTCGCGGCCCGGCACCGGCAGATCGCGCGGCGTTTCCGAGCCGCCCGCGATCACCACGGCGTCGAACTGTTCCTTCAGCTCGTCGGGCGTGATGGTCTGCTTCGCGGTGTTGCCAATGAACGCCGGCAGCTCGCCCTTGCCGATGAACACGCTGGTGCGGAACGTCACGCCTTCCGCTTCCATCTGGCGCATGCGGCGGTCGATCAGCCACTTCTCGAGCTTGAAGTCGGGGATGCCGTAGCGCAGCAGGCCGCCGATGCGGTCGTTCTTCTCGAACACGGCCACGTCGTGGCCGGCGCGCGCGAGCTGCTGCGCGGCAGCGAGGCCCGCGGGGCCCGAGCCGACGACGGCAACCTTCTTGCCCGTCTTGTGCTTCGCGACTTGCGGCGCGACCCAGCCCTCGGCCCACGCCTTGTCGATGATCGCGTGTTCGATCGACTTGATGCCCACGGGGTCGTTGTTGATGCCGAGCGTGCACGCCGCTTCACACGGCGCCGGGCAGATGCGGCCCGTGAACTCGGGGAAGTTATTGGTCGAGTGCAGGACTTCGATCGCGCTCTTCCAGTCCTGGCGGAACACGAGGTCGTTGAAGTCCGGAATGATGTTGTTGACCGGGCAGCCGTTGTTGCAGAACGGGATGCCGCAGTCCATGCAGCGCGCGCCCTGGACCTTCGCGTCGGCGTCGGAGAGCGCCGCCACGAATTCCTTGTAGTGCTTCACGCGCGTGAGCGGTGCTTCGTACGCCTCATGCTGGCGCTCGAACTCGAGAAAACCGGTTGCCTTGCCCATGTGGTTCTCGTCTATCTCTATCTATTCAGTGAGGGGACCGCGCCCTCCGCCGCATCGTCAATGTGCGCAGCGGGCGCTTCGTCGTTCAGTCGTCGTCGCGTGAATCAGGCGGCCAGCTCTTCCTGCTTCGCCTTCTTCGCGCCGAGCTCGCCCAGTGCGCGCTTGTATTCCGTCGGGAACACCTTCACGAACTGGCGGCGCGCCGCATCCCAGTTTTCCAGCAGCGCCTTCGCACGCGGCGAGCCGGTGAACTGGAAGTGACGCTCGACGAGTCCCTTGAGCAGCGCTTCGTCGGTCTGGCCCGTGTGCCACAG
>DATEJU010000588.1:0-2912 GCA_035277805.1 Paraburkholderia sp. | reverse complement strand
CATCCGTCGATGACGTGGTCGCATTGCTGAAATCGGAGACAGCTAGCGACGTGATGGGCTTTGCGGGCGATCTCAGTACGGCCGCCTCGGCCGATGCGCTCGCGCAACGCTATCCGGATGTGGAGATCCTGGTCAACAACCTGGGCATCTTCGAGCCCAAGCCCTTCGAGGACATCCCCGACGCCGACTGGCTCCGGTTCTTCGAGGTCAACGTGATGAGCGGCGTGCGGCTGACCCGCCATTACCTGCCGGGGATGAAGGCCCGCAACTGGGGCCGCATCGTGTTCGTCTCCAGCGAGTCGGCGGTGCAGATCCCCGTCGAGATGATCCACTACGGCATGACCAAGACCGCCCAGATCGCCGTGGCGCGCGGCCTCGCAAAGCGGCTCGCCGGCACCGGCGTAACGGTGAATTCGGTGCTGCCCGGCCCGACGCTTTCGGAAGGCGTGGCGGCGATGCTCAAGGACGAAGTCGCGAAAACGGGCCAATCCATCGAGGAAGTCGCGGCGGCTTTCGTGCAGCAGCACCGCGCCTCGTCCATCATTCGCCGCGCGGCGAGCGTGGACGAAGTGGCGAACATGGTGGTTTACGCATGTTCGCAGCAGTCCTCCGCCACCACCGGTGCGGCCTTGCGCGTGGACGGCGGCGTGGTCGACACCATCGCCTGATATCGATCCGGCAAAAGCCGCTCAGCCCTCGCCGTCGTCCAATGCGAGCGGTGCAAGAGGCATGAGCGGCATTTCCAGCCCGACGAAGAGCATGGCCGTGGCGCGAAAGCGATGATGGCGGACGGCCTGCTCGAGCACTTTCCCGTAGACGCGATTTTCGGCGTGCACAATATGCCCGGCATGCGCGCCGGCATCTTCGCCGCGCGCGCGGGCGGCATCATGGCGAGCGATGATAATTTCGTTATCCATATCAAGTGGCGCGGCGCGCCCCCACATGGGCGCGGCCCCCATCGTCATCGCCTCGCAAATCGTGCTCGCCTTGCAGACGATCGTTTCACGCAATCTCGACCCGGGCCTGCAGGTCGTGTTTCATGCACGCAATTCATCACGGATGGCATCCGCAACGTCATTCCGTCGAATGTGGTCATCAAGGGCGATGCGCGGAGCTATTCGAAGGAAGTGCAAACGCTGAATTGCCGGCTCGCTGAAGCGTGAGCCGAATCGGCATCAGACCTGCCGCGCGGGCGGGTGCCATCCGTTATGCCGGAACGAGGTAGCGAAAAACAAAACCTGATAACGGATGGCATTCGACCAGTACGGCCACGTATGTCCGCCAGGGCGCTCGGCGTAATCGTGCGGCACGCCTAGCGCAATCAGCTTGTCGTGAAGCACGCGGTTCGA
This sequence comes from Paraburkholderia sp., assembly GCA_035277805.1. Taxonomy (GTDB): domain Bacteria; phylum Pseudomonadota; class Gammaproteobacteria; order Burkholderiales; family Burkholderiaceae; genus Paraburkholderia. The sequence goes on along the minus strand of DATEJU010000588.1, from coordinate 1,563 downwards.
ATGCACGAAATAATCGCTCACGCCGCAATCGATCGTGAGCGCGATATGCGCATGCTCGAAACCATTCGCATCCTCCACGATGGCATTGCGGGTCCAGAAGTCCGCGTGGCGCGCGGGGTTGCCGAATACGCGGTCGATGCCGGGCTCGTCCTCGCAGTTGCGCGGATCGACCGCGCCGCTGATGCTGCCCGCCGCGCCGAACGCCTCAGGATGATCGAGCGCGATGCGCAGCGCGCCGAATCCGCCCATGCTCAAACCTGTGATCGCACGCGTCTCGCGCGAGGCCAGCGTGCGGAAATGCGCGTCGATATACGACACCACTTCGGTGCCCACATAGGTTTCGTAGCGGCTCGCGGGATCGAACGGGCTGTCGATGTACCAGCTCTCGCGGCCGCCGTCGGGCATCACGAGCATCACATGATAGCGGTCCGCCAGCTTGCCGATGCGCGTGTTCGAGGTCCAGTCCGCATAATTGCCGCCCGAGCCATGCAGCACATAGATCACGGGATAGCGCGCCGCCCCGCTGCCGTGCGCGTAGTCGTCGGGCAACACCACGGTGGCGCCGAACGCGCGATGCATCGCGGCGCTCGGGATCGAGACGATTCGCGTCTGGAAGGCCCAGGTGGGCGCGCTCAGCAGCAGCGCGGCGAGCGAGGCCAGAAACAGCGCCAAAGACTTGAGGTGCCAATGCGCGTGGGCTGGTTGCATGAGTGGTCGCTCTGGTTCGGACTGCCACGAAAGGCACGACGCCTGCGACGACTCTAGCAACGGCTACTTACAGCCAAATTTCGGCGAACCCTACGACTCCATTCACACGCGATCTTCGCGCGAATCGCCTTCGTAAGGCATGGCGCCTGCATCGCCATTGCGCGCCCGGCGCTTGAGCCGCCCTGGCGGCTCGCCCGGGTGCAGCAGCCCCTTCTGCCGCGGCGTGAGCGGATCGGTCAGACAAGGCTCGGCGTCGAGATCCTGCTCGAAGCGCGCCCACATGCCCGCGGGCGTGTTCGCCGTGCCCACGCGCGTGCCGATCGTCACGCGGATCTGATTCGCGCGCTGGATGGTCGAGCGCAAGCGATGGATCTCCCAGAGCAGCCGGACGACGACCGGCAGCAGGTGCCGGTCGTAGATCCCGGCGAGTTCCGCGGCCGTGAGCGGTGGAGAATGACAATGATTCCGTCCCATTTTTTTGCGACAACGAAGGTTTGGGATCATTTTGTTACACCTCTTACCCCGCCAGGCCCTCGCCGTTACAGAGACCTTTCATATCGGCCGCTATACTCAGCACCGTCTCAAAAACAAGTGGGTCATCCATGTCGAAGAAAATCATCCCGATGGTTGCGATTGCGGCACTGGCCGCTGCGGTTTCGTTGCCCGCCACGGCTGGCGACATGAACAACGCGCTGGGTGGCGCGCTCGGCGGTGTAGCCGGCGCGGCAATCGGCGGTGCAGTGGGCGGCCGCACGGGCTCCGTGATCGGCGGAGCAGTGGGCGGCGGCGCCGGCGGCGCGGTCACCTCGAACCGTCGGGAGCGCACGGGCGCCATCATCGGCGGCGCGCTGGGCG
>DATEJU010000587.1:0-3374 GCA_035277805.1 Paraburkholderia sp. | reverse complement strand
GATCGTCGCGCCGCAGCTGTATATCGCAGTCGGCATCTCGGGCGCGATCCAGCACCTTGCCGGCATGAAGGACTCGAAGGTGATCGTGGCGATCAACAAGGACGAAGAAGCGCCGATCTTCAGCGTGGCCGACTACGGTCTTGTGGGCGATCTGTTCACCGTCGTGCCGGAGTTGGCAAGCGCACTCGCCTGACGAGGCGCGGGCCGCAAGACGCGCATCGAGCAAGCGCTCATCACCACCGAATCGCGACGGAATGGCGACGCAATAGCGACCGAAACTCGATGCCGGAAAAGCAGTAACCCCAAGCGGGCACACGCCCACTCACCGCGCCGCCCACGAGCGGCGCGGCCAACCAGCAGAAACGACAGCAAAACGAACCGGCGAGAGCATCAGCCCCCTCTCGAGGGCGGCCCGACCGCGCTCGTCCGTCGACACAGGAGACACCATGACCCCCCCCTCGATCGACACGATCAAGGCGCACCCGGAATACCGGCAGCTCATCGCCGTGCGCCGTCGCTTCAGCTTCACGCTGACCGCGCTCATGATCGCCCTTTACTACGGCTTCATCCTGATCGTCGCGCTCGCGCCGCGTCGGCTCGCGCAGCCGCTCTATGCAGGCGCCACCACCAGCGTCGGCATCGTCGTGGGCGTGGGCATCATCGCGGGCGCCATCGCGCTTACCGGTCTCTATGTGCTGCGCGCCAACCGCCGCTTCGATCCGGCCATGCGCGCGCTCATCGCCAAGCTCCAGGGCGGGGTGCAGGCATGAAATCGATTCGCCTTCTCTGCGCACTCGCGCTCGCGACCGCCTGCAGCGTCGCCCATGCAAACGTGCCGGGCGCCGCAGCGGCACCCATGCCCGCGCGGCAGCACAACCCTGTCGCCATCGGCATGTTCCTGCTGTTCGTGCTCGTGACGCTCGGCATCACGCAGTGGGCCGCGCGCCGCACGCGCACCGCACGCGACTTCTACACGGGCGGTGGCGGCATCACCGGCTTGCAGAACGGTCTCGCGATCGCCGGCGACTACATGTCGGCGGCCTCATTTCTCGGCCTCTCGGGCATGGTGTTCATCTTCGGCTTCGACGGTCTCATCTACTCGATCGGCTTTCTCGTCGGCTGGCCGTTCGTGATGTTTCTGATCGCCGAGCCGCTGCGCAATCTCGGCAAGTTCACCTTCGCCGACGTGATCGCGTATCGCTTCGAGCAAGGCCCGATCCGTCTGATGACCTCGGCCAATTCGCTGATGGTCGTGATCTTTTACCTGGTTGTGCAGATGGTTGGCGCGGGCAAGCTCATCGAACTGCTGTTCGGCCTGCCCTACTGGATTGCCGAGATCGTCGTGGGCGCGCTGATGGTGATCTACGTGTTCTTCGGCGGCATGAAGGCCACCACGTGGGTGCAGCTCATCAAGGCGGGGCTGCTGCTGTGCGGCGCGACCTTCATGGCCGTGCTCGCACTCGCGCATTTTGGCTTCAGCCCGAACGAAATGTTCCGCCAGGCCGTCAACGTGCACCCGGGCGCGCTCTCCATCATGGCGCCGGGCAAGCTGATCCGCGATCCGCTGAACGCGCTCTCGCTCGGCATCGCGCTGATGTTCGGCACGGCCGGCTTTCCGCACATCCTGATGCGCTTTTTCACGGTGCCCAACGCGAAGGAAGCACGCAAGTCGGTGTTCTACGCCACGGGTTTCATCGGCTACTTCTATCTGCTCACGTTCGTGATCGGCTTCTCGGCGATCGCGCTGCTCGCGCAGCATCCCGAATTCTTCCGCGTCGACGCGGCGGGCCACTTCAACCTCACGACCGACCTGCTCGGCGGCTCCAACATGGTGGCTGTGAAGCTCGCCCAGGCGGTGGGCGGCAACCTCTTCTACGGCTTCATCGCGGCAGTCACGTTCGCGACGATTCTCGCCGTGGTGGCCGGCCTCACGCTCTCGGGCGCCACCACGGTCTCGCACGATCTCTACGCAAGCTGGCTCGCGCGCGGACGCAAGAACGAGCAGCACGAGATGCGCATCTCGCGTATTGCGACGCTCGCACTCAGCGTGGTGGCGATCGGCCTCGGCATCCTGTTCGAGCATGCGAACGTGGCGTTCCTCGTGGGACTCGTCGCCGCCGTGGCGGCGAGCGCCAACTTCCCGGTGCTCGTCGTGTCGATCTTCTGGAGCGGCATGACCACGCGCGGCGCGGTGGCGGGCGGCGCACTCGGACTGATCTCTTCTGTACTGCTCACGGTGTTCTCGAAGTCGGTCTGGGTCGAGGTGCTTCATCATGCGCACGCGCCCGTGTTCCTCGACAATCCCGCGCTAGTTTCCGTGCCGCTCGCGTTCTTCGGCATCTGGGCGGTCTCGTGCCTGGACACCAGCGCACGCGCGCGCAAAGAGCGCGAGGCGTTCGCCGAGCAGGAGTTCTACGGGCAGACGGGGCTCTTGCCGATGGAGGCCGTGGAGCACTGAGGCGCTCAGGCGCATAGCCACCATCCCCGCGCAACGTCGCGCCCCGCAGCGGAAGCATCGCGCACGCTGTGGGGCGTTTTCTTTTGCCGGCAAAAGCAGCCCGCCAGCCGCCCCGCCCCCGCTCCACGCGCACAATTGCGCAGCCGGTTATATTGCGCATGGGACGCCGCGCGCAGCCGGGTGCAATCGAGTACAACCGGGCGCGCAGTCCCCTTGCCCGATCAACCACTGCCCACGCCAGCACCCAGCCGCCTCGTCGATGGAGCACGCCTACGCCCAGTTGCTGCACCTGCTTGCCGACTATCCGGGCTGGACGCTCGCGTTCGTGGTATTCGCCGCATTCGTCGAATCGCTCGCGCTCGTCGGCACGTTTTTCCCCGGCAGCACGGCCATGTTCATCGCGGGCGCCTTCGCGGGCACGGGCACGCTCAATCTGGGCTGGCTGTTCGTCTGCGCCATCGCGGGCGCCGTGGGCGGAGACGCCCTGAGCTTCTGGCTCGGCCGCCGCTATCGCGACTCGATCGCCCAGGTCTGGCCGTTCAGCCATCACCCCGGCATCCTCGAAAAAGCGCAGGTCTACTTCGAAAGCCACGGCACGCGCAGTGTGATCCTCGCGCGCTTCATCGCGCCGCTGCGCGCCGTGGTGCCGGTGGTCGCGGGCATGGCGGGCATGTCGCCGATGCGCTTCTTCGTGATGAACGTGATCTCCGCGCTCGTCTGGGCGCCCGCGCACATCGTGCCGGGCGTGGTGTTCGGCGCGTCGCTGCAACTGGCGGGCGCCGTGTCGTTCCGGCTCGTGGTCGCGCTCGCGATGATCGTGTTCGCCGGCTGGCTGGTCTGGCGCATCACGCACATGATGCTCGGGCATCTGGACGCCTGGGCGAGCGCCTCGCGCCGCGCCGCGGCGCGCTGGGCC
>DATEJU010000586.1:0-2315 GCA_035277805.1 Paraburkholderia sp. | reverse complement strand
GCGCAGGCAGTCGACGCCACGCTCGCCGGCGTTGCCTCCGCAGCGGCCGGGGCAGCGGGCGCGAGCGCCGATGCGAACGGCGCTAATGGCACCAACGGCACGGCGGGTGACGGCACAGGCACAGGCACCTCCAGCAGCGACCCGAAATCGGTGAGCGACGCGCTGCACGCCGCGCTCGCGACGCTGCGCGGCGGCGCGGCCACGCTGAACACGCAAGCGGGTGCCGCACAAGGTGCGGCTCAGGGCGCTGCGGCGCCGAATTCGACCATCGCGGGCAGCTTCGCGGCGCACATGGGCGCGCAGGCTAAGGCGAAAACGCTGGGCGCCGGCATCGACGACAAGAGCGCCGCCGACGGCGCCGCGAAGTCCGTCGCCGCCACGACGCCCGACGCGGGCACGCCGAACGCCAACGCCGCGCTTGCCGCAGCGGCACAGCAGGCCGCCTCCGCGCAGCCGTCCGCATCGGCCAGCGCCACCGACGCCCTCGCCGCCACCCAGGCGGCCGCAGCAGCAGCGGCTCAGGCCCAGGCGACTCAGGCTACCCAGGCTGCGAGCGCCAACCCGGCCGCGGCTGCGGCGTCCGCCGCGCTCACCCCGCAAGTGGGCACCCCGGACTGGGAGGACGCGCTCAGCCAGAAAGTGGTGTTTCTCTCGAACTCGCACCAGCAGTCGGCGGAGCTCACGCTCAATCCCAAGGATCTCGGGCCGCTGCAGGTCGTGCTGCAAGTCGCCGACAACCATGCGCACGCGCTCTTCGTCTCGCAGCATCAGCAGGTGCGCGAGGCCGTCGAAGCCGCCCTGCCGAAGCTGCGCGAGCAGATGCAGCAGAACGGCATCGGCCTTGGCAGCGCGAGCGTGAGCGACGGCTTCTCGCGTCAGATGAACCAGCAGGCGCAGCAAGACAGCAGCGGCTCAGGCTCGGGCAGCTTGCGTTCGTCGCGCTCGGGCGGCGTTGCCGGCATCGGCCCGGCTAGCGGCGTGGACAGCATCGCGAGCGCCGCCGCGACGGCCACGCAGCGCACCGTGGGCCTGATCGACACGTTCGCCTGAGGCGTGGCGTAGCGCGCGCCGCAAGGCGCGCCCGCCCTCCGCCATGCCACGCGCATCGAGCGTCCCGCGCGTGGCCGCATTCGCGGCACAAAACCACGAGATAGCCGCAAATCCCCCGTCTATTCCTCCCATCGCCGCAACGCAAAAGCCGGAACAATGCAGGCTGCCGGAATGAATGCGAGCGCGCGGCTCAACGACATCGGCCGATCGCCAGCGATCGGCACCCGTCGGCAACGACGCGCCGTGCGCCCTCCGGCCGCGATATCCGCACGACCCAAGGCTTATCCAGGCTCACCCAGGCACACGCAGGCTTACGACCGACATGGCGACCACGACCGCAAACCAGCAAGCCGCGCCCCAAGGCGCGCAACCCGGACCGCTGAAGCGCATCCTCCTCATCGTGCTCATCGCGATTCTTGCCGCCGCTGCGGCGGGCAGCGGCGTCTGGTTCTTCATGTCGCGCCACGCAACGTCGCCCGCTGCCGCGAGCGCACCGCCGCCGCCCGCCGCGCCCGTCTACTACGCGCTCGAGCCGATGACCGTGAATCTGCAGTCCGACGACGGCGAGACCCACTACCTGCGCATCGGCCTCACGCTCAAGCTCGACAGCCAGGCGACCCAGGACGCGCTCGTCGCGCGCATGCCCGAGATCCGCAGCCGCGTGCTGCTCGCGCTCTCGAACAAGCACCCGTCGGACCTCGCGCCGCTCGACGGCAAGCGCGCGCTCGCCACCGAACTCGCCGCGCTCATCGCGAAGCCCTCCGACCCGCGCGCCACGCCCGCCAAAGTCGAAGACGTGCTGTTCACCGAATTCGTCGTGCAGTAAGCGCAGCATGAACACGCTCAACATGAACCCGCGCGTTCGCCCGCAGCACGCCGCGTGCGCATGCGCGGGCACCGCGCAGCCAATCCGGAGCCAGGCATCATGAGCATGGGCCACGACGAGTTCATGTCGCAGGAGGAGGTCGATGCCCTCCTCAAAGGCGTCACCGGCGAAATCGACACCGAGGCGACCCAGACCGAAAAGCAGGGCGTGCGTCCGTACAACATCGCGACGCAGGAACGCATCGTGCGCGGGCGCATGCCCGGCCTCGAAATCATCAACGAGCGTTTCGCGCGCCTCCTGCGCGTGGGCATTTTCAACTTCATGCGCCGCACCGCCGAGATTTCCGTGGGCCCCGTGCGCGTGCAGAAGTACAGCGAATTCACGCGCAACCTGCCGATCCCGACGAACCTGAACCTCGTGCACGTGAAGCCGCTGCGCG
>DATEJU010000585.1:0-5939 GCA_035277805.1 Paraburkholderia sp. | reverse complement strand
GCCGATCGGCGAGATCACCGGAATGAACGCGTCGTCCTGGAGCGCCTTCACCACGGCCGGATTGATCGCCTCGACTTCGCCCACCTGGCCGATGTCGATGTACTGGCCCGGGTTGTCGCGGTCCGGCATCATCAGCTTGCGCGCGTGGATCAGGCCGCCGTCCTTGCCGGTCAGGCCGACCGCATGGCCGCCGAAGTGATTGATGAGCGTGACGATGTCCTGCTGCACCTCGCCGCCGAGCACCCACTCGACGACTTCCATGGTTTCTTCGTCCGTGACGCGCATGCCCTGGATGAAGGTGCCCTGCTTGCCGATCTTCTTGAGCGCCGTGTCGATCTGCGGGCCGCCGCCGTGCACGATGACCGGATTGATGCCCACGAGCTTGAGCAGGATGACGTCGCGCGCAAAGCCCTGCTTGAGACGCTCTTCGGTCATGGCGTTGCCGCCGTACTTGATGACGACGGTCTTGCCGTGGTACTGGCGGATGTAGGGCAGCGCTTCGGCCAGGATTTCGGCTTTCAGGGTGGGCGCGATCTGCGAGAGGTCGATGGGCTCGGACATGGCGGCGGGACTGGACAGGAAAACGGGGCGAAAAACGGCTGAAATAGGCGCGCTCGCGAAAGCGCGGCTGAAACAGGCCGAATTGTACAGGACTGGCGCGGTGCAGCAGGGTTTTCGACGGGGTGCCGGGCGACGGCGCAACGGGGCGCCGCCTGTGCGCGCCGCTGTGCACAATTGAGACGAATTGCGGGTGATCATGCGCTATTTCCGCGCAAATCCGTTCGATGGAGGGCGATGGGGGAACTTCAGGCGCATGCGGCGTCCTGTGGCATCATTTTCCTGTCGCTGAAACCGGCCTCGCCAGGAGCGCGCCGCCATGACCGCCCCCGCAAGCCCCGCCCACGCCGTAAAGAGCGCACGTTGCCCGCGTTGCGGGAGTGCCTTCGATTGCGGCAGACACACCGAGCCATTCGACTGCTGGTGCAAGACGCTGCCCGCCGTGCCGGCGAGCCAGCTCGACCCGCGCGGACGCTGCCTGTGCCCCGAGTGTCTCGCGGCCGCCGTCGCCGCGGGCGCGGCGGCGCCGCAAGACAGCGACGACCGTTGAGGCGGTGCCTCCTGCGCAGCCTAGTGCGCCGGCTGTGTGTCCTGTGCCGCCCGATGCTCGCCGGCGAGCTTCGCCAGGTCCGCGCTTACTTCGTCCAGCACCGGCGCCCACTCCCGGAACTGCTTCTGCCGATAGAGCGTCGTGTGCGGATACCATGGGCTGTCGCGCCGCTCCAGCTCCCAGACCCAGTGCGGATTCACATCCAGCAGCACCCACGTTCGCTGGCCGAGCGCACCGGCCAGATGCGCGCTCGATGTGCAGACCGAGATCACGAGATCGAGCGCGGCGACGAATGCGGCAGTTTCATCGAAGGTGCGCCATTCGGCGCTGAAGTCGGCGACGTCGAAGCCCGCCGCCCGCGCGGCCTCGACATCGGCGCCGGCACCCGACTGCAATGAATAGAACGCTGCATCGGCGCTGCCCGCGAAGTGCGCCGCGAAGCGCTCGAGCCCGACGCGCCGGAACGGATTGCGCTTGTGCGTGAGGCTGCCCGTCCATGCGAGCCCGACCTTCAGGCGCTTTTCTCCCGCGAGCCGCTCGCGCCAGCGCGCTGCCGCGCCGGGGTCCGGCTTGAGATAGCCGGCCGGGCCCGGAATCGTTTCTTCGCGCGTACCGAAAATCAGCGGCAGGCTCAGCAGCGATACTTCGCAGTCGTAGGGCGGCAGCGCCTCGACGGGGCCGCCGGCGCAGTAAAGATCGCAGTGCGCGCCCAGGCTGCGGGAGAGCAGCGCGCCCATCTGCGGGAACGAATTCCACACGAGCCGGCCGCCTTCACGGTGCACGCGTTCGGCAAGCATCGGCACATAGCGGCAGAACTGCAGCAAGTCACCCATGCCCTGCTCGCCCCACACCAGCAGCGTGCGGCCCGCTAGCGGCTCGCCGCGCCATTCGGGCTTGGGGAAGGCCGGGCGGCCCGCAGCCAGCTCGCTCGCTCCCTGCCAGCGCAGTTCGTGCCCCTGCCAGCCCTCGGCGTAGTTGCCGCGCATCAACTGGAGCATCGACAGGTTCAGACGTGTCGATGCGTCGTTCGGCGCATACTGGCAAGCGCTGCGCGCGGCCCGCTCGGCTTCATCCCATTGCTGGGCTTCCCGGCATGCCATCGCGTAGTTGTTCGTGGCCAGCGCGCTATGCGGGGCGAGCGTGACGGCGCGGCGGCTCGCTTCGAGCGGGCGCGTCACGTCGATGTCGGTAGGCAGCACCCGGCCGAGGTTGATCCAGGCATTGGCGTTGTTGGGCTCCGCGGCGACGGTTTCTTCGAGCAGCGCGAGAACTTCGCTGCTGTCAAATTTGATCTGCGTCAATGCGCTGGCAAGATTGTTACGCAGATTTGGAAACGTTCGCTCGATTGCGAGCGCGCGGCGGTAAGGTTCTATGGCGTCGGCGTGGCGGTTGGCGAACTGGAGCGCGAGCCCGGCGGCGAACCATACGGCGGCGCGCTGCGGTTCGAGTCTCGCGATCGCCGTGCTCAGGCGCACGGCTTCGTTGGCCCGCGCGGGCTCCTGGGCGCATGCCGCGATGAGCATGAGCGCATCGTTGTCGAGGCCTCGCAGCGAGGCGCGCGCCTTGGCGAGCAGCTCGCGGACGGCCGCGTCGCTCATGTCGGTCATGTCAGTTGCGGCGCCCGTTGCGGCGTCGACGAAATCCAGGAATAACTCACGCGTGGGCGCAAGCGTGTCGGGAAGATGAGTCTGCATTGGGCTAGGCCGTCCTGTCGGAAAATGCCGTTTCTCGTGTAGCGGCTGGATGACTTAGATTGAAGCAAACCTTTTCAAGATAATGAATCGGACAAGTCCGAACAGGTAAACTGGCGCCATGTATCGCATAACCGTCAGTGCTAGTGTCAATCTCAGCCATTTGTTCTGGCTGCGCAGTCTCGCCATCATCGGCCAGCTCTGCACGATTGCATTCGTGCAATTCTTTTTTGGCGTGACGTTGCCGCTGCCTGCCATGCTGTTCGTGATCGCCATGGAGGTGGCGTTCAACGGCGTGACCTGGTTGCGCGTCACGCAGGATCGCCCCGAGTCCAATCTCGAATTGTTCGGCCAGATCTGGGTCGACCTGGGCGCGCTCTCTGCATTGCTGTTTCTCTCGGGCGGCACCACCAATCCGTTTGTCTCGCTTTATTTGCCGTCGCTCGCCATCGCGGCCGCCGTGCTGCCGTGGTATCTCACCGCGTGGCTCGCGTGCTTTGCCGTGGCTTGTTACGTACTGCTCGGTTTCGATAACGTTCCGCTCAATCTCGACAATCCCGCGAATCTCTTCGATTACTACCGCGCGGGCATGTGGGTGAACTTCATGGTGAGCGTGGCGCTCATCGTGTGGTTCGTCGCGCGCATGTCGCGCGCGCTGCGCCAGCGCGAAGCCGCGCTCGCCGACGCGCAGCAGCGTCTCCTGCGCGACGAGCGCGCGGTCGCGCTCGGGGTCCAGGCGGCCACCGTCGCGCACGAGATCGGCACCCCGCTCTCGAGCATCGCCATGCTCACCGAGGAGTTGCGCGACATCGCGCGAACCGACAAAGGTCTCGCGCCATACGGCGCCGACCTCGAACTGCTCGACCAGCAGATCACGCTGTGCACATCGGCGCTCGCGCGGCTGCGCAGCCGCGCGTCGTCAACGGGCAGCCGCCACGCCGTGAGCGAATGGCTCGGGCCGTTCGTCGAACAATGGCGCCTGCGCCATCCGCACGTGAAGTTCGAACTGCTTGGCAATGCACCGGCCGACCTGAGCCTCGACGACACCGTCGCGGTCGGCCAGATCCTCACGATCCTGCTCGACAATGCCGCGCGCGCGAGCCGCGATTTCGTGACGCTGCGTGCCTATCCCGCGTCGCGCGCTGGCTTTATCGATTTCGAAGTGTGCGACGCGGGACCGGGCATTCCGGCGGCGCTACGCGCGTCGATTGGCGCGGCGCCCGTGGAAAGCACGCAGGGCGGTCACGGCGTGGGGCTGTATCTCGCGTTTTCGTCGGCGGCGCGGCTTGGCGGCTCGATCGATCTCGCCGATGCCTCGGCCGCTGACGCTGCAGCGGGTGCCAGTTCGACGGGCGCCGCTGGCGGGGCCACGGCAACGTCGGATGGCGCCGCGGCGTCTGTCGCCGGCACGCCCCCACCAGGCGCGCGGGAACTCCCGGGCACGGGAGCCGCAACCGGCGGCGCGCGCGCACGCAAGTCGCGCGGCACGCGTGCGGTGCTGCACGTGCCGGTGAGGGCGGAGGCAGGGGCGGGTGGGGCGGTCCCGGCGGCTCAGTCGAGCGAAACGTCGAGCGAAACGTCGAGCGAAACGTCGAGCGAGGCGGCGCGCGGCGCTGCGGCCCAGAGTTCGGAAATTGGACGAGGCGAAGGGCCAGGCCGGCCCGACGCCGCCTGACAACACGGAGAAGCAGTATGAGCGATATGAATTTCCTGGTAATCGACGACGACGAAGTGTTTTCGGACATCCTCACGCGCGGCCTCACACGACGCGGCTACCAGGTGCAGCAGGCGCACAACGCCGAAGAAGCGATCCGTTTCGCCAATCAGCAGAAGTTCTCGCAGATCACCGTCGACCTGCACCTGGGCAACGACTCGGGCCTGACGCTGATCGCGCCGTTGCGCAACCTGCAGCCCGATGCCCGCATGCTCGTGCTCACGGGCTACGCGAGCATCGCCACGGCGGTGCAGGCCGTGAAGGATGGCGCGGACAACTATCTCGCGAAGCCGGCGAACGTGGAAATGATCCTCACCGCGCTGCAAGGCGATGCGAGCGCGCTGCAGGCCGATGCGGCCATCGAGCATCCCGCGCCGCTTTCGGTTGCGCGCCTCGAATGGGAGCACATCCAGCGCGTGCTGGCCGAGCACGGCGGCAACATTTCGGCCACGGCGCGCGCGCTCAACATGCATCGGCGCACGCTGCAGCGCAAGCTCGCGAAGCGGCCGGTGCGCCAGTAAGCGCGCAATAGCGCACAAGCAGCGTGCGGATAGCGCGCAGATTGCGCGCAAAAGAAAAGGGGCTCGGTTCACACGGAGCCCCTTTTTCGTTCTCGCCTGCGCACGGCAGGCTTGACGTTCGCGCGTTTTAGCGTCGCGAGCCTACATCGTTACAGCACATATCGCGACAGGTCTTCGTCCTGCGCGACTTCGCCAAGCGCCTTGTCGACGTAGGTTGCGTCAATGGTCACGCTCTGGCCCGCATGATTGCCGGCCGCGAACGACACATCCTCGAGCAGCTTTTCGATGACCGTATAGAGACGGCGCGCGCCGATGTTCTCGGTCTTCTCGTTCACGGAGAAGGCGATTTCCGCGAGACGGCGAATGCCGTCCTCGGCGAAATCGAGCTGCACGTCTTCCGTGGCGAGCAGTGCCTGATATTGCTTGACGAGGCTGGCGTCGGTCGCGACCAGAATTGCTTCGAAGTCCTTGACAGAGAGCGAGTCGAGCTCCACACGGATCGGAAAGCGCCCCTGCAGCTCGGGAATCAGATCGCTCGGCTTCGAGAGATGGAACGCACCACTCGCGATGAACAGGACGTGATCGGTCTTCACCATCCCGTACTTCGTGTTGATGGTCGTGCCTTCCACGAGCGGCAGCAGATCGCGCTGGACGCCCTGGCGCGAGACTTCACCGCCGCTGCCTTCGTTGTTGCGCGAGGCGATCTTGTCGATTTCGTCGAGAAACACGATGCCGTTCTGCTCGACGTTCTGCACCGCCTTGGTCTTGACCTCTTCGTCGTTGAGCATCTTGGCCGCTTCTTCGTCGGTGAGGACCTTGAGCGCTTCCTTCACCTTGAGCTTGCGGCGCGTTTTCTTGCCGCCGCCGAGATTGGCGAACATCGAGCGGATCTGCTCGGTCATGTC
>DATEJU010000584.1:0-4610 GCA_035277805.1 Paraburkholderia sp. | reverse complement strand
GCCGTGAACCGGATCCCGATGTTGACGCCGCAAGAGGAGCGCCAGTTCGCGACCGAGTATCGCGAGCAAAACAATCTCGAAGGCGCACGACGCCTCGTGCTGTCGCACCTGCGCCTCGTGGTGTCGATCGCGCGCAATTATCTGGGCTACGGTCTGCCGCATGCCGACCTGATCCAGGAAGGCAATATCGGCCTGATGAAGGCTGTAAAGCGCTTTGACCCCGAGCAGAACGTACGCCTCGTGTCGTACGCCATGCACTGGATCAAGGCGGAGATTCACGAGTACATCCTGCGCAACTGGCGCATGGTGAAGGTCGCCACGACCAAGGCGCAGCGCAAGCTGTTCTTCAATTTGCGCAGCCACAAGCAGGGCCTGCAATCGTTCACGCCCGAGGAAATCGACGGCCTCGCGCAGGAGCTGAATGTGAAGCGCGAAGAAGTCGTGGAGATGGAAACGCGTCTGTCGGGTTCGGATATCGCGCTGGAGAGCCAGACCGACGACGGCGAAGAGTCGTTCGCCCCGATCGCCTGGCTCGCCGACTCGCACAGCGAGCCGACCGCTGTGATCGCGGCGCGTCAGCGCGACCGTCTGCAGTCGGACGGCATTGCGAGTGCGCTGGAGGCACTCGACGCACGCAGCCGCCGCATCATCGAAGCACGCTGGCTGAACGTCGCAGACGACGGCTCGGGCGGCTCGACGCTGCACGAGCTGGCCGACGAGTTCGGCGTCTCGGCCGAGCGCATTCGTCAGATCGAAGCAAGCGCCATGAAGAAGATGCGCACGGCGCTGGCCGAATACGCCTGAAGCAAGACGGCGGCCGTCGACAGCAGGAAATGACACCTCGGGCCCGCGATGAGCGAACGCTCGAGAAAGAAAAAAACCGGCACACGCGCCGGTTTTTTTCTTTGCGGCAAGGCCAATCAAGCTGTCTGCAAGGCCAGTTCGCGCGCGTAGCGCTGCGCCGCGTTACCGACGACGATGTGCAGCGTATCCGCCGACACCCAGGCCACATCGAGCACGCCAAGCTGCGCACGGTCGACCGCAGCCGGGTCACGCACGGTCACGCGCAAACGCGTGACCGCCACAGCATCGAGCGACACGATGTTCGCCACACCGCCCAGCACCGCCAGCCAGCGCGACGGATTCGGGTCGAGCGGACCGGCCTCTTCGCCCGCACCAGCCGAGGACTGCACAGCCGCCTGTGCCACGGGCGCCGCCTTCACTATCGCCGCAGCCGGGCGGCCGCTGGCGATCTCGCAACGGATCTCGTCGGCGATGATGTCGGCTTCCGGCCCGATGATGACCTGCACGCTTTCGCCGCCGCGCTTGAGCACGCCGCGCGCGCCGATCGCCTTGAGCGCCGGCTCCGACACATGCGCCGGGTCCGCCACCGTGAGACGCAGACGCGTCGTGCACGCATCGACCACCTTCAGGTTGGCCGCACCGCCGAGCGCATCGATATAGCGCGCTGCGCGGGACAGCGACGTGGCCGCCGCCGCGCCGCCTGCCGCCACTTCCACACCCGACATCGACGAAGCGATTGCCGTGTCGCCGGCCGAGGCTTCGCGGCCCGGCGTCGGCAGATTGAAGCGGCGAATGAAGAAGCGGAACAGCACGTAATAGACCACCGCGTAAGCAACGCCGAGCGGAATCGCTTCCCAGCCGTGCGTCGAGAGGCCGTAGTTCAGCACATAGTCGATCGCGCCCGCCGAGAACGTGAAGCCGAGCTTGATGCCGAGCAGCGAGCAGATCGCGAGCGACAGGCCCGTGAGCACGGCGTGGATGCCGTAGAGCACCGGCGCGAGGAACATGAAGGTGAACTCGATCGGCTCGGTCACGCCCGTGAGGAACGAGGTGAGCGCCATCGAGAGCAGCAGGCCGCCGACCATCGCGCGGCGCTCCTTGGGCGCTTCGTGCAGCATCGCGAGACACGCGGCCGGCAGGCCGAACATCATCACCGGGAAGAAGCCGGCCATGAAGCCGCCCGCGGTCGGATCGCCGGCGAAGAAGCGGTGCAGGTCACCGGTCACGGCCGCGCCGCCAGCGGCGGGCGTGAACGAGCCGAACACGAACCACACGAGCGAGTTCAGGATGTGATGCAGGCCCGTCACGAGCAGCAGCCGGTTCAGCAATCCGTAGACGAACGTGCCGATCGCGCCGGCCGTGGTGAGCCAGTGGCCCGCCGTATCGATGGCATGCTGCACCGGTCCCCACGCATAGCCGAACACGATGCCGAGCGCCAGACACGCGAGCCCGGTCACGATGGGCACGAAGCGCTTGCCGCCAAAGAAGGCAAGGAACTCGGGCAGCTTGATGTCCTTGAAGCGGTTGTACAGCATCCCCGCCACGACGCCGGCCACCACGCCCGAAAGCACGCCCATGTTGAGCTTGTCGTTGATGTCCTTCATCACGGCGGTCTCGACCAGATAGCCGAGCGCGCCCGCGAGCGCCGCCACACCGTTATTGTCTTTAGCGAAGCCCACCGCGATGCCGATTGCGAACAGCAGCGGCAGATTGTCGAAGATCGCGCCGCCTGCGTCGGCGATGATCTTGATGTTGAGCATGTCGGCTTGTCCGAAGCGCAGCAGAATGCCGGCCACCGGCAGCACTGCGATCGGAAGCATCAGCGCGCGGCCGAGGCTCTGAATCTTGAGAAACGGATTGCCATCCATTGAACTGCCTCCAGTCCCTGTCTCTTGCGTGACGAAAGTAAGGTGAGAGAAGCCGGCGCGCGATCGCTGCGCCCGCCGGCGTGAAGTTATTAAGGAAATCGAACGGTTATTGCTATCAACGACTACCGGGTGAAGTGAGTGGCCAAACGCCCAGGCCACTCACCGGATCTAGCGGGAGATCAATCGAGCGGCCAGTGTGCGCGGCTCGCCGCGCGCACTGCCTGCGCCGATTCCAGCGCAAGCACTTCGAACGCACGCTCGCGGCACTGGATGTAATCGAGCTTGCGCACGCGCGCCTTGATCGTCGGCACGGACACCGGATCGACGGACAGCTCGGTCACGCCCAGGCCGATGAGCAGCGGCACCGCGAGCGGGTCGCCCGCCAGCGCGCCGCACACGCCAACCCACTTGCCATGCTTGCTCGCACCCTCCACGGCCACGGAGACGAGGCGCAGCACGGCGGGATGCAAGCCGTCGGCCTGCGCCGCCAGATCGGGCTGGCAACGGTCCATCGCGAGCGTGTACTGCGTGAGATCGTTGGTGCCGATCGAGAGGAAGTCGGCGTGGCGCGCGAGCTGGTCGGCCAGCAACGCCGCAGAGGGCACCTCGATCATCACGCCCACCTCGATGCAGCCGGTGCGGCCCGCCTCGCGTGCGAACGTGTCGATGCGCTCGCGCAGGCGCACGAGTTCGCCTACGTCGGTGACCATCGGCAGCAGGATGCGCACGGCGCCCAGCGGCTCGACCGCGAGCAGGCCGCGCAACTGGTCGTCGAGCAGATCGGGGCGCACCTGTGCGAGGCGGATGCCGCGCAAGCCCAGCGCGGGGTTCGGCTCGGGCGGCAGCGTGAGATAGTCGACTTCCTTGTCCGCGCCCACGTCGAGCGTACGGATGATGGCCGTACGTCCACCCAGCGCCTCGGCGATCGCCTGGTAGCCCTGACGATGCTCGTCCACAGTGGGCGCCGCCTGGCGATGGATGAACATGAGCTCGGTACGCAGGAGGCCCACGGAATCCGCGCCGTTTTCCACAGCGGTGCGCGCATCGTCGAGCGTCGCGATATTCGCCGCCACTTCGACCGCATGGCCGTCGCGCGTGACGGCGGCCTCATGCGAGGTGCGCCGGTTCGCTTCGCGCACGCCGGCAAGGCGCTGCTTTTCGGCGCGAGCGCGTTCGACGTCCTGCGTACTCGGTGCGAAGACGAGGCTGCCCGCGCCCGCGTCCACCACCACCTGGGCGCCTTCTTCGATGTTGTGCAAGGCGTCGCCGAGCGCGACGAGCGCAGGAATGCCCGCCTGGCGCGCGATGATCGCGGCGTGCGAGGTCGCGCCGCCGCGCGCCATCACGAGCGCGGTGACGCGCTTGCGGTCGAGCGAGGCGAGGTCGGAAGGCGTGAATTCGTCGGCGGCGAGCACCGCCTCTTCGGGCAGCTCGCGCTGCGCCGCACCCATCGCGTTGCCTGCGCCGCTCGCGTTCGCGAGCGCGCGCAGCACGCGCTTTTCGAGATCCCGCAGATCGGCGGCGCGCTCCGCGAGCAGCGGATCGTCCACCTTGCCGAGCACCGCGATCTGCGCGCGGATCGCCTCGCGCCACGCGAAGCCCGCGCTCTTGCCGAGGCTGATGAGGTCGCGCGCGGCGTCGATCAACGTGGGATCTTCGAGCAGCACGCGATGCATCTGGAAGATGCCCGCTTCGCCGATCGCGCCGCGCTGCGAGGCGGCGCGCACGGAGGCGTCCAGCTCGCCGTCGACGGACGCGACAGCCTTGTCGAGCAGGCGGCTCTCCGCCGCCGAGGAGCCACTTGCGAGCTCGGACGGCTCGAGTTCGGCGTCGTCCCAGCGCACCAGCTTGCCGACGGCCACGCCGGGCGCCGCGCACACGCCGATCAGCGTGCCCGGCGCGCCTTGCCCGGCCCGCTGCGCGGCGACGGCGGCGCCT
>DATEJU010000583.1:0-2828 GCA_035277805.1 Paraburkholderia sp. | reverse complement strand
CACGCCCGAGATCTGCGAGATCTTCTGCGCGAGGCGCGTATCGGCGAGATCCTCGATCTTCGTGAGCGGCAGCGTGTCGGAGGTGAGCGAGAGCGTGAGCACCGGCGCGTCGGCGGGATTGACCTTGCTGTAGACGGGCGGATAGGGCAGGTTCGCGGGCAGATAGCTCGCCGAGGCATTGATCGCGGCCTGCACCTCCTGCTCCGCGACGTCGAGCGACAGCGAGAGATCGAATTCGAGCGTGATGACGGAAACGCCGTTCGAGCTCGTCGAGTTCATCGTCTTCAGGCCCGCCATTTCGCCGAGCTGCACTTCGAGCGGCGCCGTGATCGACGAACTCACCACGTCGGGCGCGGCGCCGGGGTACTGCGTGTAGACCTGGATCGTCGGGTAGTCGACTTCCGGCAGTGCGGAGACGGGCAGCAGGTGATAGCCGAGCAGGCCGGCGAGCAGGACCGCCACCATCAAGAGCGAGGTGGCGATGGGCCGCTCGATGAACGGGCGCGAGATATTCATGGGCGCGGCCTGCTAGTACGAGCCGCTCGAAGCGTTCGAGGCGTTCGGGGCAGACGAAGCAGACGAAGCGGCCGAGGTGGAAGAGACCACGCGCACGAGCGAGCCGTTGTCGAGCTTGTCGGCGCCGTCGGTGACCACGCGCTCGCCGGCCTTCACGCCGCCGTCGAGAATGGCCGTGTCGTCGCCGCTCACCGGGCCCGTCTTCACGTTGCGCAGCACGGCCTTGTTGCCCGCGCCCACCACGAAGATGAAGTCGCCATTGGTGCCGTGCTGGATCGCCACGGTCGGGATCACCGGCACCTGGTCGAGCGTGTCCGCCTGCATGCGCGCGTTCACGAACTGGTTAGGAAACAGCGCGTCGCCCGCGTGATCGAATTCGGCGCGCACCTTGACCGTGCCCGTGGTGGTGTCCACCTGGTTGTCGAGCGCGAGCAGCGCGCCGGTGGCGAGCAGCTTGCGCTTGTCGCGGTCGTAGGCGAGCACCTTCACGGGCCCGCGCGCCATCGCTTCGTGAATCTGGCCGAGATAGTCCTCGGGCACCGCGAAGATCACGGTGACGGGTTCCAGTTGGGTGATGACGGCCATGCCCGTGGTGCTCGCGGTGCTCACGTAGTTGCCCGGGTCCACGAGACGCAGGCCGATCACGCCGTTCACGGGCGAGCTGATCGTGCAGTAGCCCACTTGCACCTGGAGGTTCTTCACGTTGCCGGTGTCGGCGGTGACCGTGCCTTCGTCCTGCTTGACGGTGGCGGCCTGGGTGTCGAGCGTCTGCTGCGTGACCGAGCCGACCTTGATGAGGCTCTGGTAGCGCTGCAGGTTCAGGCGGTCGTTGGCGAGCGTGGCCTGATCGTGCGCGAGCGTGCCCTGGGCCTGCTGCAATTGCGCCTCGAGCTGGCGCGAGTCGATGTGAGCGATCACCTGGCCTTTCGTGACGCGCTGGCCTTCGCGGAAGTCGACCGAATCGAGAATGCCGTTGACCTGGGTGACGAGCGTGACCGTGCGGATGGCCGTGACGGTGCCGAGCGCGTCGATGTAGACGGGCACGTCGGCAAGCTTCGTGGCCACGGCCGAGACCGGCACGCCGCGCGGCGCAGCGGGTGGAGGCGCGGCGGGGCGCCGGATCAGGAAGAACCACGCCGCAACGGCGATCAGCAGCACGGCGGCAGCGAGTGCCGCCCAGTTCAGGGGTTTTGTTTTCATGACGCCGGGCCACGCGGGCGAGGGATAATATTTGCGAAGTGCTACTGCAAGGGCCATGCCACACGCGCGGCGAACGATGCGGCTTGGGTTGGGCCGGCGCATGAAGGGCCCTGCGCGTGCGCGACTGTCGTGAATCCCAACACGCGGTGTCGTGATTCGCGACACTTTCGGCCGCCGTGGCCGCGCGCCCGCACGACGGCGCAACGACACGGCGCGCGGCGCGCCCTGGCACAGCTTTCGCATCGGACCATGCCCCTGCTCTCGTCACCCCTGAAAACCGGAAACTGGACCGACATGCTCCGATCCCTGCGCGGCCGGCTGATCCTGCTGCTCGTTCTTCTCGTCGGCGCGGCGCTGGCGGCCGGCATCCTGATGGTGAGCCTGTTCCATCAGTCGGCGGCCGCGCAGGTGGGCCAGGCGGCGGCCGAGAACAGCCGCGCATGCGATTCGATCGCGTCGGCGTACCGCGCTTACAGCGAGACGCACCCGGACTCGAAGTTGCGCGACGTCGCGCTCGGCGGCCCCGAGGCCGCCGCATTGCGCACCCGCCTGAGCGCGCTGCTGGCCAATTCGCTGCGCACGCGGCCCGGGGTGCAGGGCGGCGTGTGGAGCGGCGAAACGGGCTCGCTTGCCTATGCCTATCCGACCTACGTGGGTGCGGTGCAGCGCACCGACCCGCCCGCCGGCGAGCTGCCGCGCATTCGCTCGCTCAACGCGGCGGCGCTCGCGAACGACCGCACCACGAGCATGCGCTACAGCGGCCAGTCGCAAACGCTGCTGCTGGCGGCGTGTCCGCTGCCCGGGCCGATCCCGCACCTCACCGCGTGGACGATGAGCTGGACGCTCACCTTCGCGGGCCGCAGCTACCATCAGCTGATGGCGGGTCTCGGCGTGCTGCTCGCGACCGTGCTCGCGGCGGCGGCGCTGCTTACGCATCTCACGATCACCTGGTCGCGCCACGTCTCGCAGATCGAAGGCGCGCTCAATGCCTACGACGTGGCCGAGCTGCCGGTGCTGCCCGCCACGCGCGAGCGCGAGCTCGACCGCATCGTGCTCGCGCTGAACGAGGCGGCGCGCCGGCTCGCGGCCGCGCGGCAGCGCGCCGACTTGCT
>DATEJU010000582.1:0-8248 GCA_035277805.1 Paraburkholderia sp. | reverse complement strand
CACCAGATCCGCTCCTACGTGCTCGATAACAGCCGTATCAAGGATCTGCGCACGAACGTCGAAATCAGCAACACCAAGGCCGTGCTCGACGGCGATCTCGACGCCTTCATCAGCGCGAGCCTGAAACAGGGCGTGTAAGCTGCCCGCACGCCGCGCTCGCCGCATGGCATCGCGTGCCGCCCTCTCCTGCTGCGCCACCCGCCTTGACTGGGCGGCACGCGCAGCAGGACCCGAAGCCCGCTTTTAGCGCGCGATGCGCGCCGTGTCCCGCGAAGGACCACGCCGGGGCCGCAGCCCCGAAAAATCGCCGAAACACCTGCGAATCAAAGAACCCCGAGCCATCATGACCGAACCGAACCAGCAGAACGCCGCCAGCGCCGCGCCCGAACTGGACGACAACCAGATCATCGCCGAGCGCCGCGAGAAGCTGCGCGCGCTGCGCGAAGCGGGCGTCGCCTATCCGAACGACTTCCGCCCCACCCACCACGCCGCCGACCTGCAGCGCGACTACGCCGACACCGACAAGGACGCGCTCGAATCCCAGGCGCTCGAAGTTTCGGTTGCCGGCCGCATGATGCTCAAGCGCGTGATGGGCAAGGCGAGCTTCGCCACGGTGCGCGACGGCTCGGGCCAGATCCAGTTCTTCATCACGCCCGCCGACGTGGGCGAAAGCACTTACGACGCGTTCAAGAAGTGGGACCTGGGCGACATCGTCGCGGCCAAGGGCGTGCTGTTTCGCACCAACAAGGGCGAGCTCTCGGTGCGCTGCACGGAACTGCGTCTGCTCTCGAAGTCGCTGCGTCCGCTGCCGGACAAGTTCCATGGTCTCTCGGACCAGGAAATGCGCTATCGCCAGCGCTACGTCGACCTGATCGTCACGCCCGAAGCACGCGAAACCTTCGTTGCGCGCACCAAGGCGATCTCCTCGGTGCGCCGCTTCATGGCCGACGCCGGCTTCATGGAAGTCGAAACGCCGATGCTGCACCCGATCCCGGGCGGCGCGGCGGCCAAGCCCTTCGTCACGCACCACAATGCGCTCGACATGCAGATGTTCATGCGCATCGCACCGGAGCTCTATCTGAAGCGCCTGATCGTGGGCGGCTTCGAGCGCGTGTTCGAGATCAACCGGAATTTCCGTAACGAAGGCGTCTCGCCGCGTCACAATCCGGAATTCACGATGATGGAGTTCTACGCCGCGTACACGGATTACACGTGGCTCATGGACTTCACGGAACAGCTGATCCGCCAGGCCGCCGTGGACGCGCGCGGCAACGCCGTGCTCACGTATCAGGGCCGCGAGCTCGATCTCGGCAAGCCGTTCCATCGCCTGACGATTCAGCAGGCGATCCAGAAGTACGCGCCGCAGTACACGAACGAACAGCTCGCCGACGCCGCGTTCCTGCGCGCCGAGCTCAAGAAGTTTGGCGTGGACGCGAACCAGCCGGCATTCCTGAACGCGGGCGTCGGCTCGCTCCAGCTCGCGCTCTTCGAAGAGACCGCCGAATCGCAACTGTGGGAGCCGACTTTCATCATCGACTACCCCGTCGAAGTTTCGCCGCTCGCGCGGGCTTCCGACACGATGCCGGGCATCACCGAGCGCTTCGAGCTCTTCATCACGGGCCGCGAGATCGCCAACGGTTTCTCGGAGCTCAACGATCCGGAAGACCAGGCCTCGCGCTTCAAGAAGCAGGTCGAGCAGAAAGACGCTGGCGACGAGGAAGCGATGTACTACGACGCCGACTACATCCGCGCGCTCGAGTACGGCATGCCTCCGACCGGCGGCTGCGGCATCGGCATCGACCGTATGATCATGCTGCTCACGGACAGCGCAAGTATCCGCGACGTCATTCTCTTCCCGCATCTGCGCCGCGAAGACTGAGCATCGATACGCCAACGGCGCGCCTCTCGCTGGAGACGCGCGCCGAACGGGGCGCATGCGGTTCCCGCCGCATGCGCCCCGTTTGCTTTTCTCCATGCGTTTTCGTTACGTTCGCGAGACTGGCTGTCAGCGGTCGTCGTTCAGCTGTTTGTAACCAGCGGTAAAAGCGACCGTCCCGGCTTCCTGGGCATGCCAGATGCAGACTGCCTGAACGCCCTGCCTTACCGGACTGCGCGGCGACCCCACCCGTTCGATCCCTTTTTATGCTTGCGCTCGCGCAAGCAGGGTTACAAATTGAAACGTCCGGGCGGAGGAATTGGCTCAAACTGGTCTAAAGGAAATCAACTCTGCTGAAGACGGAGCCTCTCATGAACAATTCCGATCCGAAACCGACCACACCGAACCGCCGTATTCATCCGCTTGTCGCAACCGCGGTGGCGGCTGTGATCGTAGCAAGCCTCGCAGCCACGGCTGCCATCACCGGTGTCTTCCCCAAGGCATCGAGCACGGCCGAGCAAAGCGCGCAAAGCCAGACCGGTCAGACAGCCGTGATGGCGTCGCCGCCCGTGGTCGACTCGACCCGGCCCGCGACCAGCGCGCAAATCGCCCAGAATGGCGCCCCGAATCCCGCTCAAAACAACGCGCCCGCGGAGCCTCAGCCGGCGCCGGCGGTCCAGCAGCAGGCAACGGCACCGGCCGCCCCACCTCCGCAATACGGCCAGCAGCCGCAGCAATACGCTCAGGAAGCGCCGCCCCAGCAGGCTGTATGCGCCTCGTGCGGCGTTGTTGAGGGTATCTCCGAAACGCGCCATGAAGGCCATGGCACCGGCATCGGCGCGGTGGGCGGCGCAGTGGCGGGGGGCGTGGTCGGCAACCAGTTCGGCAGCGGCAATGGCCGTACGGCCATGACGTTGCTCGGCGCGCTGGGCGGTGGTCTTGCCGGCAATTCGGTGGAAAAGCATCTGCGCAGCACCACGAGCTACTCGATACGCGTGCGCATGGACAACGGCAAGACGCGCTACTTCACCTGGCACGAAGCGCCGCCGTTCCAGCAAGGCCAGCGCGTGCGCGTCGAAAATGGCGTGCTCACTGCAGCCTGAAAGCGTGTAAAGCCGGGCGAGTAACAGCCGGACACGTCGCTACGCTGCGCCCATCAACGAGAAAGGCGATCCGCCACACGGGAGAATCGCCTTTCTCGTTGCAACCGGCGACAGGCCACAGCCACCGGCAACACAACTCGCGAATGCGAAAATCAGTAATCCGCGTCTTCGATCCAGGCCGCCTGGATGGCCTCCAGGATCTTCTCGTTCGAGCGCTCGGGATCGTCGTCGAAACCTTCGAGCTCGGTGATCCAGCGATGCAGATCGGTGAAGCGCACGTACTGCGGGTCGATGTCCGGATGCGTATCCGTCAACGCCATTGCGATGTCCTGCGTATCGGTCCATTTCATGGCAGCGCGCTCCTCTCTCCGATGGATTAGTGATTTTCCTTGGCGTGGTTGATCGAGTAACGCGGAATCTCGACCACCAGGTCGTCTTCGGCGGGCACGATGGCCTGGCACGACAGCCGCGAAGTCGGCTCCAGACCCCACGCTTTGTCGAGCAGGTCGTCCTCGGTTTCTTCCGACGGCTCGAGCGCGTCGAACCCTTCGCGCACGATCACGTGACAGGTCGTGCAGGCACACGACTTCTCGCAAGCGTGTTCGATCTCGATGCCGTGCTCCAGCAGCGCATCGCACACACTCACGCCCGGCTTGGCGTCGATGACCGCGCCCTCCGGACACAGTTCGACATGGGGCAGCACCACGATTTGAGGCATTGTGATTTCCGTATCCAATAACTTCTGTATCGGGCGCACCCCGTCTGCCGACGGCGTCATCGCCCATTCTACTGACCTCGCGCGCCTTGCCACATCGGGAAAGCACGCACGCGTTGCGTGCTTCCCGGCGCGTTGGCCGGCGCGCGTTCAAACGTCCTTACACGTCCATTGACCGGGAATTCGGTCGAGGATTTAGCCGCGAATTTCAGCCGATCTCGTCGAGCCTCTTGCCCGCGAGCGCGCGCTTGATGCCCTTGTTCATGCGCCGTGCGGCAAACTCATCGGTGCCCTCGGAAAGCGACTTGGTCGCCGCTTCGATCGCCTCGGTATCCTCGCCCTGCACGACTTGCGCAAGCGCGGCGATCAGTGCATCGAGTTGCGCGCGCTCGGCGTCGTCCAGCAACTCGCCATCGGCGACCAATGCGGAGTTCGTCGCCTCGATCACGCGCTGCGCTTCCACCTGCGCCTCGCGCAGCGCGCGCGCGCGCATGTCGACGTCGGCCGTCTTGAAGCTGTCTTCGAGCATCTTCGCGATGTCGTCGTCGGCGAGGCCGTAGGACGGCTTCACCACTACCGATGCCTCCACGCCCGAGAGCTGCTCGCGCGCGAACACGGACAAGAGGCCATCGGCATCCACCTGGTAGGTCACGCGGATACGCGCCGCGCCCGCCGCCATCGGCGGAATGCCGCGCAGCTCGAAACGCGCGAGCGAACGGCAGTCGGAGACGAGCTCGCGCTCGCCCTGCACCACGTGGATCGCCATCGCGGTCTGGCCGTCCTTGAAGGTCGTGAAGTCCTGCGCGCGCGCGACCGGAATGGTCGAATTGCGCGGGATGATCTTCTCGACGAGGCCGCCCATCGTCTCCACGCCAAGCGAGAGCGGGATCACGTCGAGCAGCAGCCAGTCGTCCTCGCCGCCGCGGTTGCCGGCGAGCAGGTCGGCCTGGATCGCCGCGCCCAGCGCGACGACCTGATCCGGGTCCAGATTCGTGAGCGGCGGCTGGCCGAAGAACTGCTCGACGGCGCGCCGGATCACCGGCATGCGCGTCGCGCCTCCCACCAGCACCACGCCCTTCACGTCCTTCGCGGCCACCTTGGCGTCGCGCAGCGCCTTCTTCGTGGGCGTGAGCGTGCGCTGCACGAGCGCCTGCGTGAGCGCCTCGAAGCGCGGCTCGTCGATCGTCAGTGCGATCTGCTTGCCATTCGAGAGCGCGACGTCGATGCGCGCCTCGGATGCCGACGACAGCGCTTCCTTCGCGTCGCGCACGCGGTCGAGCAAGAGGCGCACGTCTTCGGGCGCGAGCGTGGCGCGCTCGATACCGGACTGCTCCAGTACCCAGGCAAAGAGCGCGTGATCGAAGTCGTCGCCGCCGAGCGCGGAATCGCCGCCTGCCGCGAGCACTTCGAATACGCCCTTGGTGAGCTTGAGGATCGACAGGTCGAAGGTGCCGCCGCCGAGGTCATAGACCGCATAGAGCCCTTCGGCGCCGTTATCGAGCCCGTAGGCGATCGCCGCAGCCGTCGGTTCGTTCAGAAGCCGCAGCACGTTCAGGCCGGCAAGGCGCGCGGCGTCCTTGGTCGCCTGGCGCTGCGCTTCGTCGAAGTACGCGGGCACCGTGATGACCGCGCCGACGAGCTCGTCGCCGAGCGTGTCTTCGGCGCGTTGGCGCAGCGTAGCCAGAATTTCCGCGGAGACCTCGACCGGGCTCTTCACGCCGTCGATGGTCTGGATCTGCACCATGCCCGGCGCGTCAACGAATTCGTACGGCGCGTTCGCCGCGCCTTCCACGTCCGCCTTGCCGCGGCCCATGAAGCGCTTGACCGAGACGATCGTGTTGCGCGGGTCGGTAGCGGCGTCGGCCTTGGCCGTGCGGCCGATGCGGCGCCCGCCGTTCGCGAGATAGCGCACGACCGACGGCAGCAGCACGTGACCGTCTTCGTCGGGCAGCACATCGGGCACGCCGCTGCGCACCGCGGCAACCAGCGAGTTCGTCGTGCCGAGGTCGATGCCGACGGCAAGCCGCCGCTGATGCGGCGCCGGCGCCATGCCGGGTTCGGAAATTTGCAGTAATGCCATCTGTGTGATCTGTTGCGGGCCGCCTCACCTCGCCGGTCAATCGTCTCAACGATGAATTGGCGACCCTGTCCTGTATCCGTGTTCTACGCTCTTTTTGCCTGCGCGCCCAGCGAGGGTCCTGGCCGGGGGCGCCTAGCCCTCGAGCCGTTCGATCTGCACGTCGACTTCGGCCGCCACGCGCTCGACGAACATCAACTGGCGCACGGCTTCCGCCGCCGGCTGGTTCGAGCCGCTGTCGAGCAATGCGCCCAGCTTCGCGAGGCGCGCGCGCTCGTCGTCGCGCAATTCGGCCGCGAGCGCATCGAGTGCATCGACGTTCTTCGCGCCCACCGCGTCCTCGATCGCCTCGCGCCACTCCATCTGCTGCATCAGGAACGCCGGCTCCATGGCCGTGTTGTTCTCCGCGCCGACGTCGATGCCGCGCAGATGCAGCAGGTACGTCGCGCGCTTGAGCGGGTCACGCAGCGTCTGGTACGCCTCGTTCGCACGCGTGGCCCACTGCATCGCTACGCGCTTTTGCGCCTCGCCAGCCGCAGCGAAACGGTCGGGGTGCACCTGCGCCTGCACGGCGCGGTAAGCGTGATCGAGCGCGTCGGCCTGGAGCGCGAACTGCTCGGGCAAGCCGAACAACACGAAATGGCTATCGGAGAGCGAAGAAAGCGAGGCCATCGGAATAAGCGTTCTGGTGGGGCAATCGTGGGGATCCGGCGATCCGGGGATCTGGCGCGCCGCTACCGTAAGGTGCGTCGCATCAAAAAATCAAAAAGGCGGCACAGGCCGCCTTTTCACCGCAACGCGCGGGCTCAAACGCGGAAGGACTCGCCGCAGCCGCACTCGTCCTTCACGTTCGGGTTGTTGAACTTGAAGCCCTCGTTCAGGCCCTCGCGCACGAAATCCAGCTCCGTGCCGTCGATATAGGAGAGGCTCTTCGGATCGACGATGACCTTCACGCCGTGGCTCTCGAACACGTTGTCCTCGGGCGCGAGCTCGTCGACATATTCGAGCTTGTACGCAAGGCCCGAGCAGCCCGTCGTACGCACGCCAAGGCGCAAGCCCACGCCCTTGCCGCGACGGACCAGGTACTTCTGCACGTGCTGTGCCGCTTTTTCTGTCAACGTGATTGCCATAACGTTTCACCGCTTCCCACGTCGTTTGCGCAAGGCTTGCGCCCGGCTGCTCACGACGCGGCGCAGGCTTGCCTGCGTCCAAAATCATTCATCTCGCAGCGGCTCGCCCACAGGTTCGCCACTGCCCCGCGCGCCAGACACGGCGCGCCGCCGCCTTCGCCGGCTGCCGGCTTTAAGCCGCGTCCGCCTTGGCTTCCGTCGTATGACGCTGACGGTAGTCGGCCACTGCCGCCTTGATCGCGTCTTCCGCGAGAATCGAGCAGTGGATCTTCACCGGCGGCAGCGCCAGTTCTTCGGCGATCTGCGTGTTCTTGATCGAGAGCGCCTGATCGAGCGTCTTGCCCTTTACCCACTCGGTCACGAGCGAACTCGAAGCAATGGCCGAGCCGCAACCATAGGTCTTGAACTTCGCGTCTTCGATGACACCGTCCGCGCCCACGCGGATCTGCAGTTTCATGACGTCGCCGCATGCGGGCGCGCCAACCATGCCGGTGCCGACCGCGTCGTCGTCCTTGGCGAACGAGCCGACGTTGCGCGGATTTTCGTAGTGGTCCAGAACCTTGTCGCTATATGCCATGATCAAACTCCTTCAATTCGTTGGCCGCGCTGCAGGATCAATGCGCTGCGGCTGGGTCGATATTCGCTGCTGACTGCGCTCGCTACGCCTCAGTGGGCGCTCAGTGTGCGCCTGGTTAATGCGCCGCCCACTGGATGGTCGACAGGTCGATGCCGTCCTGGTGCATTTCCCACAGCGGCGAAAGCTCGCGCAGCTTGGCGATCTTCGTCTGCAGCAGGTTGATCACATAGTCGACGTCCTGTTCGGTCGTGAAGCGGCCCACCGTGAAGCGGATCGAGCTGTGCGCCAGCTCGTCGTTGCGGCCGAGCGCGCGCAGCACGTACGACGGCTCGAGCGACGCCGAGGTGCATGCCGAACCCGACGACACCGCCACGTCCTTGACCGCCATGATCAGGGACTCGCCTTCGACGAAGTTGAAGCTGATGTTCAGGTTGTGCGGGACACGCTTTTCCATGTCGCCGTTCACATAGGTCTCTTCGATTTCCGAGAGGCCCTTGAGCAGACGGTCGCGCAGCATGCGAACGCGCTCGTTTTCCGTCGCCATCTCTTCGCGCGCGATGCGGAACGCCTCGCCCATGCCGACGATCTGGTGCGTGGCCAGCGTGCCCGAGCGCATGCCGCGCTCATGGCCGCCGCCGTGCATCTGCGCTTCGATGCGCACGCGCGGCTTGCGGCGCACGTACAGCGCGCCGATGCCCTTCGGGCCGTAGGTCTTGTGCGCCGAGAACGACATCAGGTCGACCTTGAGCTTTTGCAGGTCGATGGGCGCC
>DATEJU010000581.1:0-2185 GCA_035277805.1 Paraburkholderia sp. | reverse complement strand
TGCGCACGGGCGCGTCGCTCAATGGCTCGTCGCTCGGCACGCTCTATATCGATCCGATCGTGGTGGGCGTGGGTGTCGGCATGAAGTTCTGATCGCCGGCGCGCAACACGACGTACGCGCGACGTCGACACAAAAAGCGATGCGAACGCGACGCCGGCTCGTCCGGCGTTTTTTTCACCCGGCGCGCGGCTGGATTCGGGTGTGGCCGGCGAGGTGTGGCCGGCGAGGTGCGGCCGGCGAGGTGCGGCGGGCCAGCTACGGCCGGCTAGGCGCGGTCTTTCTGGAAGCGCATGGCGGTGCCTTCACGCTCGATGCGCGTCCAGACGGCGCGCTTTTCCTCGTCGGTCAAGAAGACCCAGTTCGAGACTTCCATCGCGGTGCGGCCGCAGCCTTTGCAGATTTCGTCGAAGAGCGTCGAGCACACGCCGATGCACGGGCTGTCGGGAAGGTCGTGGAGATTGGAGGCCATCGATATGTCTTGGGGCGGAATGGCCGCCGCGCAAGGGAGCGCGCCGGCCGTGCGGAAAACCCCGCTATGTTAACCGATTCGCCGGCGCCGTCTTCTTTGTCCATTTGGCGGAGAGGGCAACGACATCGTTGCGCCAGGCGCGTGCTCGCCGTGGGCGAATGCATGGGTGGATAAGCGGCGTGGGCGGGTCATGCAGCCGGGTTCCGGGCGGGCCGGGCACGCGCGCAGTCCATGCCTTACGAATCGATTCGGGGTGAAAGGCTCGCGGTCCCGTGGGCGGTCGCATCGCGCGAATGTCGCGCCGGCGGTTTTTTTGGTGGACAGGGGCGGATAAAGGGCTAAAATTGCGCGCGATTTACCGTCCGCTGCATGCCATCGATGGCGGCCGTCCTCGCCGCGCGGCAAATCCTGTTCCGTTTGCGCGACACGCCGGCGCGCTTTTTTTGTCGCCTGGCAGGTTTGATGGTAGGTTCGGTAAATTCTGGGGAGCCGCCCCGGGCGCCGCAGGCAGGCCAGGCAGGCGGCCGGCGGGAGCGGGCCGCAGCCAGCCTGAAACGGCGGGCTGAACGCAGGCTAAAAAGCAGGCTGAAGACTGACTAACAAGCGGAGAACGGGATGAAGAAACGGGTTTTGGCGAAACTGGCTGTACTCGCGCTGTGCGCGGCGCCGTGGGTGGCGTCAGTGGCGAAGGATACGCAACTGAACGTGTACAACTGGTCCGATTACATCGCCAAAGACACGATTCCGAACTTCACGAAGCAGACCGGCGTTCAGGTCAAGTACGACAACTACGATAGCGACGACACGCTCCAGGCCAAGCTGCTCGCGGGCAATTCGGGCTACGACATCGTGGTGCCGACCAGCAACTACGCAGGCAAGCAGATTGCCGCCGGCATCTTCGCGCCGCTCGACAAGTCGAAGATCCCCAATCTCAAGTATCTCGATCCGCAACTGATGGCGCTGGTCGCCGGCGCGGATCCGGGCAACAAGTACGCGGTGCCCTGGGCCTACGGCACCACCGGTCTCGCCTATAACGTCACGAAGGCGCAGCAGATCCTCGGCAAGAACGTGCCGCTCGACAACTGGGACATCCTCTTCAAGCCCGAGAACATTTCGAAGCTGAAGGCCTGCGGCGTGTCCGTGCTCGACGCGCCGGACCAGATGTTTGCGGCCGCGCTGCATTACATCGGCAAGGACCCGCTCTCGACGAACCCGGACGACTATCGCGCGGCGCTCGCGATGATGAAGAAGATCCGTCCGTACATCACGCAGTTCAACTCGTCGGGCTACATCAACGACCTCGTGGGCGGCGACATCTGCTTCGCCTACGGCTGGTCGGGCGATGTGGTGATCGCCAAGCACCGCGCCATCGACGCGAAGAAACCGTACAAGATCGAGTACTACATTCCGAAGGGCGGCGCACCGATCTGGTTTGACGTGATGACCATCCCGAAGGACGCGCAGCACAAGGAAGCCGCGTACGAGTGGATCAACTACATCGAGACGCCGCAGGTTCATGCGGCTATCACGAATGCGGTCTACTACCCGAGTGCGAACGCCGAAGCGCGCAAGTATGTGAACAAGGACATCGCCAACGACCCGGCCGTGTATCCGTCGCCGGAAGTCCTGAAGACGCTGTTCCTGCTCAAGCCGCTGCCGCCCGAGATCCAGCGCCTGCAGACGCGTCTGTGGACCGAGTTCAAGTCGGGCCGCTGA
>DATEJU010000580.1:0-6013 GCA_035277805.1 Paraburkholderia sp. | reverse complement strand
ACGCTCGGTCTATGTGCGCGACCCGGATCTGAATCTCATCGAGATCTCGGAGCTGATCTGACGATCCGGCTCGCGGCGTTTCCGATCGGGGAATAACTTTTCCCGTTTTCTTTTTCGCTGCGTTGCCGTTCTTCACCGATGGACGGTATGACGGTCCAGGCATTACGGCTGCACCTGCGTGAGCACTGGCCGTCGATACGGTCGTCATTGCTGGACGGAACCTACCAACCCCAGCCTGTGAGACGGGTCGAGTTACCCAAGCCGGACGGTGGCGTGCGCAAGCTCGGCATCCCGTGCGCGCTAGATCGCTTCGTTCAGCAGGCGGTGTTGCAGGTGCTGCAAAAGCGGTGGGACCCGACGTTCTCGGACTCCAGCTACGGATTCCGTCCGGGGCGTTCGGCACATCAGGCCGTGGAACGTGCCCAAAGCTACATTCAGGCGGGACACCGCTGGGTTGTAGATTTGGATCTCGAGAAATTCTTCGATCGCGTGAACCACGACATTCTGATGTCTCGGGTAGCCCGGCGGATCGGCGACAAGCGCATGCTCAAGCTGATCCGCTCGTTCTTGACGGCGGGCGTGCTGGAAAATGGGCTGGTTGGTGCGACGGATGAAGGTACGCCCCAGGGCGGACCGCTGTCACCGTTGTTGTCCAATCTGATACTCGACGATCTTGACCGGGCGCTTGTCCGACGCGACTTGCGATTCGTGAGATACGCAGACGACTGTAACGTCTACGTGCGCAGCGAACGCGCGGGGCTTCGGGTGATGGCAGGGCTGAAGGCCTTCCTCACTAGCAAGCTGAAATTGAAGGTCAACGAATCGAAGAGTGCCGTTGCGCAGCCACACACACGGAAGTTTCCAGGATTTACCTTCTCGGACCGGGAGCAGATCCAGCGGCTCATAGCGCTCAAGGCGCTGTCCCGGTTCAAGGAGCGAATCCGGGAACTGACCCAGCGCACGCGCGGCATCAGCGTCGACCAGATGATCGGCTCGCTGAAGCGGTATCTGACGGGTTGGCGTGGATACTTCGGTTTCTGCGAAACGCCATGGGTGCTTCGGGACCTGGATAAATGGATTCGTCGCCGCATTCGTTGCTACTTCTGGAAGCAATGGAAACGTGGCCGGACCCGATTCGAGGAACTCACTGCCCGTGGCGTGAAACGCAATCTTGCGGCCCAAACCGCCGGAGCACCGCACAGCGCGTGGCGGCTCAGTCACAGTCCTGCAGTGAACCTCGCCCTGTCAAACGGGTACTTACGTTCTCTCGGTCTCCCATCGGTTAGCCGGTAGTCGATCAACCGATCCGAACCGCCGTGTACGGACCCGTACGCACGGTGGTGTGGCAGGGGTCGGGCCGCGAGGCCTGCCCCTATCCCGATCTTTATCACCGGCCTGCGGTGTCTTCGCTGTTTTGCCACTACCGGGCACGAGCGCCGCGCCGCCTGCGGCCGGCTACTTTCGCGTGCGTCGCGGATGCCGCACAATGGGCACTTCAAACGGTCTTTCTTTCAGCGTATCCACCATGGTCAATCCGCTTCATTTCGATCTGCAGTCGCTGCGGGTCTTTCTGCTCGTCGCGGAGCATGGCAGCCTGACCAAAGCGGCCGAGCACGGTCAGCTCACACTTTCGGCAGTCAGCAAGCGCATCGCGGAGCTCGAAAGCGTCACGGACTGCGCGCTTTTCATTCGGCGCGCGCGCGGCGTCGAGCTGACCCCGGCCGGCCTCGCATTGCTCGATCATGCGACCCGCGTCATCGACCAGGTCAACCGCATGGCGAACGAAATGGGTGACTACGCCGCCGGCGTGCGCGGGCACGTTCGCATGTGGGCCAATACGTCGGCGATCGTGCAGTTTCTGCCCGTCGATCTCGCGGGTTTCCTCAACGGACATCCGGGCATCAAGGTCAGCCTCGAGGAGCGCCTGAGCCACGAGATCGTGGCGGCGCTCGGCTCGGGCAAGGCCGACATCGGTGTATTCGCCGACAACGTGCCGGCGCCAGGCATCGAGCGGCGGCTCTACCGGCGCGACGAACTGGTGCTGCTCGTACCGCAGGGGCATCGCTTCGCGCAGCAGGAAATCATTCGCTTCGCGGATACGCTCGACGAAGACTATGTGGGCTTGAGCGATGGAAGCTCGCTGCTCGCGCGCATGACCGATGCGGCGTTTTCCGTGGAGCGATCGCTCAAGCTGCGTATCCAGGCGTCGAACTTCGACGGCGTGTGCCGCATGATCGAAGCAGGCCTCGGCATTGGCGTGCTGCCGCGCGATTCGGTCAGCGACGAGCGTGGCAAGATCGGTGTTTCCAAAGTGAAACTGAGCGATGCTTGGGCGACGCGCACGCTCTGGGTCGGGGTGAAGGCGGACAGCGCGCTGAGCTCCGATATCTTGAGCCTGTTCGACTACATGTCGGAGCGCACCTGAAATACATGAGGGCCGTGGCCGCACAAAGCGCGGCGCACGGCCCATGATGCTCGCTGGCGCGGGCGTCAGGCGGATCAGACGGGATTGATCTCGTCCTGGCTGCGCCGCGTGGTGAGCGGTCCGAGCGTGCGCAGCGTGATGGCGACGATGGCGAGGGCCGCCGAGATCACGCCGAACATCGCGAGCGGGCCATGCTGGTTGAGCACGGGCAGCAGAATGAACGGCAGCGCGCCGCTCACGAAGCGCGAGAGCGAGTAGGTGCTGCCGATGGCTGTCGAGCGCACGCTCGCGGGAAAGATCTCCGCTTGATAGACGTGGTAGGCGTTGCTGAACACATTCGACGCGCACGTGGTCAGGACGCCAAAGCAAATGATCAGGCCGATCTGGTTCGAGTAGGCGAAACCAAGGCCGCAGAGGGCGATCGCGACAAGCGAGGCGATCACGAGCGTGCGCCGCTCGATCCAGTTGAGCAGCGGCACGGAAAGCAGCGAGCCGATGGGGTAGCCCAGGAACGAGAGCGCGACGAACAGCGTGCTGCCCGTTACGTCGAAGCCACGGCTCTTTACCACGACGCCGGCGAGCGTGCCGAAGCCGTAATAGCCGAAGCCCTGGAACAGGTGGAAGATGGTGAGCATCAGGTAGCGCTTGCCATACGGCGGGCGGCGCAGCAGGGCGATGCGCTCGCGCAGTTGCAGCGCTCGCTTGCGTTCGCCGGATTCGGCAAAGGCGGCGGGCATTGCGGCGCCCGCGCTTTCGGCGAAGCGGCGCAGCGTGGCATGCGCTTCTTCCACGCGCCCTTGCGCGAGCAGCCAGCGCGGGCTTTCCGGCAGACGATGCTTCACGGCCAGCACGAATACGGCGCCAAGGCCGCCGATCGCGAGTATCACGCGCCAGCCCGTGAGCGCGCCCGCATGCAGCGGATTGAGCCAGACGGCGAGAAAGCCCACGAGCGGTACGGCCACATACGACGTCGTATAGGCCCACGCGGCGAGGCGCCCGCGGCGATCTTTCGGCAGGATCTCGGAGAGGTAGCTGTCGGCGACCGGATAGATCGCGCCTACGCCTACGCCCGTGAGAAAGCGGCAGACCACGAGCATGGTGGCGTTGACCGAAAACGCGCCGAGCAGCGAGAACGCGCTGTACCAGACGAGTGTGAGCAGAAACGCGCGGCGCCGTCCGATGCGGTCCGCGAGGCTGCCGAGGCAAAGCGAGCCGAAGAACATGCCGATGAACGCCGAGGCGAGCAGCAGCTTGAAAGCGCTGCTGTGGCCGTCGAGGCCGTATTCGTTTTGCAGTGCCGAGCCGATCGAGCTGACGAGGAAAATCTCGTACATGTCGAAGAACAGGCCGATGCCCACGACCCACACCACGAAGCGGTGCAGTGCGCCTACGGGCATTTCGTCCATGAAGCCGCCGAGCGTCGTTGCTGCGCGGTTGAGCGTTTCTCGCTGGGCAGTGGCTAGCGGGGTGGGCGAGCTATCGCGGGCTGCGCTCCCGCCCAGATCCAAAGGTTGGCTATTCATCGTGTCTCCTGATTCAGATATGCCGCGGCTATGCCAACGGTCTGTCTCGTTCGCAACGCCGGGCCGATCGAACCGCTGCCCGGGGCGAGGCGCGCCGCATGGATCCCGCAGGGATCGGGCGCTGAGAGCAAGTGTGGGAGATTTTCGCCAGCAGGAAAATTGCGGATGCCTCAAGCATGCTTTCCTGGCGAGAAAGGCTGCCTGTGGCTATTCCTGGGTTCGGCCGGCCGGCGAGCGCAGGTTTCCTATGCGAAAAAAAACGCCGCGTGAAGGCAGCCACCGGAAAGGGGCCGTAAGCCGCTACCCACGCTGCGGCATCGGCCCGTCATCGGCCTAATCAGACGATGCGCATGACCTCGTCCTGCGACGCACGGCTCGTTCTGAAATTGTTTACCGGGTGATCGGTCTGCGCATAGCCGAACGAGATGCCGCACACCATCAGGCGATCGTCGCCGATTCCGAAATACGAGCGGATGAATTTTGCATGTTGCGCCAGTGCGGCTTGAGGCGAGGTGGATACGCCGTGCGCATGCGCCGCAAGCAGAAACGAACCGATGAACGCGCCGCAATCCACGCCCGCGTACGGGCCGAGCTCGGCAGGCATGGTCACGATCGCCACGTGTGGGGCGCCAAAAAGGCGGAAGTTCTCGAAGCTTTGCGCGGCGCGCCGGTCTCGGTCGCCACGTTCGATGCCAAGCGCCTCGTAGAGCCGGTAGCCCGCATCGCGGCGGCGCTCGGCGAACTGGCCGCGATATGCGCCGGGAAACTGCAGATCCGAATCGATGCCGCTGGTGCATGCCGCGTGCTCCATCAGCGCAGTGCGAAAGCGTTCGGTGGTTTCCGTCGATGCCACAAGCAGATGCCACGGTTGCGTATTGCACCACGAGGCGGTCTTGCCCGCGATCTCGACAATGCTCTCGATCACCTCGTTCGGCACCGGCTTCGGAAGATAAGCCCTGCAGGTGAAGCGGCTCGACGTGAGGCGGCGGAGGACTTCAAGATCGGCTTCGGAAGCGGGACCCATGGATTGCACATGCACGACTCGGTTCTCCTGATAAGCGCCCGCGCAATATCGGTCTACGACTCGCGCCGGGCGGCGACCAATGCGTTTAAGCACGCCGGTGGCGTGGACTTCTCGCCAGCCCGACATGTTGGTTTTATCCGTTGCCGGATATGCGATTATCGGGGATTCCCCTCGGAACCTGCTGTGTCGCTCGCCTGCTCGAAAGCTAAAGCATTTGTCATGTTCAGGTCACGTCCATGTTTTGCCGCTATTCCATACTGAGATTGTTCGGGTAATTCCGGTCACTTGAGTGAGGTGGGCAATGAAGGCGGTTATCCTGGTTGCAATCGTATCGGTATTTGGCATGCAGAATGGGGCGTACGCCCGCGGAATGCCGCTTGGTCCCGGTGGAGAAGTGGAGCCCATGCCGCGGCCGCAGCGCGATGCTGCACAGAAGACTAACTACCAGCAAGCTCAAGCTGTGCCGCTCGACGGACGCAACGATTCTTCGCGTGACGTAGCGTCCAACCGGCGGATTTCTGGCACGGATTCAGCAATAACAATTCGTCATGCAGATTAATCGATACGTGAAAAGCAGCGCCATCTTTACGGCGACGGAGCGTGCGCCGAATCCACTTCGGCAAGCTCGCGCCCATGCCCGGCGAGCAGATCGACTACGCGGGGCATCGGTGCGGCAACCCGAATGAGCATGTGAAGACCCACCTGTGTCTTTTCCCGCGCCGGCCATCGCCCTGACGGCCCATATCGCAGCGGGATAAAATCCACTCGCACTTGTGCCAGGCCAGGCCCGCGGGGGGACAACTCGCAGGCAAGCATGCGCTCCACAAGCCCCATGGCGACGGCGTTATAAGCGCAATAATAAGGTCCACATGTGAGAATCGCTATGGGCTCGGGCGGATGCGGATGCCAGAATGCGGGCCGCTCCGCAAGGCACAGACTGTCGCCTTTGCGAGTCGCGCACGCACCTGGAGGTCCCCTCATGAAAAACCACGGCCTGTCAAGGCGGGGTTTTCTCAAAGCCAGCATGCTGGCGGGCGTGGC
>DATEJU010000579.1:0-5590 GCA_035277805.1 Paraburkholderia sp. | reverse complement strand
GTGATGCCGTATTTCACGGCCTCGGGCTTGACGATGCCGATGCCTTCGCGGCGCACGCGGTCGATCAGATCGTCTTCGATGCAGCCGCCCGAGACCGAGCCCACCACGAGGCCGTCGTCGCGCACGACGAGCATCGCGCCTTCCGGACGCGGCGACGAGCCCCACGTCTTCACCACCGTCACCAGCAGCGCGCGGTGGCCTTCTTCGAGCCAGCGTACGCTGGATTTCAGGACTTCGAGATCCACGCTGTCCATGATCGTTTCCTCTTTTGCGGTTCAGCGCCGCCCGCGCCTTCGGCGTCGCTGGCGGCTTGTGTTTCAGATGTTTCTTGCGCTGCGGCTTCCTGCCCGGCGGCGCCTCCACCGAGCTGCTCGGTGAAGCGCTTGAAGAACTCGGCGGCGATCTTGCGCGCCGCGCCGTCCACCAGCCGCGAGCCGATCTGCGCGAGCTTGCCGCCCACCTGGGCGCTCGCCGTGTAACTGAGCGTGGTGGCGTCCTCGCCAGCGGGTTCGAGCGTCACGCGCGCATCGCCCTTGCCGAAGCCCGCCGCACCGCCCTGGCCCTCGAACTGGATCGTGTAGCTGCGCGGCGCGTCGATGTCGGCGAGCTGCATGCGGCCCTTGAAACGTGCCTTGACGGGCCCGACGGCAGCCGTGAGGGCGACAGCATACGCGTTCTCGCCATCGGCATCGATGCTCTCGCAGCCCGGAATGCACACCTTGAGTATCGCCGTGTCGTTGAGGGCTTCCCACGCGCGTTGTTGCGGCACCGGCAGCGTGTGGCTTTCGGTCAGCTCCATCGTTTCGCTCCTTGTTGGGTGGCTGGCGGGCGCGAACGGCCGGGCGATGCGTCTTGCAGGCTACGGCCGAACGCCTCCAGACTCTCCAGGTTGTGAACGGGGTAGTGCGCGTCGACGTGCGGCAACATCGCCTGCACGCCACGTGCCTTCGGTTCGAAACCGCGGTAGCGCAGCAGCGGATTGAGCCACACCACGCGGTGCGCGAAGCGGTGCAGGCGCGCCATTTCCTCGGCGAGCGCGCCGCCCGGGGCGTGATCGAGGCCGTCGGTGACCATCAGCACCGTCGCCCGACCGCCCAGCACGCGGCGCGCCCAGCGCCGGTTGAACTGCGCGAGCGTCTCGCCGATGCGCGTGCCGCCCGACCAGTCCGCTACCTGCGCGGCGAGCTGGGCGAGCGCGACGTCGGGATCACGTTCGCGCAGCGCCCGCGTGGCGTGCGTGAGGCGCGTGCCGAACAGGAACACCTGCAGGCGTTCGCGCGATTGCAGCAGCGCATGACAGAAGTAGAGCACGGCGCGCGAATAGCTGCTCATCGACCCGGAGATGTCGAGCAGCAACACGAGCGGCACTTTGCGCTCGACGCACGCGCGGTATTTCCAGACGGTCCAGTCGCCGCCCGCGCGCACGGCGTGGCGCGCGCTCGCGCGCAAATCGGCGTGCGTGCCGTGCGACGACGCCTTCAGGCGCCGCGTGCGCTCGGTCGCGAGCGGCAGGCGCCGCGCGCGGATCAGATGGCGCAGCGTGCGCCATTCGTCGGAGGAAAGCGTGTCGAAGTCGCGGTGGCGCAGCCGCTCTTCGGCGCTGAAACTCGCATGTGCGCGTAGTTCGTGCTCCTCATGAGCCGGCGGCGTGTGCGCGCTCGCGCGTGAGGCCGAGCGTGCCGCGAGTGCGTCGGCGAGCCGATTGTTGCGGCGCGGCGGCGGCAGGGCGCCTTGCACTTTCGGCAGGAGCAGCGCGCGCAGCTTGCCTTCCCAGTCGGGATCGCGCCAGAACAGCTCGAACGCGGCGTAAAAGAGCTCGCGCTCGTCGGGCGCGGCGGTGAGCAAGGCGGCGAGCGCGGCGCGCACGTCGTCGCGGCGCGTGAGGTCGATGAAGCTCAGGGCTTCGAGCGCATCCACGGCGCGTGCGCTCGACATCGGCAAACCGGCGCCGCGCAGCACCCGCACGAAATGCACCACGTTGCGCGCGAACATGGGCGGGAGCATGGGCGAGGCGTGCGCGGCGTGCACATCGCGTGTGCCGCGCGCATCGTGCCGGGCGTGCGCTTGCTGCGTTTCGCGAGGGCGGTTTGGCGCGTGCGGCATCGGCGTCACTCCGCGAGCGCGAGCGTCTCGGCGATCCGCTGCGTGTCGAGCTGCGCGAGATCGTCCTGATACTTGAGCAGCACGCCGAGCGTGTCTTGCACCGACTGCGGATCGAGCTCGGTGACCGAAAGCGCCGCAAGCGCGCGGCACCAGTCGATCGTCTCGGCGATGCCGGGCGCCTTGAACAGATCCATCGAGCGCAATTGATGCACGAACGCCACCGCGCGGCGCTGCAATTCGGCGCCGGTTTCGGGTGCGCGCGCCGCGACGATGGCAAGCTCCCGCGCGCGCTCAGGGTAGCCCAGCCACTGATAGAGACAGCGCCGCTTGAGCGCATCGTGCACCTCGCGCGTGCGGTTCGAGGTGATGACGACGAGCGGCGGCACGCTCGCGCGCACCGTGCCGTATTCGGGAATCGACACCTGGAAGTCCGAAAGAAGTTCGAGCAGGAAGGCTTCGAACGGCTCGTCGGCGCGATCGATTTCGTCGATCAGCAGCACGCGGCGCGCACCGGGGTGATGCGGGTCCGGCTGCAGCGCCTGCAGCAGCGGGCGCTTCAGGAGGAATTCGTCGCGATAGAGCGTGTCGCCGCGCGGCTTCTCGCCCGCGGCTTCGGCGAGACGCAGCGCCATGATCTGGCGCGGATAGTCCCACTCGTAGAGCGCGCTAGCCGTGTCGAGCCCCTCATAGCACTGCAGGCGCAGGAGCGTCGTGCCGGCAAGCGCGGCCGCTGCCTTCGCGAGCTCGGTCTTGCCCACGCCCGGCTCGCCTTCCAGAAAGAGCGGGCGTTCCATCTTGAGCGCGAGAAAGAGCGCTGTGGCCAGTTCGCGGCTCGCGAAATAGCCGTGCGCTTCGAGCTGCGAGAGCGTGTGGTCGATCGTGGCGGGGAGCATGGCGGACCTGGAAATACGAGCGGAAATGCGACCGCTCGCGCCACGCGACGCGCGGGCGAGCGGCCGTGGAGAGCGCGTCTAACCGAGCGCCTTTGTCACCGCCCGCGCCGCCAGCACCGGGATCAGGTGCGCACGATACGCCGCACTCGCGTGCAGATCGGTATTGAGCTCGTCCGGCGCGATGCTCACGGCGCGCGCCGCGGCGGGCGTGAAGCTCGCCTTGAGCGCATCCTCGAGCGCCGTCGAACGGAACACCGAAGACGCCGCGCCCGTGATGGCCACGCGCACCGATCCATCCGCGGATTGCGCGACGAACACGCCCGTCAACGCGAAATGCGAGGCCGGGTTGTGGAACTTCTCGTAGGCGGCGCGCTGCGGCACCGGAAACTCGACCGCGACGATCAGCTCATCGGGTTCGAGCGCGGTCTCGTACATGCCGACAAAGAAGTCGTCGGCGGCAATGCGCCGGCGGTCCGTCACCACGGTGGCGTTCAGCCCGAGCACGGCGGCGGGGTAGTCGGCGGCGGGGTCGTCGTTGGCGAGCGACCCGCCCAGCGTGCCGAGCGCGCGCACCTGCCGGTCGCCAATGCCCTCGGCCAGTTGCGCGAGCGCCGGCAGCGTCGCCTGGATCTGCGCGTTCGCGGCCACGTCGGCGTGGCAGACCGCGGCGCCGATCTTCACCACCTTGCCGTCCACCTGCACGGCCTTGAGCTCGGGAATGCGCGTGACGTCCACGAGCGTCGAAGGCTGCGCGAGGCGCAGCTTCATCGCCGCGAGCAGGCTCTGGCCACCCGCGAGGAACTTGGCGTCGGGGTCGGCGCCCGCCGTCTTCACCGCGCCTTGCGCGTCGCTGGCGCGCTGGTAATCGAATGCATACATGGTGCGCCTCCGCTCAAGGTTGTTGTGACGACTGCGTGGATTGCGCGGCCTGGATCGCTTGCCACACGCGGTGCGGGGTGGCCGGCATCTGAATGTCCTTCACGCCGAGGGGGCCAAGTGCGTCGAGGATCGCGTTGATGACGGCCGGCGGCGAGCCGATCGCGCCCGCCTCGCCGCAGCCCTTCACGCCGAGCGGATTGTGCGTGCACGGCGTGCCCTTCGCGGTCTCCACGGTGAACGACGGCACATCGGACGCATGCGGCATCGCGTAGTCCATGTACGAGCCCGAGAGCAACTGGCCGCTCTCGTTGTCGTAGACGCAGCGCTCGAGCATCGCCTGGCCGATGCCCTGGCCGAGTCCGCCGTGCACCTGGCCTTCGACGATCATCGGGTTGATGACATTGCCGAAGTCGTCCACGGCCGTGAAGCGCTCGATGCGCGTCTCGCCCGTTTCGGGATCGACTTCCACCTCGCAGAGATACGCGCCCGACGGATAGGTGAAGTTGGTGGGGTCGTAGAACGCGCTTTCGTCGAGGCCCGGCTCGAGTGTTTCGAGCGGATAGTTGTGCGGCACGTAGGCCGAGAGTGCGATTTCGGCGAAGGTCTTGGTGCGGTCGGTGCCTGCGACGCGGAACACGCCATCGGCGAACTCGATGTCTTCCACGCCCGCTTCGAGCATGTGCGCGGCGATCTTCTTCGCTTTCGCTTCGATCTTGTCGAGCGCCTTCATGATGGCCGAGCCGCCCACCGCGATCGAGCGCGAGCCGTAGGTGCCCATGCCGAACGGAATGCGCGCGGTGTCGCCGTGCACGATCTCGATCTGCTCGATGGGCACGCCCAGACGCTCGGACACCACCTGCGCAAAGGTCGTCTCGTGGCCTTGGCCGTGGCTGTGCGAGCCCGTGAATACCGTCACCGATCCGGTGGGATTCACGCGGATCTCGCCCGCTTCGAAGAGGCCGGCGCGTGCGCCCAGTGCCCCCGCGATGTTCGACGGCGCGAGGCCGCACGCCTCGATGTAGCACGAGTGGCCGAGGCCGCGCAGCTTGCCGTTCGCCTTCGATGCGTCGCGCCGCGCCGGGTAGCCCTGCACGTCGGCGAGTTCGAGGGCGCGCGCGAGGCATGCCTCGTAGTCGCCGGTGTCGTAGGTGAGGCCCACCGGCGTCGCGTACGGGAAGCTCGTGATGAAGTTGCGGCGGCGGAGTTCGGCCGGATCGATGTTCATCTCGCGCGCGGCGGTCTCGACGAGCCGCTCGACCACGTAGGTCGCCTCGGGGCGGCCTGCGCCGCGATACGCATCCACGGGCACCGTGTTCGTGAACACCGCCTTCACCTCGGCGTAGATCGCAGGCGTGGTGTACTGGCCCGCGAGCAGCGTCGCGTAGAGGATGGTGGGCACGCTCGAGGCGAAGGTCGAGAGATACGCGCCCATGTTCGCCGTGGTGTGCACGCGCATGGCGAGGAACTTGCCGTCCTTGTCGAGGGCGAGCTCGGCTTTCGTCACGTGGTCGCGGCCATGCGCGTCGGAGACGAACGACTCGCTGCGCTCGGCGGTCCACTTCACGGGGCGGCCAATCTTCTTCGCGGCCCAGGTGAGCGCCACGTCTTCGGCGTACAGGAAAATCTTCGAGCCGAAGCCGCCGCCCACGTCGGGTGCGACGATGCGCAGCTTCGTCTCCGGCAGCCCGAGCACGAATGCGGCCATCAAGAGGCGC
>DATEJU010000578.1:0-22487 GCA_035277805.1 Paraburkholderia sp. | reverse complement strand
GAACGTGAACGTGGTGCAGGAGCTCGTGAACATGATCGAGACGCAGCGCGCCTACGAAATCAACAGCAAGGCGGTCACGACCTCCGACCAGATGCTGCAGACCTTGAGCCAGATGCAGGTTTAAGCATCGGCCTCGGAATCGCCGGGAATCAGAAGCAATCGCTGCATGGAATAGAAGTGGTGAAGAGCATGAGCCAGTCCGTCCGAAACAACTCTCGCAAGCGCGCGGCGCAAGGGCATGCGCAAACGCCGGCGCGGGCGTTGCCGCGCGCCACGGCGGCGTGGGCCGCGGCGCTCGCGCTGGCGATGCTGGCGGGCTGCGCGTACATCCCGAACCGGCAGCCGATCACCCAGCAGCCGATGACGGCCGTGCCGCCTTCGCCGCCGCCCAACACCTCGCCGGGGTCGATCTTCAACCCCGGCTATGCGGGGCGGCCGCTGTTCGAGGACCAGCGTCCGCGCAACATCGGCGACATTCTCACCATCGTCATTTCCGAAAACATGTCGGCGACGAAGTCCTCGGGCGCCAACACCAAGCGCGGCGGCAGCACGAGCTTCAACGTGCCGACCGCGGGCTTCGCGCCGGGCTTCTTCTCGCGCGCGAACCTCGCCGCCCAGGGCGCGAACCAGTTCGACGCGACGGGCGGCGCGAACGCGTCCAACACCTTCACGGGCGTGATCACCGTGACCGTGACGAACGTGCTGCCCAACGGCAACCTGGTGGTCTCGGGCGAGAAGCAGATGCTCATCAACCAGGGCAATGAATTCGTACGCTTTTCCGGCGTCGTGAACCCGAACACCGTTGCCGGAGACAACTCCGTGCTCTCGACCGATGTGGCCGACGCGAGGATCGAATACTCCGCGAAAGGCGTGATCGACGAAGCCGAGACCATGGGCTGGCTGCAACGCTTCTTTCTGAATATCGCGCCATGGTGAAGATCCGCTTCAAGCAAACGCCCCGCTCGCGCGTGAAAGACGCGCTCGCCGCGCTCGGCGCCGTACTCGCGCTGATGCTCGCCTGCGGCGCGATGCTCGCATACGCCGAGCCCGCGCATGCCGAGCGCGTGAAGGACCTCGTGTCGATCAGCGGCGTGCGCGACAACCCGCTCATTGGCTACGGCCTCGTGGTGGGCCTCGACGGCACCGGCGACCAGACCACCCAGGCGCCGTTCACGACGCAGACGCTCGCGAACATGCTCGCGAACCTGGGCATCTCGATCAACAACACGTCGAGCGCCACGGGCTCCTCGCAGACGCTCAACAACATGCAGCTGAAGAACGTCGCGGCCGTGATCGTGACCGCCACGCTGCCGCCGTTCGCGCGGCCCGGCGAGCAGATCGACGTGACCGTCTCCTCGCTCGCGAACGCCAAGAGCATTCGCGGCGGCACGCTGCTGCTCACGCCGCTCAAGGGCGCCGACGGCCAGGTCTACGCCATCGCGCAGGGCAACGTGGCGGTGGGCGGCGCGGGCGCCGCGGCCAACGGCAGCCGGGTGCAGGTGAACCAGCTCGCGGCGGGCCGCATCGCGGCGGGCGCCACGGTCGAGCGCGCCGTGCCGTCGCCCATCGCGCAAGCGGGCGGCATCCTGCAGATGGAAGTCAACGACATGGACTACGACACGACGCAGCGCATCGTGGCGGCGGTCAACAACATGTTCGGCCAGGGCACCGCGCAGGCCGTGGACGGCCGCACGATCCAGGTGCGCGGCCCGAGCGACCC
Source organism: Paraburkholderia sp. (assembly GCA_035277805.1). Lineage (GTDB taxonomy): Bacteria > Pseudomonadota > Gammaproteobacteria > Burkholderiales > Burkholderiaceae > Paraburkholderia. The sequence continues at coordinate 20,767 of DATEJU010000578.1, read as the reverse complement.
GGCGCAGCAGGTGGGCTTCATCGCGCAGATCCAGAATCTCGACGTGCGTCCGGCGCAGCCGGCGGCGAAGGTGATCCTCAACGCGCGCACCGGCTCGATCGTGATGAACCAGATGGTCACGCTCGATAGCTGCGCGGTGGCGCACGGCAATCTTTCGGTGGTGGTGAACACGCAGACGGCGGTGAGCCAGCCCGGCGCGTTCTCGAACGGCACCACGGTGGCGGCGCGCCAGTCGCAGATCCAGTTGAAGCAGGACAACGGATCGCTCAAGCTCGTGACGGCGGGCGCCAATCTCGCGGAAGTCGTGAAGGCGCTCAACGCGCTAGGCGCGACGCCCGCGGACCTCATGTCGATCCTGCAGGCGATGAAGGCGGCAGGCGCCTTGCGCGCCGACCTCCAGATCATCTAAGGAGCCAGCATGGATAACGCGAATATCGGCAGCAGCCTCGATCTCACGAACCGCTTCGCGCTGGACGTGCAGGGCTTCGACGCGATGCGGGCCGCCGCCAATGCCGCGCCCCGGCAGGGCGTGAAAATGGCCGCGAAGCAGTTCGACGCCGTGTTCACGCAGATGATGCTCAAGAGCATGCGCGAAGCGACGCCCGAGGACGGCCCGCTCGACTCGAAAGACGGCGCGCAGTTCACCTCGATGCTGGATCAGCAGCTCGCGCAGCAGATGTCGAACAAGGGCATCGGCGTGGCGAACGCCATGATCAAGCAGCTCATGCGCAGCATGGGCGGCGAGGCGGACGCGGCGGGCGGCGCCGGCGGCATCGCCAACGCGATGTCGGGCATGGCGGGCTCGGGCGGCAGCGGCAACGAAGGCAACATGGCGATGCTGAACGCGTTGGGCCGCGCCTACGGCAACGCCGCCGCGAACGGCGCGCTCGGGCGGGCCCAGGGCTGGGACGCCAACAGCGCGCTCACGCCGCCCGTGCGCGGCAACGGCGACGCAAAAGTGGACGCCTTCGTGAACAAGCTTGCCAGCGGCGCGCAGCAGGCGGGCGCGGCCACCGGCATTCCGGCGCGCTTCATCGTCGGCCAGGCGGCGCTGGAGTCGGGCTGGGGCAAGCGCGAGATCATGAAGGCGGACGGCTCGACCAGCTACAACGTGTTCGGCATCAAGGCCACCAAGGACTGGACGGGCAAGACCGTCTCGACCATGACGACCGAGTACGTGAACGGCGCGCCGCACCGCGTGGTCGAGAAGTTCCGCGCCTACGACTCCTACGACGACGCGATGACCGACTACGCGAACATGCTCAAGAGCAACCCGCGCTACGCCTCGGTGATCAACAACTCGCACAGCGCGGAGAGCTTCGCGCACGGCATGCAGCGCGCGGGCTACGCCACCGACCCGCATTACGCGAAAAAGCTCATGTCGATCATGCAGCAGATGGCCTGACGGCCCGCCCGGCGCGCAACGGCCCGAACGCGGCATGAACGCCGAACGCAAACGTTGCCGCGCCGACCTTATGCGCCGCTTGCGCGAAAATCCGGCGCGCCCGTGCGCGAGGGCACGGAATATTTGCACGGACCCCCTAAATTTCTGCCGGCACTTGCCGCTAATGCAGGCGAGATGCAAAAGAATCAGGGGCGGCGATCACCGCCCGGACGGCGCGTGGCGGTTCAGGCCGTGGCGCGCCGGCATGTCCACGAAATTCCGGCACGCCGATGAATACCGTTCAGTCGAATCAACAGGAAGCCTCCGAGGGCGAAGTCCCCGACTATGGCCGACGCAACCCGCTAGAAGTCGGAGTGCAGTTGCGCAACCTCGTCAATCGCGGCGATTTCCTGACCTTGCAATACGGCGGTGGCCAACTGGTCACGCGCATTCTCGAGGTGAACACGCGCGAGCGCACCTTCGTGTTCGACTGGGGCGCCTTGCCCGAGCAGAACCGCGACGTGCTCGCGTGCGCGCAGTGCCAGTTCCACGCCTCGCCCGACGGCGTGCGCGTGGAGTTCATCACGGCTACGCCGCGCGAGACCGAATTCGAAGGTCGCCCTGCGTTCGAAGCCGCCTTCCCCGAGGTGCTCTACTACGTGCAGCGCCGCGAGTATTTCCGCGTCGACACACCCGTGCTGGAGCCGTGCCTGTGCCGCGGCGCGATGCCCGCGGACGGCCAGCGCTTCCAGTTCGAGGTGCACGATCTGTCGCTTGGCGGCATCGGCCTGCGCACGACCGACGCGCGCGCGGCGACGTTCGAGATGGGCCTGAAGATCGCCGACGTCGAACTCGACCTGCGCGCGCACGGCACGCTGCGTGTGGATCTCGCGCTCGCGGTGCTGCGCTTCATCGACCTGCCCAACGGCGAGCGGCGCTATCACCTGGGCTTTCGTTTCGTGGCGCTGCCCGGCGCCGCGGAGAACAGCCTGCAGCGCTACATCACGCAGCTCGAAATGAAGCGGCGCGCGTTCCAGCGCGCCTGAGCCTCGCGGACCATCGCTGCGAGGCCCGCGGGGGCGCGTCAGGCGTCCCTGCGACGCGCCGCGCATCGCCTGCGCGGCATGCGCCGCCGCGCCTCGCGCGGCAAACGTTTTCTTCGCAACATTTCGCCCATTTGCCGGGTGCCGGCGCTCAATTTTCGCGCCCCGTTGCCGTTATTACGTTGGTTCACCCACGCGGCCATTCGACCCGTCGACTCATCGACCGGAGCGTCGGAAAGGCCGTCCATGAGGATTACGCATGTCCAACATCTTCTCGATCGGGCTCTCCGGGTTGCAGGCGGCCCAGATCGGCATAGCCACCGCCGGCGAGAACATCAGCAACTCGTCGACCACGGGCTACAACGTGGAACACGCGGTGTTCAGCGAAGCGAGCGGCCAGTACACGGGCTCGGGCTACATGGGCGGTGGCGTGACCACGGCGACGGTGCAGCGCGCCTATAGCCAGTACCTCACGACCGCGCTGAACAACGCGCAGTCGAGCAACAGCTCGCTCACTGCTTCGTACACGCTCGCCACGCAGCTCTCGAACCTCGTGGGCAGCCCGACATCGGGCATCGCCAGCTCGATCACGACGTTCTTCTCGGGCCTGCAGAACGTGTCGAACTCGCCGTCGAGCACCGCCACGCGCCAGACCGCGCTCTCCGACGCGCAGTCGCTCGCCGACCAGATCAACGCCGCCGGCCAGCAGTACGACGCGATGCGCCAGAGCGTGAACACGCAGCTTTCGAACGCCGTCACGCAGATCAACACCTATACGCAGCAGATCGCACAACTCAATGCGCAGATCTCCACGGCAAGCTCCTCGGGCCAGCCGCCGAACCAACTGCTCGACCAGCGCGACCTCGCGGTCTCGAACCTCTCGCAACTCGTGGGCGTGCAGGTCGTGCAAAACAGCAGCGGCTACAGCGTTTTCCTCGGCAACGGCCAGCCGCTCGTGGTGAGCGGGCAGAACTACACCCTCACCACGCAGCCCTCGAGCTCGAACCCCACGGAGCTCACCGTGGCCTGGCAAGGCCTGCCCGGCTCGACCACGAAGGCGCAGCCGCTCACCAGCGCAGCGCTGCAGGGCGGCACCGTGGGCGGCCTCGTGTCGTTCGTGCAGAACACGCTCGACCCGGCGCAAGCGCAACTGGGCGCGATCGCCACGAGCTTCGCCGCGCAGGTGAACCAGCAAAACGCACTGGGCCTCACGCTCGGCGGCCAGCCCGGCGGCGCGCTCTTCACCGTGAGCGCGCCGGTCGTCACGGCCAACCTGAACAACTCCGGCACCGGCACGGTCGCGGCCAGGCTCACCAACGCCGTGAGCCCGCCCACCGACAACTACACGCTCTCGTATTCGAGCGCCGCTGGCGGCACCTGGACGCTCACCGATACGACGACCAACACCGTCGTCGGCACGACCAATACGCAGCCGAGCGCGAGCTCGCCGTTTGCGCCCACGGTGCCCAAGGACATCGGCCTCTCGATCACCTCGACGGGCACCATGAACAACGGCGACTCGTTCTCGATCCAGCCGACCGCGGGCGCGCTCGACAGCTTCGCCGTGGCGACGAGCGACCCATCGGCGATCGCGGCCGCCTCGCCGGTGCTCGTCACGGCGGGCAGCACGAACACGGGCACGGCCACCGTCACGCAGGGCCAGGTGAGCGCGGGCTATGCCGTGGGCTCGGCGGGGCTGACGCTGAACTACACGGCGGCGGCATCGGGTAGCGGCGGTACGCTCTCGGGCTTCCCGGTGGGCTCGACCGTCTCCGTCACGCTGCCGGGCTCGAGCACGCCCACGAAGTACACCATCACGAGCAGCACCACGACCGTCCCCTACGACTCGAGCACAGGCGCGACCATCGCCATCAGCGGGGACACCACCGGCACCGCCAACAACGTGAGCTTCACGATGACGGGCGCGCCCGCAAACGGCGACACCTTCACCATCGCGTCGAACACGGGCGCCGCGCAGGACGGCCGCAACGCGCTCGCGCTCGCGAACCTCACCTCGGGCACCGCCTTCACCGACTCGCAGACGCTCACGAACGCGTACTCGAACTACGTGAACGGAATCGGCAACACGGCGAGCCAGTTGAAGGCGTCGAGCACCTCGCAGCAGTCGCTCGTCACGCAGCTCACCTCGCAGCAGCAGTCGGTGCAGGGCGTGAACCTCGACGAAGAAGCGGCCAGCCTGCTGCAATACCAGCAGCTCTACCAGGCCAACAGTAAAGTGATCCAGACGGCGGCGTCGCTGTTCCAGACCCTGCTCGGCATATTTCAGTGAGGCGCTGACCCATGCGTATCGCGACATCCCAGATCTATTCGTCCAGCCTGTCCACGATGGAAAACCAGCAGGGCCAGCTCCTCCAGGTCCAGCAGCAGATCTCGACGGGCGTCTCGCTCTCGAACCCCGCCGACAACCCGCTCGGCGCGGCCCAGGCCGTGCAGCTCTCGGCCACGAGCGCGACGCTCACGCAGTACGCGTCGAACCAGAACATGGCGCTTTCGTCGCTGCAGCTCGAAGACTCGACGCTCGGCAGCGTGACGAGCACGCTGCAGGCCATCAACCAGCAGATCCAGTCGGCGATCAACGGCTCGTTCAACGACGCCGACCGCCAGGCGCTCGCGAAGCAGCTCCAGGGCGAGCGCAGCCAGCTGTTCACGCTCGCCAACACCACCGACGGTCAGGGCAACTATCTGTTCTCGGGCTTCCAGAGCACCTCGCAGGTCTTCACCAACAAGACGGGCGGCGGCGTGCAGTACAACGGCGACGGGGGGCAGCGCCTCGTTCAGGTGGGCGGCTCGCGCCAGATTTCGGTGGGCGACACGGGGGCTTCAGTGTTCCTGAGCGTCTCGGCAGTGGGCTCGCAGGTGGTGGCCGGGGGGAGCTCGGCCAACACCGGCACCGGCACGATCAGCGGCGTCACGGTGACCGATCCCACCCAGGCGACCAACGGCCATCCACTTTCGATCCAGTTCGGCACCGACGCGACGACCGGCGCGCTCACGTATTCGGTGATGGACGACTCGACCAGTCCGGCTACCGCGCTCTCGTCGAATCAGCCTTATAAGGATGGCTTGCCGATCGAGCTTGGCGCCGCGGGCAAGATCGGCATGAACGTGACGATCACGGGCACGCCTGTGGCGGGCGATACTTTTTCGGTGACGCCGGCTACGGCGCCGCAGAACAGCAGTGTGTTTTCGACTATCGATAGCGTGATTGCCGCGTTGCAGACGCCGGTGAACGGTAGCCCGAGCGCGGGCGCCAATCTCACGAACGCGCTTCAGAGCGGGCTCACGGCGATCGGGAATTCGATTTCGAATGTGGTGACGATTCAGGCTTCGGTGGGTGGGAGAGAGCAGGAAGTGAAGGCGCTGCAGACGGTTACGTCGACGAATGCGTTGCAGGTTACTTCGAATCTTAATGACCTCACGAGTACCGATATGACTGCGGCTATTACGCAGTACACGCAGCTTTCAAATGCGTTGACGGCTTCGCAGAAGAGTTTTGCTGCTACTCAGAATCTTTCGTTGTTTCAGTATATTAATCCTTGATGGGTTTTGGCGCGGGGGGGAAGGGGCGGTGCGTTTTGGGACGTGCCGCTTTTTTTCTTTGAGGGCTTCCAGGAGGGACGCTTCTGGACAGACCGTGGTCGGCCATGAACGGTCCCCCGCATCCCAGTCTGGAATGTCAGCTTATAGACGTGGAAGAGCCGCTCAACATGAAAAAATCCTGACGGAGATCGCTGGATTTACTTCGTTCAACGAGTCGACGATACGAGCACGAGGATTCATGTGGCTCGTTCGACTACTGGTCAGTCAATCATCTCGCACTCTGCGCAACCGCCGAAGCAACCGCGGGCAGCGCACAGTTCTCCCATTCCTACCACCTACTTTCCGCCAAACACAGCCGGTCGCCTCTCCGAAAACGCTGCCAACCCTTCGCTGAAATCCGCGCTTTCGCATGCCTGCCGGCGTAGTTCGGCAATCTGTTCCATCGCCTGGACTGGCATTGGTTGCTGATCCTCAAGTATCCGCAGTTGCTCCTTCACGGCCTGGATCGCCAGCGGTGCTTTGCTTGCGATTGCGCGCGCCAGTTCAAGGGCCGTTGTTTCCAGCTTATCGCTGTCGACCAGACGATTGATCACGCCGAAGCGCTCGGCACGCGCTGCATCAAGTGGCTGCGCACTGAAGAACATCTCCTTCAATACGTGAATTGGCACATTGTTGAAGAAGCGTAGCAGGCCGCTCGTCGTGTAGGGCAAGCCAATGTTCGCCGGCGTCATCGCGAAGCGCGCGCTGTTGTCGGCGATAACGAGATCGCAACTCATCGCCAGATCGACCGCGCCGCCCCACGCAGAGCCCGACACCATCGCGATCACCACACCTGGGTAAGCGCGTACGCGACGCAACACCTGCTCCAACGGCTTGCCGTAGGCGATCGGGTCGCGATCGTGCACCAACTCTCCAAGGTCGTGGCCCGCGCTCCAAACGTCCTGCCCGACGCCGCTGCCAAGTATCACGACCGGTATCCGGCGGGCCGCAAGCTGCGTGAGCTGCGAGTCAAGCGCGTGCAACAACCCCGCGCTGAGGGCATTCCTGCGCGCTGGATAGCTGAACGTCAAGCGTGCGATCCGTTCATCCACGATATCAACCGTTACTGTAAACGGCGATGCGTTCGGTGTGTTCATTGTGTGACCTCTGCAGCATGTTCCACGGCTTTTTCCCTGCTCATTGCGTAATTCCAGCTGCTGGTTCCATGACCCTCTCCTGCGGCAGATACTCACCCTGTTGATGTACCGCTTTGGCGGCGAGTAGTGCCTCAATCGAGAGCTCGTCGAAACCCGCTTCGCGCAATACGTCGACAGTATGTTCGCCGAGGTCCGGCGGTGCATGCCGGCTGAGATGACGCGAACAATCTCCCGTTACCCCTGAACTCGACACCGGCGTCACGACCTGGCGTAGCGCGCCGAGCGTCGGATGCTCAAGCGTTTCCACTAACCCGCAATGCTGCACCTGGGGGTCGTCGAACACTTCGTCCAACGTATTGATCGGGCCGGCGGGCAACCCCACGCCGATGAAAAGTTCTGTCCACTCCCGTTTGGTGCGCGTCTTCAAACGTGCTTCCAGCGCAGCCTTTAACTCATCGCGATGCGCAACCCGTGCTTCGTTGGTCTCAAAGCGCGGATCGTCCGGCAACGCCGGCAAGTCGAGCAACTGGCACAGGCGCAGCCACATGTCCGACGTGATCGGCGCGATGTTAAGCGGGCCGTCAGCGGTTTCGAACACACCATAAGGCGCGATCACCGCATGCGCGTTACCGGTACGGCGCGGAATGTCCCCAAGGCTCAGGTAGCGCTGGCCATGCACGCTCAGCAGCCCCACCAGACTCGCGAGCAACGACGTGCTCACATGTTGGCCACGCCCGGTTCGCTCACGTTCCAGTAGCGCAGACAGTATCGCCATCGCGAGCCACATGCCGGAACTCAGATCGCCGATCGCAGTGCCGGTGCGTGTGGGGTCGCCATCGGCGAAACCGGTCAGGCTCATTAGGCCAGAATAGCCTTGCGCGATCTGGTCGAAACCCGGCCAGCCACTCATCGGACCATCGGCGCCAAACGCGTTGATGCTGCCCATCACCAGCCGCGGATTGCGCGCGCTGAGGACCTGATAGCCGAGTCCCATGCTGTCGATGGTACCGGGCTTGAAGTTCTCGATCACCACGTCAGCATCGTCAATCAGCCGGTGGATCGCTGCCAGTCCTTCCGGGTTGCGAAAGTCGATGCATACGCCGCGCTTGTTGCGGTTGCAGGATAGATAGTAGGTACTCACGCCCCGGTCGAACGGCCCCCAAGTCCGGCTCATGTCTCCGCCCGGGCCCGGTTCGACCTTGATGACGTCCGCGCCGAGGTCGGCCAGCACCATCGAGCAGAACGGCCCCGACAGCGCACGGCTCAGTTCGACGACCTTGATTCCTTGTAACGCTTGCATTCAGTTCTCCCACGAATTGATGACGCTGCAAATTGCCCGCGTGATGCGCTTGCGCTATGCCTGCAGCGACTGTTGACGGATGCGGGTAGTGCGAACGATGTCCTCGACGCGGTGCTAATCCGGCAGCGTCTGATCACGGGTCTCGATCGCAAACGGCAGGATCAGCATGCCGATCACAAAGGCCACCGCTGTCCACGCAATCGGCAATCCGAGCGAACCTTGCCAATGAATTGCGGCAGCCAGCAGGAAGTTCACACCCGCACCAAGCAGGCGGCCCACCGATGCATTGAAGGCGAACGCGGTCGCGCGGATCCGGGTCGGATATTGTTCAGGTAGCCACAGCGAAAAGATCGCGAAATTTCCGCCGAAGAAGCCGAGAAACAGCAGCGAAACCATGAACAGGTTGAGTCCGTTCGGCAGATAGAAGACCCAGCCGAAGGCGAACACGATCGACACCGCCATGCCAGCGAAGTACGCCCCGAGCGCGACGCGGCGTCCGAGCCGTTCAGCCAGCCACGGGGCGGCGAGACAACCGAGGATCGTCCCGACCGACAGCACCGCCGCCCCGATAGACGCAAGGTGCACGGCCCCAACGCGGTCGATGCCGGCGCGCGTCGCCAGTGTCACGACCGCGCTCGCTTCGTAGACCGATCCGGCCCACAAGCCGATGATTGCGACACCCACCAGGCTCGCACTGGTCAGCGTGCGGCGCCGATAGGCCGGTGCAAAAATCTCCAACAATGGCCGGCGCTTGGGCAAAGGCGCGACGCTCGTCTGACCAACGCCGTGCGAGGCCTTGTGCCACTGACCTGGCTCCTTCACCTTGAGCACCGTATAAATCGCGACCACCGCCGGCGCGAGACCGCACAGGAACATCGCGCGCCAGCCATACGTTGCGCCGACCGTATAGTTCAACCAGGCCGCAAGGAAGAATCCGACGTAGTAACCGGTCTGTAGATAACCCGCGCCCATCTTGCGGCGATCTTCCGGCCAACTCTCGGCGACATAAGTGCCGGCCAGCGCCCATTCACCGCCCACGCCGATGCCGGCAATCAGCCGGAACGCGGCCAATTCCCAGACGTTATGCGCGAACGCCGCAGCGCCGGTGAACACCGCGTAGATGAGAATGCTGGCAGCCAGCGTCTTGACTCGCCCAAAACGGTCGGCGAGTGGTCCCCAGATGAACGACAGCCCCCAACCGATCAGAAACAGCGCGAACAGGATCGAGCCGTACATGCCGAGATTGCCGGGCGTCGCGACAATGCCCGAGCTGGGCAACAACTCAGTGAGCGCCGGAATCAACACGAGCGCGTAGATCACGGAATCCACCCCGTCCAGCACCCATCCCAAGTAAACTGCCCAGAAGCCGCCTATCTGCTCGCGGGTAAGGGGCGTGCGCCGGGGCTTGAGCCCGGGCGTCGATGCAGCGATCGCTTTCGACATTCTTGTCTCCTGGCCAGCGGGCGCCGGCCGTTCTGAAGCGGCGCTCGGCACTTCAGGCAGAGCACGCTTCGGTTCTTTGTTCCCCGATTGTAAGAACACGCTCAATAATTTAAAAATATGATATTTATATAGCTCGATCGTATTTCGTTATGGGATAAGGGGCGAACGACCCACATGGACCTGCGCCAACTGCGGTATTTCGTGAAGGTGGTGGAGTGCGGCAACGTCACGCGAGCGAGTGAGGCGCTGCATATCGCGCAGCCCGCGATCAGTCACCAAATGCGCAATCTGGAGCGCGATTTGGGCATGCAACTGCTCGAGCGCAGCGTCCAAGGTGTGGCGCCCACCGCAGCGGGGCAAACGCTTTATCGGCACGCTATCGAATTGCTGCGGCAAGCAGACAGCACGCGCGAACTGCTGCGCCAGGACGCCGAGCTTCCACAGGGCAGAGTGTCCGTCGCCATGCCGTCGAGCACGGCGCGGATGGTAGCGATTCCGCTCGCACGCACGATTCGCGACCGCTACCCGGGCATTGCACTGGAATTGGTCGAAGCGCCGAGCGCGGAACTCGGCAGTCTGATCGGTAGCGGACGGGTGGACCTCGCCGTGGTCGTCGACGCGGTCGAAACCCGCGGAGTGGCCGCGCAACGGTTGCTTACTGAGGCGCTGTACCTGATTGCATGGCCGGAATTTTCGATGCCTAGCGAGCCCGTCGCGATCGCTGAACTGGCGCGCATGCCGCTGATCTTGCCAAGCGCTCCGAATACGATTCGCAGCCGCGTCGAGTGGGCGCTGGGCGAAGCCGGACTGCCGTGCGAGATTCTCTTCGAGGCCAGTTCAACCGGGTTGCTTTTCGCTGCGGTGATGGCGAAGCTAGGCGTGACGATCCTGCCCCGGACAGCCGCGCATGTCGAACTCGACGAGCACAAGCTCAAGCTTGCCAAAGTCGATCACCGGTTGTTCACTCGCGACCTGTCACTCTGCTGGCACGATACTGCATTGCTGAGTAACGCTGTGCAAAAGGTCAAGGGGACAATACTCGAACTGTTCGACACTCTCGGAAAGCGGCCGGAGTGGGCGGCGGCGGATTAGCGGGCGGGCGCTTGAACAATCAACACCGGACATTCGCACGTTAGCGATTAAAGGCCGCAGTGGGTCGGCTCCAGCCGACCGCATCAGACGGAAGTCGGCCAGGAAGAGACAGTACCGTTGCCACTTCGGACGGCCGAAGTGCGTCCCGCATGCGACATTCGTGAGGGGCGGCGTTCACGATCCGGGATCTCTCCACAAACGGCCGCATCGCGGACAATCGGAATGCATCAAGCGACGCATCGAGAATGCTGCCGGTAGCGTTCGGTTGAAGACGCGAATTCGCTGGCCAATCAGGGGAACGATTTCCCGTGACGCAACCAGCCGCTTAACAGCACAGCGCCATTAATCGCACTAGCGCGAGCAGTACGATCGGCAGATGGTACGGACACGCGAGCACGGCGAGCGCCCCCAGAACCAGGCGCGCCAGCGAGCGCCACGAGGCAATCCGGGTGCAGTGGAATCATGCACGGCCTCTGCTCCCCGCGTTCCGCACACAGGTGGCCCGCAACAGCCGCTCGGCGCGCTTGCGGCCCACGGAGAAGGCATCGTGGACGCTCACGATGTCGATGCCGGGGTGAGTCGCGGCCCACTGCTGACCGATGGCGGCCGAAGCAAAGAAATGCACGTGACAGCAGAAGGCATGGCGGAGGTCGGGCGTGTCTTGCGGCACGATCAGCGACACAGCCGCGCCGGCCGGTTCAAGATCCATGATCGCAGCGGGCGTGACCGTGAGCGAGACCGGCACGCCGGTGGCTGCACAACGCGAGACCACGTGGGCAGTCCGATCGACCAGCGCCGGGAAGAACAAGGTATCGAAGGCGCACCAGGTGTACAGGCGTCGGCCGCCGACCTCGAAAGCGTGTGGAGTTTCGCGCAGCGTCAAATAGTAGCCGACGACGTTGCCATCGTCGTCCCACTCGGTACTGACCGCCTGGTCGAGTGCCGCTATCACCCGCCCGACGGGCCAGTCCAGGGATCGCGCCAGCGCGGCGGGAGAAACCGGCGCCCCCTTGCCGAGTTCACGCAGCAGGACGACAAAAAGATCCGCAAAGCCTTCCGGCCTGCTGGCCATCGTCAGGCGCTCGACAAGTTCGGCCGCGTAGTGTTCAAGATGCTCAAGATGCATGGCTGTCTCCAGTGGGTCATCCGGCGCAGCACGACAACTGCCTCACGTCCTTCGAGAAGGTCTGCGCGGCAAGCTTCAGCCCCTCGACCATCGTCAGGTACGGGAATAACTGGTCGGCGAGTTCCTGCACGGTCATCCGTGCGCGAATCGCGATCGCGGCCGTCTGGATGAGTTCGCCCGCGCCGGGGGTCACCGCCTGCACGCCAATCAGCCGGCCGCTGCCGGCTTCGGCCACCAGCTTGATGAAGCCGCGCGTGTCAAAGTTCACCAGCGCGCGCGGGACGTTATCAAGCGTCAGCGTGCGACTGGCGGTTTCGATGCCTGCCTGCTGCGCCTGCGCCTCGCTGTAGCCCACCGTTGCGATCTGTGGCTCGGTGAAGACAACCGCCGGCATCGTATCGAGATCGAGCCGCGCATCACCCCCGGTCATGTTGATCGCCGCGCGTGTGCCGGCGGCGGCCGCGACGTAGACGAACTGCGGCTGGCTGGTACAGTCGCCAGCGGCATAGATATCCGGTGCGCTCGTGCGCATGCCGGCGTCGATCACGATGGCGCCGCGTGCGTCGAGCTGCACGCCGACGCTCGCCAGATTCAGACTGCCGGTGTTGGGGGCGCGGCCCGTTGCCACCAGCAGCCGGTCGGCCCGCACCTCGCCATGGTTCGTGTTGAGGACGAACGTGCCATCGGCGTGTGACACACGGCTCGCCTGGGTCTGCGCCAACACCTCGATGCCTTCAGCGCGAAAGGCCGCCGTCACGGCTTCGCCGACGGCCGGGTCTTCCTGGTAGAGCAAGGTGTGCCGAGCCAGCACGGTCACATGACTGCCCAGCCGCGCAAATGCCTGAGCCAGCTCCACGGCGGTCGCCGACGAGCCGATCACCGCGAGCCGTTTGGGGATGACGTCGCTCGCCAGCGCTTCGGTCGAGGTCCAGTAGGGCGTCTCCGTCAGGCCCGGAACCGGCGGCACTGCCGCGGATGCACCAGTGGCAATCACGCAGCGATCGAATGACACGGTGCGTTCGGCGCCGGTATCCAGCGTGACGGTGAGCGTATGGTCGCCCGTGAAGCACGCGTCGCCATGCAGGACGTCGATGTTCGGGTTCGACGCCAGAATGCCTTCGTACTTGTCGTGGCGCAGTTCGTCGACACGCGCCTGCTGCTGGGCGAGCAGGCGTGGCCGGTCGATCACGGGCGCTATGGCGCTTATCCCTGCATCGAAGGGGCTCGCCTGCCGCAGATGTGCGATGTGGGAGGCACGGATCATGATCTTGGACGGCACGCACCCGATGTTCACGCACGTGCCGCCAAGGGTACCGCGCTCGATCAGTGTGACCTGCGCGCCGTTTTGGGCAGCCTTCAGTGCAGCCGCCATCGCAGCGCCACCACTCCCAATGACGGCAATCCGCAGCGGGCCGACATCGCCGAGACGCTTCGCAGCCGCCCCCTCCCAGCCGGGCGCCTTTTCCGGCAGGCCGGTGGACTGGGTCGGCGTGTCAGTCACCCTGGCGTGGTAGCCAGCTGCCGTCACGGCGGCAACCAGCGTGTCATGGCTGATGCCGGCCTCGACCGTCACGTCGGCAAGCGCCCCGGGCCAGGAGACCGCGGCCGCGCGGACGCCGGGCACCTTTTCGAGCGCGTTTCTGACACGCCCTGCGCAGAACGCACAGGTCATCCCGTCGATCGTCAAGGTCACCATGGACTTGCTCCATTTTTCACGGATTGAATTTGATGGCTCGAGTGCTCAATCTTTGGGTAAGTTGCCGGCGCCCGAATCTGATGTATCGGCAGTACAGACGCGATGCGCGGGCGAGACGAGATCCCAGATCGACACTCCGACCATGAAGACCAGGCCAGCATAGAGCAGCAATTCACCGCGCCGGCCGTAGGTCAAATACATCGCTGCCAGCACGAGGAGCGGGCCGATCATGCCAAGCAGGCTGCGGTGCCATTGGCGGTGGCGCAGCCAACCGAGCGCGTTCGCCAGCAAAGCCAGGGCGGCGAACAGCGGGATCAGGACGGTGATGAACAATCCCTCCCATTGCTGCAGAAAGCCGAGTCCAATCGCCGCACCCAGACTGGCCATGGCGGGAAAGCAGCTCGCACAGCCCATCGCTGACACGATACTGCCGAGCAAACCGGCCTTATCGGCCGCACGCGTGACGAACGACATGACAACGACCTCCGCAATTTCAGGGCTTGACCGACGACGGATAGCCCGCGTCGGCAGTGGCCTTCGTCAGTGCTTGGACGCTGGTCTTGCCATCGTCGAATGTGACGATCGCTTCCCGCTGCTCGAAACGAACCTCAGCTTTTTCGACGCCTGCGACGTGGGAAAGCGCGTGCCTGACGGTGATCGGACAGGCGGCGCACGTCATGCCCGGTACGGACAGCGTGACCGTCTTGGTTGCAGCCCAGACCGGAACCGCAACGACGGCAAGCGAGAGTGCAGCAAGCAACTTGTTCATGATCGACTCCGGGTTAATAGAACAGAGGGAGCACGTAGGGAAAACCGACCGCGACCAGCACCAGTGCGACGACAATCCAGAACACGAGCTTGTATACGGCGCGTACCTGCGGCACTGCACAGACCTCGCCGGGCTTGCACACCGCCGAGGGTCGGAAGATGCGCCGTCCAGCGAAGCACAACGCCACCAGCGCCGCGCCGATGAAAACCGGCCGGAATGGTTCGATCAAAGTCAGATTGCCGATCCAGGCGCCGCTGACACCCAGCGCGACGAGCACCAGCGGCCCGAGGCAGCAGGTCGACGCGAGGATCGCGGCCACTCCGCCGGCGGCTAGCGCCCCGCGCCCTTTCCGTGGTTCCGCCATATGTTTGCCCTTCCGGATTTCCGATCGGTAGCGTAACGTTACTTCCGTACTCAAGTACGGAGTCAAGCGATATGGAGAACGGTGGAGAGAGGCTGACGATCGGCGCTTTCGCGAAGGCGGCCGGCGTCAATGTGGAGACAATCCGGTTCTATCAGCGCAAGGGCCTGCTGCTCGAGCCGGAAAGGCCGTACGGCAGCATTCGTCGCTACGGCAGAGCGGACGTGACGCGGGTGCGGTTCGTCAAATCGGCGCAGCGGCTCGGCTTCAGCCTCGACGAAATCGCGGACCTGCTGAAACTCGAGGATGGGACGCATTGCGATGAGGCGAGCCGACTCGCGGAGCACAAGCTACGCGACATTCAGGAGAAGCTCGCCGATCTCGGGCGCATGGAATCGGTGCTCACCCAGCTTGTGTCCGCGTGTCATTTGCGCAGGGGTAACGTGTCGTGCCCGTTGATTGCCTCATTGCAGCAAGGGGAAGACCCGTGTGATGCCGGTGTCGGGCAAAGGACCATTCGGCCTTAGCGCACGGAAAAGTCCGTTTTTTGGGGCACCCCAAGACGCACTCCGACGCCGAGGCCTTCTACTCAGGGCCGTAGCTCGCCGGCATCCACGAGCGCTACGCCGTGGACCCGCAAATCAAGTATTTCCATACCGCATGCGTGGCCGATAGCTCGGTCGAGGCGGTGCTATTCCCCGATGCCGCGGAATAACCCAAGGTTACGTCCCGCAGGCCCCGTGGGACCGAGCCCGGCCAGAAGGAGACTTTCATGTGAGACGTCGCCATGACATCGAGCCGGCTGCTGCACTTCCGCAAGCGGCCACTCGATCGCCCTGAGCCAGCGTCGTATCATCGACCAAAGCAGTTCCCCTCAGACCGGTCGACATAGTCATGGCGCCTCAATTCGAAATCAGCGAAACCCTCGTCGGCGCGCTCTCGCTGCGCGCCATCAAGTCATTTCTCGCGGCCGCAAAGTTCAGCAGTTTTACGGGGGCCGCCAACGCGCTGAGCGTGACCCCGGCAGCCGTAAGCAAGCAGGTGCGGGAACTGGAGGACTACCTCGGGACGGCGCTGTTTGTCCGCTCCGGCAGGACCGTCGCATTGACGGCGGATGGGGAGATGTTCAAGGATGCCGCCCAGCTTTCGCTGATCAATATCCATCAGGCCGCCGAACGCCTGCGCAAGAAAATTCCCGCCAGGCAGACGCTGACCGTATGCTGTTCGCCCGCGTTTTCGGCGCTATGGCTCCACAGGCGATTGCCCGAATTCCTTCAGGACGCCCCGGATGTCGAACTCACCGTGCTGGCCACGCAGAATTACGTCTCGATGGAAGGAGGGGTGCGGCCGGATGTGTACATCGCGAAACTGGCCAGCTTGCGCGACGGATACGACAGCGAGCACCTGTTCGACGACGAGGTCTATCCGGTCTGCACCCCCCAATATCTGCAGAACCATGGTCCGATCGAGTCGCCCGAAGACCTGCTGAATGTGTCGCTGCTGGATCTCAGCGCCTACGGCCGCTCGCAGATCTCCGAGCATATCGACTGGAAAGTCTGGCTGGCGCTGCACGACGTGGACACCCCTTGGTGCGCCGACACGCCGCGACAACTGTTCACCAGCAATGACTATCCGGCCATCGTGCAGCTGGCGCTGGCACATCAGGGAGTGGCGTTAGGCTGGCATCATCTCGTCGGACACCTGGTCGATAGCGGCGAGCTGGTGCGTCCACTGCCGCACAAGACCGTGATGAGGAATCGTGGCCATTACCTTTCAGTGCGGAAAGACAAGGCCGACGTCAGCGTGTGCAAACGGTTCTGCCAGTGGATCAGGCAGCAACTCGCGCTGCAATCTTCAACCAAAAGTTGAAGGACTGCCGCAGAAAATGTCGTTTTGGTTACCCATGAAACCAGCATAGATTTCTCTTCATGCCGCACAGGCGCGGCGATCCGGAAGAGGACATCAGTACATGGGTTTCAAGCGAAGTATCCATGCCGTGGAGACCCATTCGGGCATCCCCATGCGCGTTGTGACCGGCGGTATCCCGCACATTCCCGGCGACACTGTCCAGGCCAAGATGAAATGGCTGGAGGCCAATGACGACGGTCTGCGCAAGCTGCTGCTGCGCGAGCCGCGGGGCTACCCGGCCCATTGCTGCAATATCGTCGTGCCGCCCTGCCACGCGGAAGCGGACGCGGGCTACATCATCCTGGAACAGGTCGAGTACCCGATGATGTCGGGCGGCAACACCATCTCCGTGGCTACCGTGCTGCTGGAAATGGGCATGCTGCCGATGCAGGAGCCGGTGACCGAGCTGACGCTGGAAGCGCCGGCCGGGCTCATCCGCATCACCGCCGAGTGCAAGGACGGCAAGGTCAGGAGCGTGAAGTTCACGAACGTACCGGCATTCGCCGCGCACCTCGATGCCTTGATCGATGTGCCGCATCTGGGCAAGGTGCGCGTGGACGTCGGTTGGGGCGGCATGTTTTACGTCATTGCCGATGTGCAGCAGTTTCCCGGTCTCGAACTGAAGCCCGAGCATGGCAAGGAGATCACGCGAGTCTCTGCCATGATCCGGCAGGCCGCCATCGAACAGCTGCCGGTCGCGCATCCCGACTATCCGGGCGTCGGCATCACAATTTCGCAGCTCTCGGGCCCCACGGATGATCCACGGGCAGACTGGAAGAACGCGGTCACCATGCCCACGGGGCCGCTTTCCTGGGACGATCCTGCCACCTGGACCGGCGCGATCGACCGTTGCCCTTGCGGCACCGGCACTTGCGCCAAGATGGCCGTGCTGCACGCCAAGGGTGAATTGCCGCTGCATCAGGACTTCCGGCACCAGGGAATCCTCGGTACGGTCTTCACTGGCAGCCTCGTGGGGACGACTCGAATCGGCGAGCAGGCCGCCGTGATACCGACACTGGCCGGCACCAGCTGGATCCATGGCATCAACACGATCGTGCTGGATCACGACGATCCCTTTCCGGAGGGCTACACCCTCGGGGACATCTGGCCGAAACAGTAGGAACGGTAAGCATGCAGACCATCTCCGCGCAGCAGATCCAGTCGGTGCTGAACTGGAATGGCGTTCTCGACGCGTTACAGCAGGGGCATTCCGGGTCCCGGCCCATGGGCGACGCTTACTTCATTGGGGATGCGAGCTTTGGCCTGTTCAGCCGTGGTGTGATTCTGCCGGGCATGGGTGCCGGGGTCAAAATCGCCTCCATCCATCCGGCCAACGACGCTGCCGACCCACCGCTACCGACGGAGCAGGCTGCGTTTCTGGTTTTGGACGAGCGTACCAAGGGTCTCGTCGCCATACTTGACGGTCCCGAAATCACGCGGTGGAAGACCGCGGCCGACTCCGCGCTGGCGGCACGCATGCTAAGCAGCGAACACAGCGAGGTCCTGCTGGTCCTGGGCGCGGGTCCGGTTGCACGGTCTCTAACGGACGCTTACCTGCACATCCGGCCGTCCATCCGCGAAGTGTTGTTGTGGAATCGCACGCAGTCGAAGCTGGTAGCCGCCCGCTCGGCGCTCGAAGCGAGAAACATCCGGGTACGGATTGTCGAGGACCTCGATGCAGCGGTCGCCAGCGCAGACATCATCGCGGCCGCCACCAGCGCATCCACGCCCATGATTCGGGGTAAGTTCCTTCGTCCCGGTACCCATGTGGATCTGGTGGGCGGGTACCGGCCCGACATGCAAGAGGCGGATTGCGACGTGTTCCAGGGTGCCCGGATCTTCGTGGATGACCGCAAGACTGCTGCTCAGTCGGGCGACATCCAGATTCCTATGCAAGCGGGCGTGATTTGTGAAGGCGACATCGAGGGCGATCTGTTCGATCTGTGCAGGATGCAGGCATTCCATCGTTCGGCCGGGGACCGGACGGTCTACAAGAATGCCGGCGGTGCACACCTGGATCTGATCATCAGCCAGTATGTTGTCGAGCAACTGAAATCACGCTAACGACAAGACTGGCTTCAGGAGGGAAATGACTCGGCAACCTGGAAGGACACGACTATCTGGAGAGGAACAAGTATCGATTGCTTGCATCACACGCTGAAGCAGATGAAGGCCACCGGTTGCTTTCGGTGCGGATTCAATCCGGAACACGTGACATCCAGGAAGCATCAGATAGTAATAATTAAATAGTTAGTAATACAGATATAAGGCCGTTGGGCGCGAAGATGTGGCGAGGCAGGTTGAGAAAGAAGAACACCGTGTAGGTTGATGGGCGGTATCGGCTCTCCAGTTCTATCGTCAAGGATAAGTCGGGGTTCGACGCATAGCTCCTTCATTCTTCACGTCGAAGCTGAGAGAAATTTTGTGGCGCGTATAGAGCTATCGGCTTTCTGAAAAATCGATGTCCGGAGTTTCAGTGCTCGTAGGAATTTGCATCAATTGTGCTCTACCAGTTGATGCGGGGGGCGATATTTAGTGTATTTCGCTGTCAATGTGCTGAGCAAACGCTCAGCCTGGCTGGATTGGATCGTTTGATTTTTCCCCGTCGAATTGCTCTGCTGGTCTGAAAATTCGGCAAGTTGAACATTTATGGAACTGGTGTCTCCCATGCGAAAAGCCCTCTTATCGATCCTCGTCACCACTGTCCTTTCCGGGACGACAGGCGAGGCTCTTGCACAACAGGTTGTCAAGATTGGCATCTCTGCGCCGCTCACCGGCATAGGTGCTGCGAATAACAAGGACATGGAGAACGGCGCACGCCTCGCAATCGAAGAGGCGAATGCGCAGCATCTCACTATTGGTGGCAAGGAGGTCAAGTTCGAACTTGACTCCGTTGACGACCAGGGCGATCCGCGAATTGGCGTTCAGGTGGCGCAGAAACTGGTTGACGACGGAGTGGCCGCAACAATCGGTTACTACAACTCTGGCGTTGCGTTGCCGTCCGCCCCCATCTTTGCGAAGGCCGGCATTCCACTGCTTGATCCCGCTGCGACCAATCCTCAGATTACGCGCCTCGGATTGACCAATGTCTTCCGGATCATCGCTACCGACGTCCAAAACTCGGGCAATGCTGGCAACTATGCGGTTACCGTAACGAAGGCAAAGCGAATTGCAACGATGGACGATCGCACCGCCTTTGGTCAGGGAGCCGTCGAAGAGTTTAAGAAGGCCGTTCAGGCCGCAGGCGGATCGATCGTCACGTCTGAATATACAAACGACAAGACAGTTGAATTCAACGCATTATTGACGAATATTAAGGGTGCGAATGCAGATCTTCTGTTTTTCTCTGGCAGCAATGCCCAAGCCGGTCTGATCGCAAAACGCATGAAGCAGCTTGGGATGCACACTCAGTTTGTCGGAAGTGGAGGTATCGCGGATACCGTCTTTATCCAGTCGGCTGGAGACGCCGCGGATGGATCGATGGCGTGGGAGTACGGACGCCCGATTGACTCTCTGCCGGCAGGCCGAGCATTCGTCCAGAAATACAAGAAGCGTTTTGGCACGGATCTCCTCACTTATTCACCGTTCTCCTATGACTGTGCATGGATTGCCATCGATGCGATGAAAAGGGCAGGCTCGACAAACCCGGCTGTCTTTATGACGGCGCTTCGCTCAACCCAATATGATGGGATCACAGGCCACATTTCATTCGACAAAATTGGAGATTTGGCCAATCCCACCTCAACGCTGTATCAGGTCAAAAATGGCAAATGGGTCCCTGTAACAACGATTGGCGCAAGGTAGGCAGCGAAAAATCGAAGGCTTCGTGCGCCATGGTACGCGAAGCCTTCATCGTACGTGCTAGCTCTCGCGACCGCTCGAGAGGTCCGAGGTACACCATATAACGGCCAGTCGACTGGGAGCATTTGAGCGGCAGCTATGGGTCGA
>DATEJU010000577.1:0-4828 GCA_035277805.1 Paraburkholderia sp. | reverse complement strand
GGCCGCCTGTGCCTGAAGCAACAGCTCTGGGGCAAGGCGCAGTCGTTCCTCGAGGCGGCGCTCAAGTCCGCCGACGCGAACGAGAACGAGCCGCTCAAGATCCGCACGCATCGCGCGCTCGCGCGCCTGCACGAGCAGCTTGGCGATGCGGAGAAGGCCGCCGCGCATTATCGCGAGAGCGCGCTGGCGATGAACGTCGTTTAAGGGGCGTTTCAACGCGCGCTTGGAGGTGCATTTCAACGTGTACCTCAACATGCACCAGGCGTCGCGCATCGCCAGCTTCAACGCAAGACGGCCGCTTTCGAGCGGCCGTCTGCTTTTTCTCGCGCGGCTTGACTGGCCGCTCAGGTGCTCATCGGGCGCTAGCGGTTCACCAGCCTCCTGGGCGCGCACAGCGCAAGCAGGCCGCCGAGGATCATGAAGGCTGCGAGCATGTACATGCCCGAGTCGTTCGCGGCCGTGACCTGCTTGAGCCAGCCCACCGCGTAGGGACTCAGGAAGCCCGCGAGATTGCCGATCGAGTTGATGAGCGCGATGCCTGCCGCCGCGCCGGTGCCCGCGAGCCAGGCCGTGGGCAGGCTCCAGAACAACGGCAGCGTGGTGAGAATGCCGACGGTGGCGATCGTGAGCGCCGTCATCGCGAGTGTGGTGTTGTGCGCCCACGCGACCGAGAGCACGAGGCCGATCGCGCCGATCGCGGCCGGAATCGCGATATGCCAGCGGCGCTCGCGCATGCTGTCGGCGCTCTTCGCGGCGAGCACCATGCCGACCACCGCCGCCGCGAACGGAATCGCGGCTAGCAGGCCGATCATGAGCGTGTCCTTCACGCCCGTCGCCTTGATGATGGTGGGCAGCCAGAAGCTCACGCCGTAGAGGCCCATCACGAACGAGAAGTAGGTGAAGCTCATTACGAGCACGCGCGGGCTCGTGAGCACTTTGGAGAGCGGGAGGTCTTCCTTGGTGGCGTCCTCGGCGGCGATGTTGCGCTCGAGCAGCGCGCGCTCGTCGTCGGTGAGCCACTTGGCCTTGCCGATGCGGTCGTCGAGCACGAAAAATACCAGCACGCCGACGATCACCGAAGGCAGCCCTTCGAGCAGGAACAGCCACTGCCAGCCCTGCCAGCCGTTCGCGCCGTCGAAGGACTTGAGGATCCACCCCGAGATCGGCCCGCCGATCACACCCGAAAGCGCGATGGCCGTCATGAACCAGGTAGTCATGCGTCCGCGCCGGTGCGCCGGATACCAGTACGTGAGATAGAGGATGATGCCCGGGAAGAAGCCGGCCTCGCACAGGCCGAGCAGAAAGCGCATCACGTAGAACATGGTGGGCGTGGTCACGAACATCGTGAGGATGGAGACGAGCCCCCACGTGACCATGATGCGTGCGATCCACACGCGCGCGCCCACGCGATGCAGGATCACATTGCTTGGCACTTCGAACAGAAAATAGCCGATGAAGAAAATGCCTGCGCCAAAGCCGTAAACCGCGTCCGAGAGATTGAGCGCCGTGCTCATTTGCAGTTTGGCGAAACCCACATTCACGCGGTCCAGATACGCGACCACGTAGCAGAGCATCAGAAGCGGGATGAGGCGCCACGCGACCTTGCGGTAGGTGGCTTCTTCGAAGGCGGAGGGCGGAGCGCCCGCGCCGGCATGCGGCAGGTGATTTGCTGGACTGGCCATGGTGTCTCCATAGACATAGTTCGTCGTGCTTGTAGTATTTCCGCCCTGTCATGGCGGGTATTCGACGCTAAAGCACGACTATTCTATACGGGCCGACGCGGCGCGGCGGCTCGTAAAAATCGGGGGAAATACCGATCAGTCAAGCACTTAAGATGCACTTTGGATGCGATCGAGGCGCACCTGGGCGTGCGCCGGGGTGCGCCTGAATTCACAATACGTTGACTATACGCAGCGCCCGCCGTCCACTTCGATGCAGGTGCCGGTGATGAACGCAGCTTCGTCGGAGGCGAGATAGAGGCAGGCGTTGGCCACGTCCTGTGGCGTGGAGAAGCGCCCGAGCGGGATGCCCGCGATGAAGCGCTGGCGGTTCTCGGGCGTGTCGGGCACACCCATGAATTCGGCGGTCAGGCCCGTGTCGCCGATCACCGGGTTCACGCAGTTCACGCGGATCTGGTCGGGGCCGAGCTCGGCGGCGAGCGCCTTGCTCGCCACGATCATCGCGCCCTTGCTGCCGTTGTACCAGACGAGCCCAGGGCGCGGCCGGATGCCCGCCGTCGAGGCGATGTTCACGAACGCGCCGCCGCCATGTTCGCGAAAGTGCGGCACGAATGCCCGCACGCTCCAGTAGAGGCCCTTCACGTTGACGGCGTAGACGCGGTCGAACTCGGCTTCGCTCACTTCGAGCACGGGCTTGTTGCGGTGCGTGGTGCCGGCGTTGTTGACGACGATCTGCACGCTGCCGAAGTCCTCGACGGCGGCTTCGCGCAGTGCGTGCCAGTCGGCTTCGCGCGTGATGTCGCCTTGCACCGCGATGGCCTTGCCGCCCGCGAGCGCGATCTCGCTCGCCACGCGCTGCGCCGCATCGCCGTTCAGGTCGTTGACGACGACGTTCGCGCCTTCGCGCGCATAGGTCTTCGCGATGCCTTCGCCGAAGCCCGAGCCGGCGCCCGTCACGACAGCCGTCTTGCCTTTGAGTCGCATGATGTCTCCGTGTGTTCGTGTACTTGTGTCTCGATGAGGGTCGTGCGAACGCGCAGAAGAACCGCGCTAGCCGTGCCGCAGCGCGATGGTCTTCAGCACCGTGAAGGCGTAGAGCGCCTCGAAGCCTTTTTCGCGTCCATAGCCGGACAGACGCGTGCCGCCGAACGGCAGTTCGACGCCGCCGCCTGCGCCGTAGTTGTTCACGAACACCTGTCCCGCCCGCACGCGCCGCGCCATGCGCATCTGACGCGCGCCGTCGCGCGTCCACACGCCGGCCACGAGCCCATAGGGTGTGCCGTTGGCGAGCGCGACGGCTTCGTTTTCATCGTCGAAGGGCATGGCCGCGAGCACGGGGCCGAACACCTCCTCCTGTGCGAGACGGCTTTGGGGCGGCACGTCGCGCAAGAGCGCCGGAGCCTCGTAGAAGCCGCCTGCGGGCGCATCGGCTGCGAGCTTGCCGCGCGCGGCGGTGGCAATGCCGTCGCGCTGCGCTTCGTCGAGGAAATCGCGCACCCGCCGACGCTGCTTTTCGCTGATGAGCGGCCCGCAGTCGAGATTGGCGCTCGCAGGCCCGACGCGCAGCGCCTCGAACGCCGCCGCGAGCCGGTCGAGCAGCGGCTCGTAGGCGCTGCGCTCGATCAGCACGCGGCTGCCCGCCGAGCACGTCTGCCCCGCGTTCTGCACGATGGCGGCGACGAGCACGGGCAGCGCGGCGTCGAAATCGGCATCGGCGAAGACGATTTGCGGCGACTTCCCGCCCAGCTCGAGCGTGACGGGCACATGATTGCCGGCGGCCGTCTGCGCGACGAGCTTGCCTGTTTGCGGTGAGCCCGTAAACGAGATGTGGTCGATGCCGGGATGCGCGGAGAGCGCCGCGCCTGCCTCGTGACCGAGGCCCGTGACGATGTTCAGCGCGCCGGCGGGCAAGCCCGCTTCGCGTGCGAGCGCCGCCACCTCGAGCAGCGAGACGCAGGCGTCCTCGGCGGGCTTCACGACGCAGGCGTTGCCGGCCGCGAGCGCCGCGCCCACGCTGCGCCCGAAGATCTGCATCGGATAGTTCCACGGCACGATGTGGCCCGTCACGCCGTGCGGCTCGCGCACCGTGAGCACCGTGTAGCCCGCCTGGTAGGGCAGCGTCTCGCCGTGCAGCTTGTCGGCGGCGCCGGCGTAGAACTCGAAGTAGCGTGCGAGCGCGGCGGCGTCGGCGCGTGCCTGCTTGAGCGGCTTGCCGGTGTCGCGGGCTTCGAGCTGCGCGAGGGCTTCCTGATGCTGGGCCACGAGCGCCGAAAGCTTGAACAGCGCGCGCCCGCGCTCGGCGGCGCTCAACGCGCCCCAGGCGCCTTCGTAGGCCGCGCGCGCGGCTGTGACGGCTGCGTCGATGTCGGCTGCGTTGCCGCGCGCGAGCTGCGCGAACGGCTGGCCGGTGGAGGGATCGATGGCGGCGAGGGTCTCGCCGCTGGCGGGCGAGTGCCACTCGCCGCCGATGAAGTGCTTCGCTTCTTCCATGCATGCGCCTCGTAAATGGGGGATGAAACGAGGGAAGGGAAATGCAAAACGGGAGACGTCGCCGGGGCGGGCTCGGGAGCACGCGATGCGTTTCGCGCGCTGGCCGCGCCGGCCGGATCATTATCGCGCCAATCGCGGTGCTCACGTGCGAATTCAGCGGACACTTCATCCGCGTGCGGGAAAGCCCTGGGCCGAAGCACCGGGCGCCGCGGCCGATTGGCTATAATGGGCGCCAACCTCCAACGTCCGGTTTCGCGCCGGAGCGCCGTGCGCGTCGGGTATTTTGGGGCCCTGGTTGGCCTCATCCGCGCCGCACGCCGCGCCCCGCGCACGCAACCGTCGCTTTTTCCCTTCTCAACAGAGAGCGCTCATGAGCTTCGCAAATGTCCCCGCCGGCAAGGATCTGCCGCAAGACTTCAACGTGATCATCGAGATTCCGGCGCAAAGCGATCCGGTCAAGTACGAAGCCGACAAGGACCTGGGCCTGCTCGTCGTCGACCGCTTCGTCGGCACGGGCATGCGCTATCCGGTGAACTACGGCTTCATCCCGCAGACGCTTTCGGGCGACGGCGACCCCGTCGACGTGCTGGTGATCACGCCGTTCCCGCTGCTGGCCGGCTCCGTCGTGCGCTCGCGCGCGCTCGGCATGCTGCAGATGA
>DATEJU010000576.1:0-2056 GCA_035277805.1 Paraburkholderia sp. | reverse complement strand
TTGTGCCATTTGGCGACGCGCTTGGCAACGTTCTTGATGCGCTCGACCGAGCCCATCGAGGTGCCGCCGTATTTGTGTACGATGAGTGCCATTGTCGTTCTGAACTGGAGATGTTACCGCGCTGGCGCACCGAAGACGGCTCCGCCCGGTACCGTTCAGACCGCGCGAAGGCTTGGCGCGTGCAGCACACGCGGAGTTTGCCCGGGCGGTGGCGAGGCAGCCGCATCGGCATCGTGTAGATACAGATACGGGCTCGCGCGCCCTGCCCGCATACCGCTACGACGTCCTTGCAATCGCCGGATACCGCTGGAAGGAGACATCGCGTTCTGGCACGGCGTGCGCCGCTTTTGGCGGCGTCCGTGAACGCGAAAAAGCGGGCTGGACAAACAAGTTACCCTACCCGATCAAGGTCGAAATTACAAGGCGAAATTGGGCTGCGGGAAGCGAAAAAGGCTTGTGCGGCAAGGATTTGCGCCTTGGGTCACGCGATCAGCAGATCCTCACGCCACTCGATGCGCCGCCAGAGCGCGCCGGGTGCTTCGCCCGGTGCCTCACCCTGTGCATCGAATGCGGAGCGGTTCACCCCAATCCGGGGCACGAACAGCAGCGTCCCACCGACGTAGAGCAGCGGCACATCGCGCTCCCACGCCGGCACGCCGCGCGCCTGAAACAGGTTCTTGAGCGTGCGGCTCACGTTCGCGGCCTCGTCGCGCAGACGCTCGCCCCCCTCCCTTGCGCGAGCAACCAGCGGGGCGCCACGCAACACGCTTTCAGGTACGGCGTCCGGGTCGTTCGCGTCGGCGGGCGCGAAGACGTAGCTGCCGCGCCACTGTGACAGCCGCCAGACTTCCTCGCCGCACCAGTTCATGCTGGCGGGCTCGCGCCCGGCGCCCTCGCCCTCGCTCGCTGCGCCGGCAGGCTCCGCGTGAGCGCGCGGCGCCCCCCAGAACACACGACCGCGATAGCAGCGCAGCGTGCGTCCAGCATGATCGACGCGCAGTGCGTGACCCTCGTCCTCGCGCGCGATCTCGCGCAACTGGCGCAACGCGTCGGCGAGCCGCGCCGTCGATGCCGCCGGCAAGCCGAGCGAGCGCATCCAGTAGCGCAGCAGATTGAGCGCGCGCGCGTCGTCGAGCGCGACGAGCCCGGCATGCGAAAGCGTGCCGGCGTCATCGTGCCCGGCCTCGTGCAAATCGATCTGCGCGAGATCGTCGAGCAGGCGCTGTGCAGATGCGGCATGCGCGGCCGTGCGCGCGAGTGCATCGCGAAAACCGGGGAAATGCTCGGAAAGCGCGGGTAGCACGTCGTGGCGCAAGGCGTTGCGCGCATAACGCGTGTCTGCGTTCGATTCGTCCTCGATCCAGTGCAGATGATGCGCACGCGCATAGCGCTCTAGTTGTGCACGCAACAAGTACAGCAAAGGCCGCACGCGCGGCACGGCGCCCGCCACCTCGCGCGTTGGCGCCATCGCCGCGAGCCCCGCCAGGCCCGCGCCGCGCAGCAATTGCAGCAAGACGGTTTCGGCCTGATCGTCGGCGTGCTGGGCAAGCCACAGCGCCTGCGCACCATGAGCGGCGCACATTGCATCGAGCGCGCGGTAGCGCGCCTCGCGCGCCGCCGCTTCCACACCCGCCGCGTCGGCGCGCGCGAGCGTCACGCGCCGCGCATCGAACGCCACGCCGTACGCGCGCGCCGTCGCCTCGCAATGCGCGAGCCACTGATCGGCGTTTGGGCTCAGCCCGTGATGCACATGCAGCGCGACGAGCCGCGGCGCGCCCGCCATGCGCACCGCGGCGTCGAGCAGCACCGACGAGTCGAGGCCGCCACTAAACGCGATTGCGATGCGCGCATCGTCGGCAAGCGTGGAAAGCACAACGGATTCGGGATGGTCGGTCACGGCATGACGGCGCTGCTCGCGCCGGCTCACGTCAGTGACGTCGCGCGCTTACGCGCCCGGCGTCGTTTCCTTGAACTTGCCGTACTCCATCAGGCGCTCGTAGCGGCGCGCCTTCAGGTCGGCGATGCTCATGCCCTGGAACTGGCGCAGCGAGTCGGA
>DATEJU010000575.1:0-5912 GCA_035277805.1 Paraburkholderia sp. | reverse complement strand
CGTGAGGATCGCCCAGTAGACCAGCACGCGCTGCGCGAACGGCCGCGCCTTGCGCACGCGCCAGATCACGTTGAACGCGGACTCGACCGTCATCATCGTCATGACCGAGGTCACGAACAGCACGATCATGCCCATCGTCGTAAGGCCCTTGGCCTTCGACGCGAACTGGTTGAGGTACCTGAAGATCTGGCTGTTGATCTGCGCCGGCATCAGATGGTCGGCGAGAAAGCCCTGCAGCGAGTTCTGGAACGACGCGAAGATGGGGAACGCGGTGAAGAGCGCGAACGCGACCGTGGCGAGCGGCACGAGCGAGAGCAAGGTCGTGAACGTGAGGCTGCCCGCCACCTGCGCAATGCGGTCTTCGCGGCTGCGCCGCGCGGCGAAGCGCGCGAGCCGCTTCACGATATCCAGATCGATCCGTAATCTCGACAACACGTCCATTGGCCTGCCTTCTCCAGACGGCACGCCGCACCTCGCGTAAAACTCGCGGCGAACCCAACCCCTATAATATCCCGTCCACCGACGAGGCCCGATGAAACCGATTCTTGTGCTCTATTACAGCCGCCATGGCGCCACCCGCGAGCTCGCGCGCGCCATCGCCCAGGGCATCGACAGCGTGCCCGGCGCCGAAGCGCGCGTGCGCACGGTGCCGCCCGTATCCACGGTCTGCGAGTCCACCGCGCCCGATATTCCCGACGACGGCCCGCCCTACGCGGAGCTGCGCGATCTCGAGGAATGCGCCGGCCTCGCGCTCGGTTCGCCCACGCGCTTCGGCAACATGGCCGCCCCGCTGAAGTATTTCCTCGACGGCACCACGCCGCAATGGCTGTCGGGCGCGCTCGCGGGCAAGCCCGCTTGCGTCTTCACGTCCACCGGCAGCTTGCATGGCGGCCAGGAAAGCACACTGCTCTCGATGATGCTGCCGCTCCTGCACCACGGCATGCTGCTCGTGGGCATCCCCTACACCGAAAGCACGCTCACTTCGACCCAGAGCGGCGGCACGCCCTACGGCGCGTCGCATCATGCGCGCGCCGACGGCCGCAGCCATGGCCTGACCGCCGATGAAAAAACGCTCGCCGTGGCGCTCGGGGTGCGGCTCGCGCGCGCGTCGCTGGCGCTCTCGCAAAGCGAGCGGCCATGAGCGCTGGCCCGCTCGACGCGCAAGGCGAAACGCGCGGCGCGGACGGCGGGCATGCGGCTCCCGTGTCGCTCACGCCGAGTGAACCGCACGTAGCGCATCCTCGAGGCGAGCATCCTCCACGCGACGCACGGTCGCGCACTTTACCGCCATCGGACAATTTGCGGCGCGAGGATGCGCCTGCCAACGCTGCCGAGCCGCCAATGCCAACCCACATTCCAACCTCGCCCGCACGCATGCAGGCCGATATCGCCGGGTGCCGTCTGGCCGCATCAGGCGCGTTCGTCACGCTCGCCGCGCTCACGCTGCTGTGCATCGCGTGGGAATGGCGGCTCGCACCGCTGCGGCCCGGCGGCAGCGCGCTGGTACTCAAGGCGCTGCCGCTTGCCGCCGCGCTGCCCGGGGTGCTGCGGCGGCGCCTCTACACGCTGCAATGGGCGTCGATGCTGGTGCTCCTCTATTTCGCCGAAGGCATCGTGCGCGGCATGACCGACCCTGCGCCCGCCAACCTGCTCGGCTGGGTCGAAGTCGCGCTGGCGCTCGGGTTCTTCGGATGCGCGCTCACGTATGTCGCGCCCTTCAAGCGCGCCGCGCGGCGCGCCAGGCGCGAAGGCGCGGACGGTCCATGAGCGGTACATAAGTGCGGGCGCCACGCCGCCAGGGCGCTTCGCCGCGTTGCCCGGCATGCGGTCCGCCGCTCGCCCCTGAGAATCACATCGGCAACGAATCAGACGCCAGCGCGACGCGCCAAACCGCCCCGCGCTCAACCGCAGCCCCTGCTCGCGTCTGCCCCACCCGATCCCCCAGCGTGTCACACTAGCTCTTTAGCCAGAAACCCCATGCGCGGCCCGGCTGCCGATTTACCGACCACCGGCGCGCTCGCGCGCCGCCGCGCAGTCCCGCAGACAACCAACCCGCCATGACCGCAAGCACCGCATCCCCCCGCCAAGCCTTCCTCGACGCCTGCGCTGCCGTCATCGGCGCGCAGCACGTGCTGACCGACGCCCACGACACCGCGCCCTACCTCGCCGACTGGCGCAAGCGCTACGCGGGCGCCGCGCTTGCCGTGCTGTGCCCCGCGAGCGCCGAAGCAGTCGCCGCCATCGTGAAGCTCGCGCACGAACATCGCGTCGCGCTCGTGCCACAGGGCGGCAACACCGGCCTCGCGGGCGGCGCGACACCCGACACGAGCGGCCGCGAGGCCGTGCTGAGCCTGCGCCGCCTGAACCGCGTGCGCGAGATCGATGCGCACAACAATACGATCACCGTCGAAGCGGGCGTGATTCTCGCCGAGGTCCAGGCGCGCGCCGCCGAGGCCGGGCGCCTCTTCCCGCTCTCGCTCGCCGCCGAAGGCAGCTGCACGATCGGCGGCAATCTCTCGACCAACGCGGGCGGCACCGGCGTGCTGCGCTACGGCAACACGCGCGAGCTATGCCTCGGCCTCGAAGTCGTGACACCGCGGGGCGAGCGCTGGGACGGCCTGCGCGGCCTGCGCAAGGACAATACGGGCTACGATCTGCGCGATCTGTTCATCGGCGCGGAAGGCACGCTCGGCATCATCACCGCCGCCGTCATGAAGCTGCATCCGCAGCCGGCCGCGCGCGTCACAGCGCTCGCGGGACTCGCATCCGCACACGCCGCGCTCGACTTCCTCGCGCTCGCGCAGCGCTTCGCAGGACCGCTCCTCACCGGCTTCGAATTGATGTCGGACTTCTGCATGCAGCTGGTCGGGCGGCATTTCCCGCAACTGCGTTATCCGTTCCTGCAGCGCCATGCGCAGGTCGTGCTGCTCGAACTCTCCGACAACGAAAGCGAGGAGCACGGCCGCGCCCTCTTCGAGCGCCTCATGGAAGCGGCGCTCGAAGAAGGTCTCGTCGAAGACGCCGTCGTGGCGGAGAGCCTTGCGCAGTCGCAGGCGTTCTGGAACATTCGCGAGCACATTCCGCTCGCGCAGGCGCAGGAAGGGTTGAACGTCAAGCACGACATCGGCGTGCCGATCTCGCTCATCGGCCATTTCATCGAGGAAACCGACGCCGAGATCGCGCGTGCGGTGCCCGGCGCGCGCATGGTCACGTTCGGCCATCTCGGTGACGGCAATCTGCACTACAACGTGCAAGCACCCGAGGGCGGCGACCCGGAGCGTTTCCTCGCGGAAAACGAGAAAACCCTGAACCGCATCGTCTACGACAGCGTCGCGCGCCATCGCGGCACGATCAGCGCGGAGCACGGCCTCGGCCAGTTGAAAATCGACGAGAGCGCGCACTACAAGAGCGAGGTCGAGCTCGCGCTGATGCGCGCCGTGAAAACCGCGCTCGATCCGCTGAATCTGATGAATCCCGGGAAAGTCATACGTTGAACGCGGCGCCCAATTCGTCAGCGGCGCAAGGAGGCAAAGTGAAGGTCCGTGTGCTATCCGACCTGCATCTGGAACACGACGAGCCGGACACGATCCCGCACGCGCAGGCCGACCTCGTCGTGCTCGCGGGCGACATCCACAATCACGGGCTGGGCTTGCGCTGGGCGGCGGAGACGTTCGACCCGCAGGTGCCCGTGATCTACGTGCCGGGCAATCACGAGTACTACGACGGCGAGCTCGGGGCGCTCGAAGCGGCCATGCGCGACGCCGCCGCCGCGCTCGAGAACGTGCACTTCCTGAACAACGAGGCATACGTCGATCCGGCGGGCCGCTTTCGGGTGCTCGGCACGACGCTGTGGGCGGATTTCGCGCTCTTCGGCGCAGATGAAGCCGCGCGCGATGCCGCGATCGAAGCAGCAAAACGCGTGATGCTCGACTTTCGCGGGCTGATCCAGGTGTCGTGGCCCGCGAGCCCCGAGGCCGCTGCACGCGATTTCACGCCTGCGGACTCGCTCGCGCTGCACGCGCACGCACGGGCCTGGCTCGAAGCGGAACTGGCCAAGCCGTTTGCCGGCAAGACGATCGTCGTGACGCACCATGCGCCGCATCGGCTGAGCCTCGCGGCACGCTACGCGGAC
Organism: Paraburkholderia sp.; assembly: GCA_035277805.1. Lineage (GTDB taxonomy): Bacteria > Pseudomonadota > Gammaproteobacteria > Burkholderiales > Burkholderiaceae > Paraburkholderia. The sequence goes on along the minus strand of DATEJU010000575.1, from coordinate 1,780 downwards.
GATCCGGTATCGGCGGGCTTCGTGAGCGATCTCGGCGCGCTGGTGGGGGCGCCCGCCGTGCTCTGGATACACGGGCACACGCATACGTGCTTCGACTACACGATCGACGACACGCGCGTGGTGTGCAATCCGCGCGGCTACCGCGACCGGCGCACCGGCCGGCCGGAGAATCCGGCCTTTGCGTGGGACAAGGTGGTGGAGGTCTGAGCGCCGCCCGGCGGCAACGGGCGTGGCAGGCACAGCGGACGCGGCGAAAGGCGGCGCCCCGAAGAACAAACAGCGACGATCAGCGCAGGCCGCGCACGCGCTCGGCCGGGCCGCGGTCGGCATTGCGCAGCGCAACGGGCTGAAGCTGAGCGCGGCGCATGCGCAGCAAGTCGCGCGACGCGGCAATGCCGATCAGGCCCATCATCACGGCGATGGCGATCATCAGATGCGTATTCATGGAAAACCTCGGGTTCTGGCGGATTGACGTTTGAGTCCCGCTACCTTAGCAAGCCGCCGCGATGGCGTGCGTAAGGAAGTGTTGCCATATCCCGAAGCTGTAACAGGCTGTCACGGCGCGCTGTCGGTCTTGCCGCTGTCAGCCCGACATTACGTCCGCGCGAACTGCCGCAGTTCGACCTGATCTTCCACCAGCGTCGCGGGCAGGTTCTCGCGCAGGAACTCGACCCACGTGCGGATCTTCGCGTCGAGATACTGGCGCGACGGATACATCGCGTAGATGTTCATTTCCTGCGACTTGTATTCGGGCAGGATCCACACGAGCTCGCCGCTGCGCAGCCCGCCGATGGCCGAATAGATCGGCAGGAGCCCCACACCCATGCCCTCGCGCACGGCCACCGCCAAGGCCTCGGCGACGTTCACCTGAAACGCGGCAGCGCCCAGCTCAATCGTCTCGTCGCGGCCGTCGGGGCCCGTGAACTGCCACCGCGACGACGGAAACACCGGCGTCACCATCTGCAGGCAGCGATGATTCGCGAGGTCCCGCGGCGTCTGCGGCACGCCGTGGCGCTCCAGGTAAGCCGGCGACGCGCACGCGATGCTGAACGCGCTCGTGAGGCGCTGCGAGATGAAGCCCGAATCCGGCAGATCAGTGGCCAGCACGAGCGCGACGTCATAGCCCTCGTCGAGGAGGTCCGGCATGCGCTGCGCGAGCGTGAGGTCCACGTGCACGTCCGGATACAGCGCCTGATACTGCCCCACTGCCGGCACCACGTAGTGCTGGCCAAAACTCGTCATGGCATGGACCTTGAGCTTGCCCGAGGGGCGCGCATGCGCGTCGCCGGCTTCGGCCTCCGCCTGGTCCACATAGGCCAGGATCTGCTCGCAACGCTGCAGATAGCGCTCGCCGGCCTCGGTGAGCGCGATGCGGCGCGTCGTGCGATTCAGGAGCCGCGTGCGCAGATGCGCCTCCAGATCGGAGACCGCGCGCGACGCGTAAGCCGTCGTCGTATTCAGGTACTGGGCAGCGCCGGTGAAGCTCCCGGCCTCGACCACTCGCACGAATACCCGCATGTTCTGAAGCGTATCCATAACAATCCTCTAGCTAACGGACGAATTGTTACACATTTCGCAAAGTCAATTGTCTCAAATCTCGTAAGAATGCCTTGCATCCTTACCGGTTATTCGCCAATCGAGCAAAAAATATAATGCGGTACGTCAATCTACGCATGGAAAAGGAGTAAATCGTGCAGTCTCCGGTACCGAAAGGACTAGCCGCACTCACGGTTCTTACGTTCTCGTTGATAATCGCGGGCTGCGCCAGTACCGGGGGAAT
>DATEJU010000574.1:0-20582 GCA_035277805.1 Paraburkholderia sp. | reverse complement strand
GCAGGGCGAGGCCGCGCAGCGCGTGACGCGCGCGGGCCTGCGCCTTTCGGACGGCGACGCCGCGCCCGCCACGCCTGCGCCCGTGCTCGGCGCACACACGCGCGAAACGCTCGCGCAACTCGGCTATGACGCCGCGCAGATTGACGCGCTGCACGCGCAAGGAGTCATCTGAACATGTCCACGACGAACGACGCATCGGACAAGCCCGCAACGCCCGCTCAACCCGCCGCGCAAAATGCAGCCCAAAATACCGCGCAAAATGCAGCCCAAAATACCGCGCAAAACGCCGACCTCGCCGCGCTGTGCGCCGACTACTGGCGTACCTCGATCATCGACATCCATCCGGGGTCGATCGCCGTGCGCGGCTACCCGATCCAGGAGCTCATCGGCCGCGTGAGCTTTCCGCAGATGATCTGGCTGATGCTGCGCGGCGAGTTGCCCGGTGAAGGCGAAGCGTCGCTGCTCGAAGCAGCGCTCGTCGCTTCGGTGGACCACGGGCCGCAGGCGCCGTCGATCGCGATCTCGCGCATGGCGACGAGCTGCGGGCTGCCGCTGAATGGCGCGATGGCGTCGGCGCTCAACGCGCTCGACGACGTGCACGGAGGCGCGGGCCAGCAGGCGGTCGAACTCTACGAGGCGATTGCCGGGCGCATCGACGCGGGCGCTTCGCTCGATCAAGCAGTCGAAGCGGGCGTGGATGCGTTCATCGCGGCGCACGGCAAATATCTGCCGGGTTTCGGGCATCGCTTCCACCCCGTCGATCCGCGTGCCGGGCGGCTGCTCGAGCTCGTGGATGCGCGCGTCGAAGCGGGCATTATCGGAGGACGCTATGCGCAGATCGCGCGCGGCGTCGAAGCCCTGCTGAAAAAGCGCAAGGACAAGCCGGTGCCGATGAACATCGACGGCGTGACCGCCGTGATCTATGCGGAACTGGGCTTCGCGCCCGAACTCGCGCGCGGCGTGTTCTGCCTGTCACGCGCGGTGGGCATTCTCGCACACGCCTGGGAGCAACGCGGGCGCGGCGAGCGCAATAAAGGGCCGATGCCTCGGCAGATCGCCTATGGGTACACCGGACCTCGCGAGCGCCACCTCGAACCCGGCGGCGCCTGAAAACAGCTGCGCAAACCCAGAAGCTGGCCGCGCGAAGGTCGTGCGAAAGACTCAAGCGCCCGCGTTCGCGGCGCGCGCGCGTTGTGCGGCACGTAGCGCGCGCGAATCGCCACCCAGCGCGTCGGTCGCGCGCGCGGCGCAGTCGAACAGCGCATCGAGATTCGCTTCGATGAACGCGCGATCGATACGCGAGCTCGGCCCCGCAAGCGTGAGCACGCCGCGCAATGCGCCGTGCACGCCGAACACGGGCATCGACACCCCCGCGGTTTCGCGATCGCGCTCGCCGATCGACATGCAATAGCCATCCCGCCGCGTTTTCTCGAACGCCTCGCCCGGCTCGCCGCTGAACGCGAGCAACGCGCGTCCGCCCGAACCTGTCTCCAGCGGCAGCACATCGCCCTCGCGCACGTGATGACGCACGACGTGTTTCGAGTCGACGCGATGCAGGCACACGCGCACCGCGTTCTCGCGCACGTAGAACGACACGCTCTCCCCGCTCGCTTCCATCAGCTCGCGCATGAGCGGCAACAAAATATCGCCCAGCTTGAGGCTGCGTTGATAGAGCGCGCCGAGCGCAAAGGTGGCGGGTCCGAGCTGATAGCGGCCGTCGTCGAGACGCAGCAGCAGCCGATGCTGGATCAGCGCGCCTGCGAGGCGCAGCAGCGTGCTCTTGTAGAGGCCCGTGCGGGCCGCGAGTTCGGCGAGCGTGAGCGCGCCGTCCTCGGGACGAAACGCGAACAGGATGGCGCACGCGCGGTCGATGACAGCGACGCCCTCTTCCTTTTTGACCGGATGATCCGCGGGCATGACGATGAGTGCGGAGATGGAAACGATATCGATTTTACGCGATCTCGCGCGCCCTTCGCGCCGCCACTACACACGGCCCGTTTCCATCCCCTCGTCCAGGTAAGGCCACTTGACAGTATCGCTCCCCGGCGTCGGGCAAGCGGCACGCCGTGCTTAAGCGCTGGCCTTGATGCAGGCAATGCGATAAGCCTGATCCACCACCTCGACGCCATGCGTATCGTGCGTGAAGCACGGGAAGCGACGATCGAAGCGCTCGAGCGCTCGCAGATAGCCAAGGAGCGGTCCGTCAGCGTCGCCGGCGTTCTCGCCGGGCATCAGGAGCGGAATGCCCGGCGGATACGGCACCACGCCCGTCGCCACCGTACGCCCCGCCATCTGCTCGAGCCCCAGCCATTCGATCTCGTTCTGGACGAGCTTCTCGTACGCTTCGGTCGGGCTGAGATCGGCATGAGGCAGCGTCGAAAACGCACTCGCCATCAGCGCGGTGGTCTTCAGTTCGTGCATGGCGCCGAACATCAGGTTGCACAGGTCACGCAAACCCAGATCGCCGTACTGCCGCCGATGAGCAGCCGCGAGCGCCGGCAGGACGCGAGCAAGCGGCACGTTGGCATCGTAGTCGCGCTTGAAATCCAGTAGCGTATTGACGAGGGTTCCCCACTTGCCCTTGGTAATGCCGATCGAGAAGAGGACGAGAAACGTGAAGTCGGTGGTCTTCTCGACCACGATGCCCTGGCGGTCCAGATACGCGGTCACGATGCTCGCCGGAATGCCAGCAGGAAGCAGACCGCCCTGCGGCGCGACGCCCGGAGTCACGATCGATACCTTGATCGGATCGAGCATGCAGTAGTCGTCTTCGATATCGCCGAAGCCGTGCCAGCTTTCCTCCGGATGCAGGACCCAGCATGCGGGCTCGCGAACGAGCAGATCCTCGCTCGCCTCGTGGAAGGCGAGGCGGCGCTCTGTCCTGGGATCGACTACCGATTCGGGCTGCCAGGCATCGAAGAACCAGTCGCCCTTATCGCTGAAGTCCGCGTGCAGACGGCTCAGCATCTGCCGGAACGCCACCGCTTCGCGGATCGCATCGGTCGTGAGCGCCGTACCGCCCGCGCCGTCCATCATGGCGGCGCTCACGTCGTTCGAGGCGATGATGGCGTATTGCGGCGACGTGGACGCATGCATCATGAACGCTTCGTTGAAGCGCGCATGCTCGATGGGATTGCGCCCGTCGCGGACATGAATATACGAGGCCTGGGAAAGCGCAGCGAGCAGCTTGTGCGTCGACTGGGTCGCAAACACCGTGGGCTTGTTCGCGTCATGAGCGCCGGGGTCGCCGTGCATGGCGTGCCGGTCGCGGTAGAGCGGATTGAAGCGCGCGTAGCCGTACCATGCCTCGTCGAAGTGCAGCCGGTCCACGCTCTCGCCGAGCAGCGCCTCGACGCGCTTGACGTTGTAGCACAGGCCATCGTATGTGGAGTTCGTCACCATCGCGTGAACCGGCGTGGGGTGCACGCCCTCACGAGCCTGCACCAGCGGATTCCGCGCGATCGCGAGCCGCACCGCCTCGGCCGTGAGACGCTCGGGCATGATCGGCCCGATGATGCCGTAACGGTTGCGTGAGGGCGCCAGATAGGTGGGGATCGCGCCCGACATCGTCATCGCATGCTCGACCGACTTGTGGCAGTTGCGGTCGCACAGCGCCACCTGATTGCGCGTGACGCTCGCCATCAGGATCACACGGTTCGACGTGGAAGAACCGTTGGTCACGTGATAGCTGCGGTGTGCGCCGAACACGTGCGCGGCATAGCGCTCGCTCTCGCCGATCGGTCCGCTATGGTCGAGCAGCGAACCCAGTTCGCTCACCGAAATCGAGAGGTCCGAGCGCAACAGCGGCTCGCCGAAGAACTCGAAGAACGCACGTCCCGCAGCCGACTTCAGGAAGGCCGTTCCGCCCGTGTGTCCCGGCGTATGCCACGAGTATTCGTGCACGCGCGCAAAGCGCACGAGCTCGCGGAACATGGGCGGCAAGACCGTCTCGCGATAGCGCTCGATGGCTGCAGCGATGCGGCCGCTGATGAACGTCGTGGTGTCTTCGAGCAGCCAGATGAAGTCGTCGCATTTCCTCATTGCCTCCACGGGCACCGTCGATGCATTCGAACGTTCGGCGATGAGGAACACCGGTACGTGCTCGTTGCGCGCGCGCAGCGCATCGAGCACGGCTTGCGCATCGCGGTGGCTGTCGCCGACGCGGGTGCCGCCCGGCGCGCCCGCACTGCCCAATTCCCAGCTCAGCAGCAGGCACTGAACGGACGGATCCGCGTTGATCATGGCAATGGCGTCGGCGGCGCTCAAGGCGAGCGTCACATCGACATCGCAATCGCGCAGCCCGGCGACGAGCGCATGGGCGGCCCGTCCACCGGCGGTGTTCGAATCGATTTGCTCGTGCACGAGCAGCGCCTTCATGCCAAGGCAGCGGACACCAGAATGCATCGTCATCGTCATGGTGGGTGAATTCCTGATTTCTTGATGGAGCCATTCGCGCTGCAGCCGCGAAAACGGGCTGCAGCGCGCGGTGAATGCGGAGAAAGCGCGGCAAAGGAAAGTCGTGCCGCAGCGGCGTGCGCCGACGGGCAGGCCTCGAACACCACGCCCGCTCGCCATGACTTCACGACCCCGACGGTTCGTCGATAGGGAACACAGCCGGGTGGGTCCGGTTGTAGGTGAGCGCGTAGAACGCTGTCGTGGCGAGCACCACGACGAAGGACCAGAGCACCTGGCCTTGATCCGAACCCACGATGGCCCAGAGCGAGTAGAGAAAGGCCACGCACATGATCGCCGAGTAGCGCGTCTTGCTGGAGCCCAGATGGCCGTGGCCCAGCACGAGCAATGCCGCGCACGTATAGATGTACGGCACCAGCGTGAAAATCACGCTGACCGACGACACCACGCCGAACTGCTTGCTCGCATTGGGCGAGATCGACGTCAACTGGACAGCGGTCATGAGGATGCCCACGATGACGAGGCCCGCAACCGGCACGCCTTTGCCGTTGACCTTGCCGAAGATCGGTGCGAACAGCCGGTCGTCCGCGGCGGCCTTGGCCGTTTGCGCCGTGACGAGAATCCATCCGCCGAGCGAGCCAAGACAGCCAATCGCGGCACACAGCGCGACGATCGCCCCGCCGCTCTCGCCCAGCATGATGCGCACCGCGTCGCCGAACGGCGACGCCGAAGCCTGCAGTGCCTTGTTCGGGATGATGCCCATGATGGCCGTGGTGGACAGCACGTAGGAGACCGCGGCGATCAGCACGCCGCCAACCGTTGCGATCGGCACGTTCCTCTTCGGGTTTTCGACCACGCCCGCCGACACCGCCGCCGTCTCGACCCCGATGAAGGACCACAGCGTCACGTTCAGCGTGCTCTGCAGCGCGGTGAACGAACTATGCCCGCTGACGTTCCAGGCCGACATGTACCGCCCCGGCTCGAACCAGAACCAGCCGATGATCGCCACGCCCACGATCGGCACGAGCGCGAGCACGGTCGTCACGGACTGGACCTTCGTCATGACCGTCGGCCCGAGGATGTTCACGAACACGAACACCCAGAGCACCACGATGCCCGCAACCGTGAGGGCGAGCGGGCTCTTGAGCGCCGGTATGAAGAAGCTCAGATACCCGACACCCACCACGACGATCGCGATATTGCCAACCCATGCGGACAGCCAGTACAGCATGTTGACCTGATAGCCCGCGAACGGCCCGAACGCCTTGCGGGCGAAGGCGTACGAACCGCCTGCCGCGGGATCGATCGACGACATCTTCGCGTACACCAGCGCCAGTGCGACGGCGCCCGTGATCGTGACCATCCAGCCGAAAATCGCGATGCCGCCGACAGCAGCCAGATTGGCCGGCAACATGAACACGCCCGAGCCCATGATGTTGCCGGCGACCATGAGCGTCGCGGGCACGACGCCGACTTTTTTCCCGTTGTTGCTCATATTCGTTTTCAGTCCTCTTTGACACACCAGAATTGATATCGATCGTTCTCGACGACCGCGCCTTCGACCACCTTTTCGAAACCCGGGAACGCATCGTTCCAGTGCTCGAGGCTTTGCAGGTAGCGCAGCCAGGGGCCATCGGCCGCACCCACGTTCTCGCCCGGCATCAGGATCGGGATACCCGGCGGATAAGGTATGGCGCCGACCGCGATGGTCCGGTTGGCCATTTGCGCGAGCGGCAGCAGTTCCACGTCCCCCGCCATCAATTTCGCGTTGGCCTGGCGCGGCGTGAGAACCGGGCGCGGCAGCGCGGAGAACGCCGCGGCCTGGGCCTTGTCCATGGCGCTCGACTTCATCTTCGCGAACATGTCGTCGGCGAGATTGCGCAGGCCCATGCCCGCGTAGCGTTGCGGTGCCTGCTCGAGCAGATCGGGAAGCGCCTCGGCGAGCGGCTGGTTCGCGTCGTAGGCGCGCTTGAATTGCAGCAGCGTGTTGACGAGCGTGCCCCACTTGCCCTTCGTGATGCCGACTGAGAACAGGCAGAGCACCATGAAGTCCGTCGTGCGCGACGGGATGATGCCGAAGCGGTAGAGGTAAGCGCTCAACACCGCGGCCGGAATGCCCGAGGCTTCGAGCTCGCCGTCCTCGCCCATGCCGGGACAGACGATGCCGGCCTTGATCGGGTCGAGCATGCACCAGCCGTCGGGCAGGCCGTCGAAGCCGTGCCACTTCTCGCCCGGATGGAGCACCCAGCAGTTCGGGTCGTTGGCGAGCAACGCCCTGGGCGCGTCGGCGAACGCCACGCGCTCGCCCGTTGCCGGGTCCGTGACCGCGGGCGCGTTCCACGGCGTGAAGAACCATTCGTCCTTGCGAGCGAATTCGCGATGCACGCGCGCGAGCGTCTGGCGGAAGTCGACGGCTTCGTCGATCACCTCCTGGGTCAGCGCCTGACCGCGCGGGCCATCCATCATCGACGCGCCGATCTCGTTCGCTGCGATGATCGCGTAGAGCGGCGAGGTGGTCGCCTGCGCCATGTAGGCCTCGTTGAAGCGGCTCGCGACGATCGGCCGGCGCCCGTTGCGCAAATGGATGTACGACGCCTGAGACAGCGCGGCGAGCAGCTTGTGCGTCGAATGCGTGACGAACAGCGTGGGCTGGTCGGCGCCGTGCTCGCGCGGGTCGCCGCGCATGCCGAAGCGATTCGCGTAAAGCGGATTGAATCGCGCGTAGGCGTACCAGGCTTCGTCGAAGTGAATCACATCCACCGACTTGGCGAGCTGCGCCTGAACCTGCGCGGCGTCGTAGCACATGCCGTCATAGGTGCAGTTCGTCACGACCGCATAGACCGGCTTGCGCGCCGCCGCGCGCGATCCGAGCGGATGGGCTTCGATTTTCTGCGCAATCGATTGCGCGGCAAACTCGCGCGGCGGAATCGGCCCGATGATGCCGTAGCGGTTGCGCGTGGGCACGAGAAACACGGGAATGCCGCCGCTGATCACGAGCCCCTGCTCGATGGACTTGTGGCAATTGCGGTCGCATACCGCGAATTCGTTATCTGCAACGATCGCGGAGAGAATGGTCCGGTTCGATCCGGAAGTGCCGTTGAGCACCGAATAGCTCGCATGCGAGCCGAACACGCGCGCCGCGTATTTTTCGGCCTCGCCGCAGGGACCCTCGTGATCGAGCAGTGAGCCCAGCGGCGTGCGCTCGATGCCCGTGTCGGTGCGAAACAGGTTCTCGCCGTAGAAGTCGAAGAACGCCCGCCCCTGGGGCGTCTTCGTGAACGCCACACCGCCCTGGTGGCCCGGCACGGCCCACGAGTATTCGCGCGTGGCGGTGTAGTCGAAGAGCGCCTTCGTAAATGGCGGCAGGAGGTTGTCCTTATAGCGTTGCATTGCGACCAGCGCACGGCCCGCGATGAATGGACTCGTGTCCTCCAGGGTCCACACGAATTCGTTCGCGAGCGACATGGCTTCGAGATCGGGCGCGTGCTCGCGCGAACGCTCTCCCATCAGGAAGATCGGCACGTCCGCATTGCGGCTTCGAATGCTGCGCATCAGATCGATAGCCGTTGTGGTTTCTGCCTCGCACGACTCCGTGTTCCAGCGCACGAAGACGCAGTCGATGTTCGCATCCGCGAGCGCTATCGCCTCGCCGTCCTGCACCGTGGCCGCTCCGATCACCTCGATGCTGCGCGCTTCGAATTCCTGCACGAGATCGCGCACGACGTGCCCGCCCGCGCTAGCTGGATTCGCCAGCATGGCATCCACGATCAGCACACGATAGCGAAGCATTTTGCTGGTTCGTTCGATCATTGCTTTGAGCCCCCCCCATTTAACGGTGCCTAATAATCCGGGGAGCCCATGCATGCGGCAAGGCATAGCGCAGACGATCTTGATGCTCATCATTCGGTGCATGACGCCGTATGCGAGCCGGTCGATGATTGTTCCGTTGATTGAATCTGTAATCCGAATCTTCTTTTCTGCGTCGCCAAAAATCAACGCAAGTGCATCAGACGAAGCGGATTGGCATCGATCAGCCGCATGCCCGGTGCCGTAGATTCCGTGCTGCGCACCGGTTCGAACGAAAAGGCCGTGTCGCTTGATCTGCCGCAATGGCTGGCCTGCCGGGTGTCGGTAGCATCGCACGCTGATCCGGCCGCGGCCCTTGCCTCGCGCATCCTCGCGCATCTGACATCCCCTTGCTCAGGCCTGTGCGGGCCGGATATCCGTTCAGGATTCCCAGGTTCCCTACAACCCATGCCAATAATGAAAAAGATTCTCGTCGGCGCCGCCGCGCTTCTCACGGCAGGCTATCTCGGCCTCAGTGGCATCGCCTGGTATCACGACACTCTCTACGCCGAACGCGCGGCCGGCCGGCCCGCTGCGTCGGCCGAAGCGGCACGGATTCGCGACATCCTCAATCGCAACGCGTGCTATTACTGCCATTCGACAAAGGCGGTCCTGCCGCCCTACGCCGCCCTGCCCGGCATCCGGCAGATCTCGCAGTTCGATATCGACAAGGGTCAGCGCTACTTCCGTCTCGACGCCCTGTTCAATGCGTTACGCGACGGCACGCCACCCGGGCAGGCCGATCTCGCCAAGCTCGAGCGCGTGGTGACGAACGACACGATGCCTCCCATGCGCTTTCGCATGGTGCACTGGCGAGCCGGCCTGAGCCAGCACGACCAGCAGACGCTTCTCACATGGATCTCGCGCGAACGCAAGCGCTGGTATGTCACGCCCGGCGTCGCGCCGGCCTTCGAGAACGATCCAGTGCAGCCGTTGCCGCACGCACTGCCCACCGATCCACGCAAGGTCGCGCTCGGCATGCAGCTGTTTCATGACCCGCGCCTTTCCGTCGACAACTCCATCTCGTGCGCGAGTTGCCATTCGCTTTCGACGGGCGGCGTGGACAACCGCAAGCGCTCGCTCGGCGTGCGCGGCCAACTGGGCGGCGTGAATGCGCCCACGGTATTCAACGCAGCGCTCAACCACATGCAGTTCTGGGACGGGCGGGCCGCGACGCTCCAGGAACAGGCGGGGGGGCCGCCGCTCAATCCGCTGGAAATGGCGTCGGCATCGTGGGATCAGATCGTCGGCAAGCTCAAGGCCGATCCTTCGTTCTCCGAGACATTCATGACGGTCTACCCGGATGGCCTGAGCGGTCCGAACCTCACCGACGCCATCGCGGAGTTCGAAAAGACGCTGCTCACGCCGAGCCGCTTCGATGCCTGGCTGCGCGGCAACGGCGAGGCGCTGAGCAGCGAAGAGGTGCGCGGCTATCGGCTGTTCAAGTCGACGGGCTGCGCGAGTTGCCATGTGGGCGCCAATCTGGGTGGACAGTCGTTCGAGCGCATGGGCCGCGCCGGAGACTACTTTGCCGCGCGCGGCGATGCGCTGACCGAAGCCGACAACGGCCGTGCCAACGTCACGCACGATCCGCGCGATCGCCGGTGGTTCAAGGTGCCGGGACTGCGCAACGTGGCGCTGACGGCGCCGTATTTCCACGACGGCAGCGTGACGGATCTGCGCGAGGCGGTGCGCAAAATGGCGCAGTATCAGCTCGGCACCACGCTTTCGGAAGCCGATGTTGACGCGCTCACCGCCTTCCTCAAGTCGCTCACCGGCACCTATACACCCGCGACCGCCCCCACCCCGGCGCTCGCCGCACAGCCGTGATCGGGCGCGGGCGGTGGCGCGCGGCGGTGCGTCGCCGCCATGCCGCACAGGATCGCTTCAGGCAAGGCGCGCGGGGTTCGCCCGCGCGACCGACGCGCGCATCGTCACGCTCACGTCGAAGTTACGCTCGATGTCCCAGTGCGTGCCATAGCACTGGTTGATCAGCCAGCGCACGGCATTGCGTGTGAGCTCGGCGGTCGGAATATGGACCGAGGTGAGCGCGGGCGCCATGTAGGCCGCCGAATAATCGTCGTCGTAGCCGATCACGGAAACGTCGTGCGGCACCGCAATGCCGGCCTGCTGCAGGCGTGCGAGCGCCGACATGGCCATCGTGTCGTTCGCGCAAAAGAGCCCCGTGAAGTGCCGCTTTGCGTCGAGCAACTCGCCTGCCGCCGCATAGCCGCCCTCGGGTGAAAAATCCGACATGATGAGCGGCACCGCGTCGCGCGCGATGCCATGGCGCGCGAGCTCGGTGAAAAAGCCATCGAGGCGTGCGAGGTTGTCCGAAGAGCTTGCCGGCCCGCCGATTGCGGCAATCTCGCGATGGCCGTGCTCGACGAGCGTGCGCGCGGCCAGTTCGCCGCCGTGACAGTGGTCGGCGCAGAACGACGCCTCGGGCAACTGGTCGAACACGCGGTTCAGGAACGCCATGCGCGGATGCAGCGCGTGCAGCATGTTGAGGTCTTCGTCGTGCAGGTCGTGGCTGATGACCACCACGCCGTCGCAATCGCGGCCAATCAGAAAGCGCACGGCTTCGACGGCCTGCTCGCGCGGCGAAGCCTCGCCGCAGCCCGTGGCCACCACCACGTGACGACCCACCGCGCGCAATTCGGTATCGGTTTCCTTGAGGATGGTGCCGTAATACGAGCCGAAGAAGGTCGGCACGAAAATCCCGATGATGCCGAGCGACTGCGTCGCCATGGCCCGGCCGATCGACGAAGGCCGGAAATTGAGTTGCTCGATGGCGGCCTGCACGCGCGCGGCGGCCTCGGCCGACACCGGCCCCTTGCCGGAGATCGCCCGCGAGGCCGTGGAGAGACCCACACCAGCCAGCGTTGCCACGTCTTTCAGGGTTGCCACGTCTTGTTCGCCCCTCTGCTTTTTATCGTTGCGTTCTTGTCGTTGCCGCTTCAGCCGCGCACTCGTGGCCGTCCGCTTTTTGTCTGATGAATACGCCTTCGGCGCCGCTCAGAGCCGCAAACTGCTTGCCTCGTCGAACAGCGACACCTGCCCGGCGTCGATCTCGAACGGTACGAGCGCCCCATTCGCAAGCGGGGTCTTGTCCTGGTCGATCGAAGCGATCCGCGAGCCATGATAATCGAGCCAGAGGACCCGGTGGTTGCCCATCGGTTCGACCAGCGTGATCTGGCCTTGCAGCGCTTCGCCCCGCGACACCGCGCGAGCCGCAGCGGATGCCCGCACATCCTCGGGGCGCACGCCCAGCACGCACGGCCTCTCGAGATCGGGTGCGCCCTTGAACGCATAGTGCGAGACGTCCACCGAAAGCCGCGGGCCGCGGAACCACAGCTTGCCCTCGTCGGCTTCGAGCGCGCCGCGCAGCAGGTTCATCGGTGGCGTGCCCAGAAAGGTCGCCACGAACAGGTTCTCGGGCCGCGCATAGACTTGCGCGGGCGTGCCGAATTGCTGGATCACGCCGCCTTTCATGACCGCCATGCGCGTGGCGAGCGTCATGGCTTCGACCTGATCGTGCGTCACGTAGATCATCGTCGCGCCCAATTGCTGATGCAGTTGCTTGATCTCGCGGCGCAGTTCCGTGCGCAGCTTGGCGTCGAGGTTCGAAAGCGGCTCGTCGAACAGGAACACGTCAGCCTCGCGCACCAGCGCACGGCCGATCGCCACGCGCTGACGCTGGCCGCCCGAGAGCTGCGCGGGCTTGCGCGCGAGCAGCGGACCTAGCTGGAGCATCTCGGCGGCGCGCTGCACGCGACGCTCGATTTCGGCGCGGGGCGCGCCATTGATGCGGAGTGCGAACGAGAGATTGCGCTCGACGTTCATCGTCGGATAGAGCGCGTACGACTGGAATACGAGCGCCACGCCGCGATCTTTCGGGTCGGCCCATGTCATGTCCTCGCCCGCGATCTCGATGCTGCCGTCCGCCACGTCGATGAGGCCCGCGATGCTGTGCAGCAATGTGGATTTGCCGCAGCCCGAAGGACCGAGCAGCACCACGAATTCGCCGGCGCGCACGTCGAGGTCGAGGTCCTCGATGACCGTGTTCGCGCCAAGCTCGATGCGCAGGTTGCGCACCGCCACGTTCGCCGGATTCGTCATCGTCTGTCTCCTTGTCGGTCGCCTCACCCCTTCACCGCGCCCGACGCTATGCCGCGCACGAACCAGCGGCCCGATACGAAATAGATCGCGAGCGGCACGAGCGAAGTGAGGATCGTCGCGGCCATGTTGACGTTGTAGAGCCGCTCGCCCGTGGTCGTATTGATAATGTTGTTGAGCTGCACAGTCATCGGCAAATTCTTCGTGCCCGCGAAAACCAGGCCGAGAATGTAGTCGTTCCAGATCCCCGTGACCTGCATGATCAAGGCGACCACGACGATGGGCGCCGACATCGGCAGCATGAGCTGCACGAAGATGCGCCAGAAACCGCCGCCGTCGATGCGCGCCGCCTTGAAGAGCTCCTGCGGCAGCGAAGCATAGTAGTTGCGGAACAGCAGCGTCATCACCGGCATGCCAAAGATCGTATGGATCAGCACGATACCTGGCAGCGAAGCGAACAAATGCACGGTGGCCAGCACGCGCACGAGCGGATAGACCATCACCTGCACGGGAATGAACGCGCCCGCGAGCAGCACCGCGAACAGCACGCCCGCGCCGCGCGGCCGCCAGAACGAGAGCGCGTAGCCGTTCACGGCGCCCACCGTGATCGAGAGGATCGTGCTCGGTACGACAATGCGCACCGAATTCCAGAAGCCCACGCGGATGCCGCCGCATTCGAGGCCCGTGCATGCCGACGACCAGGCGTCCTGCCACGGCGCGAACGTGAGGTGGCGCGGCAGCGCAAGCAGATGGCCCATGCGGATCTCGTCCATCGGCTTGATCGACGTGACCAGCATCACGTAGAGCGGCAGCAGGAAAAAAAGCGCAGCGATAATCAGGAATCCGTAGATACCCAGGCGCGCCGGAGTGAAATGGCGTCGGCGCTTCGGCGCCGGTTTGCGGCGCGCCGTGCTTGCCACGCGCTCGCCGGCGCCGGACGATTCGGCAAACGGTGCGCTCACGTTCGCTCTCCCCTGCGCGCCGCCATGGCCGAAACGCGGCTTCTCGCGTAGAGCACCGGCGCGAGTATGGCGAGCACGGTGGCGAGCAGCACGATCGACGCGGCGGATGCCAGCCCGATATTCGCGCGGTTGAACAGGTAATCCATGATGAACTTGCCCGGCACCTCGCTCGCGGTGCCGGGACCGCCTTGCGTCATCGCGACCACGGCGTCGTAGAGCTTCACGACCATCACGAAGAGCAGCACGAACGCGGTGGACGTCGACGTCTTCAGCATCGGCACCACGATGCTCGCATAGACACGCCAGCGCGGAATGCCGTCGATGCGCGCGGCCATCCAGATCTCTTCGTCGATGCCGCGCAGGCCCGCGAGCATCAACGCCATCACGAGGCCCGAGGCCTGCCACACCGTCGCGATCACGAGCGTATAGATCGCGAAGCGCTGCGTGACGATCCAGTCGAAGTGGGCGTGCGCGAAGCCGATGTGCCGGAGCACGGCCTGCACGCCCAGCTCGGGATTGAGGATCCATTGCCACACGAGACCGGTTGCGACGAACGACATCGCATACGGATAGAGGAAGATCGTGCGCAGCGCGCCTTCCGCTGCGATGCGCTGGTCGATGAAGATCGCGAGCAGCAGGCCGATCGCGAGACAGGCCGCGATGAAGCAGACGCCGTAGATCGCGAGGTTCTGCAGCGAGACGATCCAGCGGTCGTTCTCGAAGAGCCGCACG
The DNA here is from genome assembly GCA_035277805.1 of Paraburkholderia sp. Classification (GTDB taxonomy): domain Bacteria; phylum Pseudomonadota; class Gammaproteobacteria; order Burkholderiales; family Burkholderiaceae; genus Paraburkholderia. The sequence continues at coordinate 6,510 of DATEJU010000574.1, read as the reverse complement.
TATTGCGTGACGCCCGCGAACGTGTTCGTGGGCAGCGAGCGCGAGTAGCTCATCGAGACGCGCGCGGTCCATAGCATCGTGCCGAGATACGCAAACACGACCGTGGCCGCCATGGGCAGCAGCGCGATCCACGCGGCGAGCGACAGGCGCCGCCGCACGGGGCGCCCCGCGCGCGCCTGCCGCCGCGCGTGATCGAGCTTGAGCGCGTACATGGGCCGCTCAGCTCTTGATCGCCGTGGCGAACGCTTTCTGCACATCATCGACCGACTGGTTCTTGTTCCAGAAGTTCGTGATGACGTCCTGAAGCGCGCCCTGCACGTCAGGCGGAATCAGCATCTCCGGGTTCGGCAACTGGCGCGACTTGTCCTTCATGATCGCCATCCCCTCTTTCGCGCAGATGTCGAAGCCCGAGGTATCCACGTCCTGGCGGATCGGTATCGAGCCCTTCTTCTCGCTGAACGCGGCCTGCGCCTTGGGCGAGGTCATCACCGTCGCGAGCAGTTGCTGCGCTTTCACGGCCTGCGGGTTGTCGGTCTTCGGAAACACGAACGCATCGCCCGCCACCATGTACGGCGAATTCGCGAAGCCCGGGAAGCAGCCGAAGTCCTTGCCCGCCACCTGGTTCGCATTGGAAAACTCGCCCTTCGCCCAGTCGCCCATGATCTGCATGCCGGCCTTGCCCGAAATCACGAGCGCCGTCGCGTCGTTCCAGTTGCGGCCAGGCGAGCCCGGATCGATGTAGTTGTGCAGACGCTTGAAAGTCATCAGCACATTCTTGAACGCCGGAGAATCGACGGCATTCGCGTCGCGGTCGCGATAGACCTTCATGTAGAGGTTGCGGTCCATGTCGGCGAAGATCGCGTCGAAAGTGATCTTCTCCTGCCACGCCTGGCCGCCGAGCGCGAGCGGAATCAGGCCTGCCGCCTTGAGCTTGTCGAGATCGGCGAAGAGTTCGTTGAAGTTTTTCGGCTCGCTTGCAATGCCGGCTTTTGCAAACGCCGGCTTCGAATAGAAGAACCAGTCCTGCATGTGGATGTCCACGGGCGCCGCATAGAAGTGCCCGTTCACCTTGATCTGGTTGAGCACCGACTCGGGCAGGATCGCGTTCCAGTTCTCCTTGGTGGCGACGCTGTCGACATTATTCAGGAGTCCATGGTCGATGAGATCGTGGAACTGCCTGGACGTGTTGAATTGCGCCGCCGTGGGCGGATCGCCGCCGACGATGCGGTTGATCGCCGTGGCACGCGCCTGGTCCGCGCCCGCAATCGCATTGTCCACCCACTGCCCGCCTGCCTGATCGTAGGCTTGTGCGAATTGCTTGATGGCAGCCGATTCGCCGCCCGAGGTCCACCAATGAATCACGGTGGCCTTGAGCGGCGCATCCGCGGCGTGGGCCGCGACGGCGCCGGCCAATGCCAGCGCCGTCACGATGCCGCGCAGGACCAGTGCATAGTGCTCCATTCGCTTCATTGCGTCTCCTCCGGATTTTTCTGCTGATCGATGAAGTCAAACTCGCACGCCGATATGGGCGGCGCTTCTGGTGCATCGGGTACCGCAGGGGCCTCCTGCTCCTCAAGCGACGCCGCGTGCCCTGCGCTCTGCGATGAAGCGTGCAATCAGTTCCGCGCTGCGTTTGGGTGTGCGCTTTTGCGTGTCGTAGTCCACATGCACGACGCCGAAGCGCCGCTCATAGCCGAACGCCCACTCGAAGTTATCGAGCAGCGACCACACGAAATAGCCGCGCACGTCGACGCCGGCCTTGATCGCGGCATCGACGGCGGCCAGATGGCGCTTGAGGAACGAGATGCGCTGCACATCGTCCACCTGTCCGTTCCGCACGCGATCGTCGGAGGCCATGCCATTCTCGGTGATGTACACGGGCGGCAGGTTTTCATACGTCCGATGAAAACCCATGAGCAAATCGCGCAGGCCGTCCGGATGAACCTCCCAGCCCATCTGCGTGCGTTCGACGCCGGCAAGCGGCACTTCGACGAAACCGTGCGCACCATCGCTTTTCACATTGGTACGGAAATAGTAGTTGATGCCGAGGAAGTCGAGCGGCGCGGCTATCGTCCGCATGTCGCCATCGAGCACGAGGGGCTCGGTGCCGGGCCACAACTCGAACAGCTCGGCCGGATACTCGCCCTTGAAAAGCGGATCGAGAATCCAGGCGTTGTGCTGGACTTCGAAGCGTCGCGCGGCGGTAAGGTCGGCGTGCGAGTCCGAATCCGGCGTGCCGCGGCCGACGTTCGCGACCATGCCTTTCGCCGAGTGTGGATCGTTCGCGCGCAGCGCCGCAATGGCCAGCCCGTGCCCCAGCAGCAGATGATGCATGGCCTGGGTCGCATAGCGCGGGTTCGCGAGGCCCGGCGCATGGTGGCCATTGCCATAGCCGAGATACGCCGAGCACCACGGCTCGTTGAGCGTCATCCACGCGTCGACGAGGCCCGAGAATTCGCGGCTCATCAGATCGGCGTAGTCGGCGAGACGATATGCGGTATCGCGGTTGAGCCAGCCGCCGCGGTCTTCCAGATGCTGCGGCAGGTCCCAGTGATAGAGCGTCGCGAAGGTCCGGATGCCCTTCTCCTTGAGGCGCTCCAGCAGGCGCTTGTAGAAGCCGATGCCCTTCGCGTTTGGCTGGTCCGACGCGTCCATCACACGCGGCCAGGCGATCGAGAAGCGATAGGCCTCGAAATTCAGCGCTTCGAGCAGATCGAGGTCGCCTTCCCAGCGGTGGTAATGATCGCAGGCCACCGCACCCGTATCGCCCGCGAGCACCTTGCCGGGCGTGGCGCTGAAGGTGTCCCAGATCGACGGCAGCCGGCCGTCTTCCCCCACAGCGCCTTCTATCTGGTACGACGCGGTGGCCGCGCCCAGCAGGAAGTCGCGCCGCCAGAGCGCGGAATCGCGCGACGGCGTGAAGGCGTCATCATCGAGCGTGGCAATCGAGGCGGTGTGCGGCGAAGCGGCTATATCGTGTATCACGAAAGCTCCTGCGCGAGAACCGTGGGCCGAGTATTTCCGCAACCCGACGGCAGTGGAGTGGAAGCGCTTCCACAGCGCTTGAGCCGCACGATATCAGCCGTGAAATCTCGCGGACAATTCGGGTTTTTATGGAGGCTTTTAAGTAGTTTCTACGAAACCTGCGAACCGCCGAAGAATCTCCGTCAGGCGGTTCGCGACGTACGCACGCGTGCAGCGGTTGCAGTGAGATGGCAGCCGCGCTGCACGCGGGTGGGGTGAGGCCGCGTCACGCGTCCGTGTGCACGTCGAGATCCGGATGCACCGCCGCAAGCGCCTCATGCAGCGTCGTGTAGAGGTTCTCCGCACCCACCACGGGCGTGATGCCGTGCCGGTCCATGTCCGCGCGCAGATAACGGTTGACCCGCCCGAATATCACTTTGATGCCGCGACTACGCAGCGATTCACATAGTTCGTTGACCGAACGACCGGCCGAGTAGTCGATGTCGGTGATGGCGGCCGCATCGATCACGAGCGAGTGTACAGGCGCCGGCGCGCCGTCGACGAGGCCTTTCACCTCGTCGACGAAACGATGATCGTTGGCGTAGAACAGGTCTGCGCCGAAGCGGTAAACGATGAGCCCGGGCGCAGTCACGAGACCCGCATGCGCGGGCACTGGCATCCAGCGCCCTGCTTCGTTGGGCACCAGCACCATCGTGTGGGGCCGGTAGCTGTGGCGCACGTGGCGTAGCAACGAGAGCGCGATCGCAATGAGGATGCCGTTTTCCACGCCGATCAGGACGACGGAGATGGCCGTGGTCATGGCGAGGCGGAATTCGCCACGGCTCTCGCGGCGAATGTCGATCAGCTGGCCGATATGCACGAGCCCGACGGCGATCGTGAACACGATCGCCGCAAGCACGCAGCGCGGCAGATATTGCAGCCAGCGGCTCAGGAAGAGCAACACGACCACGACGACACCCGCAAACACGAGCTGAGCGAACTGACTGCGCGCGCCGGCCTGCTCGCCCATGGCGGTCTGCGTGGGGCTGCCGTTCACCACGAAGGCACCGCTCATCGCCGCGGCCGCATTCGCTGCCGCAAGCCCGAGCAGATTCTGATCTTCGTCCACGCGCTCGCCGTAGCGTTCGGCGAAGGCACGGCTCGTCGCGGCGCTCTGCGCGACGATGATGACGAAGCACGAAGCCGCTACCTGCAGCAGATCGATCATCTGGAACCAGCCGACGGCCGGAAACGCAATATGCGGCAGGCCCCCTTGCACCGGCCCGGTCACCGCGATGCCATGGCCCGCGAAGTCGAATATCGCGCTCGCAGCAATGCCGCCGATCACCGCAAGCAGTGGCACGGGCCAGCCTGGCCTCAAGCGCTTGAAGATGAGAATCGCCACGACCACGAATGCGGCAATGGCGAGCGTCTGCCAGTGAATGGAGGAAGATTGCACCACAATCTGCTTGATCTGCAGGACGGTGCGCCGCGAGGTGAACGCAATGCCGAGCATGTCGCCGAGCATCGCCACGCCCACCTGCACGCCAACGCCGGTGAGAAAACCCACCAGCACCGTACGCGAGAGAAAGTCGGCGAGAAAGCCCAGCCGGAATATGCGAGCGAGCAGCAGAAGGACCGCCGTGAGCAGCGCGGTCATGCCGGCCAGCGCGACATACTCCGCACTCGAAGGCGCCGCCATGGTCGTGAGCTTGCTCGCGAAGATGGTGGCCGTAGCCGAATCCGCGGCCACCACGAGGTGACGCGAAGCGCCAAAGAGCGCGAACGCAATCAACGGCAGGAAGCCGGTATAGATGCCGGTGACGGCAGGCATGCCCGCAATGCGCGCATAGCCGAGCAGTTGCGGGATGTTCATCGATGCGAGCAGCACCCCTGCTCTGGCGTCGCGCAACGCCCCTGCGCGGTTGAGCGGCCGCACGCCGCTGAACAGGTCAAACGCCATGACGGCTTCCTTTCGATTCCTGCATCCGCATAGGCTCCTGAGTGATCGATACGTTAAAGCAAAACGGAATAGCGCCGTATCTTAGCGCGGCACAGGGCATTCGTTCCGTGCGACTGGCGTCACTGAAACCAAAGCGAAAGGCATTCTGCGCGACGACAAGAAAAAGGCCAGCTCACAGGCTGGCCTTCGGTTGCAACACGCGTGAGTGAAAGCGTGAAGCGCTACACCTTCACCGGCGGCGGCACGTAGCGGCATTCATAGCGCTTCCTGACCGTGCCGTTCTCGTCGACGCTTTCCAGATACACGTCGAATTGCCACAGCCGCGCCATGTGCCGCAGCACTTCGTCGGTGTCGCCCGAGAGGTGGCGGTTATCGCTCATGAAGTGGCGCAGCGTAAGACTGCGGTCGCCGCGCGTGTTCACCGACCACACCTGAATGTTCGGTTCGCGGTGATGCATGTCGTACTGCCGCGAGAGCGCCTGGCGCACGTACTGGTAGCCGCTTTCGTCATGAATGGCCGAGACTTCGAGTGCGTCGCGCATGTCGTCGTCGAGCACCGAGAAGAGCCGCATTTCGCGGATCAGATGCGGCGAAAGATACTGCGCCACGAAACTCTCGTCCTTGAAGTTGCGCATCGCGTAGTGCAGTGCCTTGAGCCACGGGCTGCCGGCGAGCTCGGGGAACCACTTGCGGTCTTCTTCCGTGGGGTTTTCGCAGATGCGGCGAATGTCGCTCATCATCGAAAAGCCCAGCGCGTATGGATTGATCCCGCTGTAGTAGTGCTTGGTGACCGGCGGCTGATAGATCACGTTGCTGTGCGAGTGCAGGAACTCCATCATGAAGCCGTCTTCGAGCTTGCCCTGCGCGTACAGCGTATTGAGCAGCGTGTAATGCCAGAACGTGGCCCAACCCTCGTTCATGACCTGGGTCTGCCGCTGTGGATAGAAGTACTGACCGATCTTGCGCACGATGCGGATGACTTCGCGCTCCCACGGTTCGAGCAGCGGCGAGTTCTTTTCGGCGAAGTAAAGCAGGTTCTCCTGCGGCTCGGGCGGGAAGCGCTCATCGATTTCCTCGGCGATGGGCTGTTGCGTCTTCGGCAGCGTGCGCCACAGTTCGTTGACTTGCGACTGCAGATACGCTTCGCGCTCGCGGCGCATCGCGGCCTCGCGCTCGAGCGAGAGCTTCTGCGGGCGCTTGTAACGGTCCACGCCGTAATTCATGAGAGCGTGGCACGAATCGAGCAGTTCCTCCACGCGGTCGAGTCCATAGCGCTCCTCGCATTCGGCGATGTAATTCTTCGCGTAGACGAGGTAGTCGATGATCGCATGGGCGTCCGTCCAGAGCTTGAACAGGTAGTTGCCCTTGAAGAACGAGTTGTGTCCGTACGCTGCGTGCGCGATGACGAGTGCCTGCATCGTCATCGTGTTCTCTTCCATCAGGTACGCAATGCATGGATTCGAATTGATGACGATCTCATACGCGAGGCCCATCTGGCCGCGGCGATAGCTTTTCTCGGTGGACAGGAAGTGCTTGCCGAACGACCAGTGGCGATAGTTGACCGGCATGCCGACCGACGCATA